>JBBRNS010000038.1:0-22761 GCA_038230175.1 Burkholderiales bacterium
CAGCACCACGAATTCGTCCCCGCCCAATCGCCCCACCAGGTCCTTTGCCCGGGCATTGGCCATCAAACGGCGACTCACTTCGACCAGCAGGGTGTCGCCCACGTCGTGACCCCGTGTGTCGTTGAGGTTTTTGAAGTTGTCTAGGTCGATAAACAGCACCGCCCCCCAGCTCGCATGCCGCTTGCAGCCCGCCAATGCTTGGCGCAGGCGGTCTACCACCTGGCGGCGGTTAGGTAACTGGGTGAGTGAATCGAAATAGGCCAGGCGCAAAATCTCACTCTGCGCCTCTTTGCGCTCGGTGATGTCGCGCACAATGGCTTGCATGCACACCTCGCCGCCAAAGTCGATGCGGCTTAGGCTCACTTCGACATCCAATACAGAACCATCCGGGCGGAGATTGCGCCATTCAAAGACTGCAGAATGGCCTGCTTCCACCCGCGCTAGCATTTCTTGCATCACCACATCTGACATGCGCCCATCGGGCTGCGTGACCGGAGAAGCGGTCAATGGAGTGGAGCCAACGATCTCCTCGCGCGACAAACCATGGAGTTCCAAGGTTCGCTGGTTGCAGTCAATTACAACAGGCCCACGCATAATGAGAATGGCATCGTTGGCTTGCTCAAACAGGGTACGAAACCGCGACTCTGATGCCTTCAACGACGCGACCGTGGTCAACAACTCTTGGGTGCGCACCTGCACCCGCCGGCGCAAGGTTCGGCTCCAAAACAATAGGATGAGCGAGAACAGGGTCAACGCAAACAGTGCGTACGCCCCATAACGCGCCCAGTTCGACCAGTACGCGGTTTCGACGCGCTGACCAAGCCATCGAACCTGCAGCGCCTCCATCTCCTGAGGGCTGATACGGGCAAAGCCGTCGTCCACCATTTTTTTAAGGTCCAACTGTCCTTTTCTGACCGCCCAGTGGAATTGGCCGCGATAGAGCGGCGCGGTATGCCGGAACTCGTCGGCCGCGCGCTCCCGGTTAAAAAAGTAAACGGCCGCCGGCTCGTCAATACACAACACCCGTACCTCTTGCGCGACAGACGCTTTAACGAGAGCCTCGTAGCTGGCATAGCGGCGCAGCTCGGTAATGCCATTGGCGTTGAGGTATTCCACACAAGCGTCGCCGTCTTTCACGCCCACGGTAAAACCTTTGAGCGACCTCACGTCGGTAATGCCGCCCATGCTGCGATGGAAGTAGATCGGGACCGCGATCGTGGCGTAGGGTGCTGAAAAATCGTAAATCTTTTGGCGGCGCTCGGTCTCAAATATCGTGTCGATCACGTCGGCTTTGCCGTCCACCATCGCCGCTTGGGCGGCGGCCCAATCCATGGACTGAAACTCGACTGCGATGCCGGTATGTTTTTGCCACAGGTCCCACTTTTCTTTGAGCAAACCCTGCGCGTTGCCATCGCCATCTCTGAAAGTGTATGGTGGGTAGTTATCGTCCAAAACGACACGAATCGACGTGGGCTGCACTTGTGCCAACACGCCGCCGCATAGCCAGCACACCAGCAATGCGCCCCAGTAACGCAGTAGGCGAGCAGCAGTTTCAGCAACCATCGGTTCCATGCAACAGAGTCGAGATGGCACCGACTCTAGCACGCGCACCGCACTATGGCCCATTCACAGGCAAAGGCATGCACGCCTTACCTTTTTAAGCCAAATCAGCCTCTAGCCCTCGTAAAACGTGCGCAAGCAGCTATTAAATTAGTAGCAACTACCCCTTTATTGCTGCACTTGCTTTCACTTGCGCTGCATCAACACCAGCCGTTTTGCAGCCATGCACACGGCCGCACACACGGGTAAACCCGCATGACAAGGTGGCGTGTGCCGTTCACATTAGGCTGCTGCTTCGATGCGCCAGATAATGCCTTTTCATGCCCCACCAAAAACTCATTCTCGATTACGCCTACGACCACGAAGCCAGCCACCCCAACCGTATTTACCTGAGCCAACCGGTCGGTACCGGTAAAGTCATTGCGTACACCTGGGCCCACACGCTGGAGCAGGCCCGCAAAATGGCCCAGCACCTGCAAAGCATGGGCTTTGCGCCCGGTGCGCGCATTGCCATCCTGTCCAAGAACTGCGCCCATTTTTTCATGGCCGAGTTGGCGATCTGGATGGCCGGTTACACCACCGTCGCCATCTTCCCGACCGAGACAGCAGATACCGTGCGTTTTGTGCTCGACCACAGCGAAGCCAGCCTGCTGTTTATCGGCAAGCTCGACACCTGGCCGCAGCAGCGCCCCGCCGTGCCCGAGGGCATGCCTTGCATTGCTTTCCCACTCGCGCCATCGACACCGTATGAAGGATGGGACGCCGTCACCGCCCGTACCCCCGCAATGTTGGGCAGGCCACCGCGCAGCGCTGAGGACATGGCCATGTTGGTCTATACCTCAGGCTCCACCGGGCAGCCCAAAGGGGTGATGGTCAGCTTCAATGCCATCACCCGCGCGGCCGAAGGCATCGTGCAGGACACACAGCGTCGCGTAGGCAATGGCGAAAACCGCGTTTTGTCCTACCTGCCGCTGGCCCACACGCTGGAGCGTTCGTGGATCGAGGCGGCCTCCTTGGTGCAAGGCAACACCCACGTCTTTTTTGCCGAATCATTGGATACCTTCCAGGTGGACTTGCAGCGCGCGCGCCCTACCCTGTTTATTTCGGTACCCCGGCTGTGGCTAAAGTTTCAGCAAGGGGTGTTTGCCCAGATTGAACGCAAGAAGCTTGACCGCCTACTGCGTATTCCGCTGCTGCGCCGGATTGCCGCGCGCAAGGTGCTGCGGGGCTTAGGGCTGGACGCGGTGGTGCAGGCCGGCAGTGGCTCAGCGCCCATACCGCCAGACCTGATTGCCTGGTACCGCCGCCTGGGGCTCAAGCTTTTTGAGGGTTATGCGATGACCGAAGACTGCTCGTATTCGCACACCTCGAACGAGCGGTTTGGCCAGCCGGGTTATGTGGGTGTTCCACTGCCGGGCGTGCAGGTGCGCATGAGTCCCGAGGGCGAGATTTTGATCAAATCCCCCGGGCAGTTCAGCGGCTACTTCAAGCAGCCGGAGTTGACTGCCGAATCGTTCACCGAAGACGGCTATTTCCATACTGGCGATTTGGGCGAACGCAGGCCCAACGGGCTGCTCAAAATTACCGGGCGTGCCAAAGAACTATTCAAAACAACCAAGGGCAAATACGTGGCGCCCGCCCCTATTGAGAACCACCTCAACGCGCACCCATTGGTCGAGCTGTCCATGGTGTCTGGCATCAGCCAGCCCTCGGCCTACGCCATGGTGGTTTTGTCAGAGTCGGTTCGCCCACAGCTGCGCAACCCTGGCATTCGCACCCAGGTGCATGCCGAGCTGGCGCAGTTGCTACAAACCGTGAACCAGGCCCTACCGCACTACGAGCAGCTGCGCATGATTGTGGTAGCCCGCGAGCCTTGGACGATTGAAAACGGCTTGCTGACACCCACGCTAAAAATTCGCCGCAACCGCATTGAAGCGGCGGTTGCCATGCATGTGGATGCCTGGTTCGCAAGCCCAGGTGTTGTGCATTGGGCGCAGTGAGCCCCTAATCGACCAGTCCTCAAGCGATTTGCGCCACCGCACCACCGTGTGCCAGGGCCATGACCGCACGAGGCGCCATGCCCTTGAGCCGGTGGTCGCTCCAGACCTGGCGCCACTTGCGGGCACCGGGCAGCCCGTGGCGCAGGCCCAGCATGTGGCGGGCAATCGCAAAACACGAGGTGCCGTGCGCGGCGGCCTCACGCTCCATATAAGCCACCATTTGCGCCTCTACCCACTCGCGGGTGTGGTCTGTGGGCGCAGCACCAAAAAACGCCGCATCCCACTCACTGAGCCACCAGGGGTTGTGGTACGCCTCACGCCCCAACATGACGCCATCCACCGATTCCAGCTGGGCCAGCACCTGGGCCGTGGTGGTGATGCCGCCATTGATGGCGATGGTCAGGTGCGGAAAGTCTTGCTTGAGCTGGTGCACCACGCTGTAGCGCAGGGGCGGCACTTCGCGGTTTTCTTTGGGGCTTAGGCCCTTGAGCCAAGCGTTACGGGCGTGCACGATAAAAACCGAGCAGCCCGCATCGGCCACCGTACCGACAAAATCGCGCACCAAAGCGTAACTCTCGTCTTTGTCGATACCAATGCGGTGTTTGACGGTGACCGGAACGTCCACGATATCCACCATGGCCTTGACGCAGTCGGCCACCAGCGCGGACTCATGCATCAGGCAGGCACCAAACGCACCGCGCTGGACTCGCTCGCTGGGGCAGCCGCAGTTGATGTTGATTTCGTCGTAGCCCCAGTCCTGTCCCAGCTTCGCACAGTGCGCCAGGTCGGCCGGCTCACTGCCGCCCAACTGCAAGGCCAGCGGGTGCTCTTCGGCGTTGAACTGCAAATGCCGTGGCACGTCACCATGGATCAGCGCGCCGGTGGTCACCATCTCGGTGTACATCAGGGTATGGCGGGTAAGCAGCCGGTGAAAATAGCGGCAGTGCCTATCGGTCCAGTCCATCATCGGCGCCACGGACAGGCGCCAGGTACTGGTCTCAAGATGCAGGGGCGCCTCAGCGCGCGAATCAGCGTGGTCTGGGCAATCAATATCGGGGGACATACGCCGATTATCCCAGCCTGGCCAAACCTTGGCGCCTAACGCTCTTTTGCGCCTTGCGCCGCCCAACTAAGGGGCATCGCGCACCGCGACACGGTTACGCCCTTCGCTTTTTGCCTGGTACAGGGACTGGTCGGCGCGCTTGATCAGTTGCTCGGGCGAATCGCCCTGTGCCGACATGGCAACACCCACACTCACGGTAACGGGCCGCTGCGGGCTGTACATGGTCTCAACGGCGCTGCGAACACGCTGCGCCACTGCGGTGGCTTCCGCCAAATTGGTTGCGGGCAACACCAAAACAAACTCCTCGCCGCCGTAGCGCGCCACTTGGTCGTAATTGCGCGCCTGTAACTGCAGGGTTTGCGCCACGCGGCGCAAGGCGTCATCGCCCGCCACATGGCCCAATGCATCATTAAATAGTTTGAAATGGTCAACATCAACCATGAGCAAAGCCAATGAAGACGATCCCCGCTGTGCTCGGGATAACTCTTCACCCAACAAACGATCAAAAGCGCGTCGATTCTTTAACCCGGTGAGCGCATCAGTCTGGGACTGGTGTGCCAAGTCTGCATTCAAGGACTCTAGTTTTTGTTGGTATCGCTCTAACTGGGCTTGGCGTTCCCACTGGGCTTTAGTCACCAATTGCAATTCGGCGTTGGCGTGGCGCAAAGCCAGCAACGTAGACACTTGGCGCGACAACGCCCTCAGAGCCTCTTCCATCACCGGTGTAAGTACACGCGGTACACGGTCAATGACACACACCGTTCCTAAAGCCGAACCGCTGGGTGTCAACAGGGGAGCACCGGCATAAAAGCGAATGTGGGGCTCACCCATTACCAAGGGGTTGTCGGCAAACCGCGCGTCTTTGGAGGCATCCTGAACTTCCATTACCAGCTCGGGGTTCAAAATCGCATGCGCGCAAAAGGCTTGACCGCGGGGCGTTTCCATTGGTTCCAGCCCAACCCGGGCCTTAAACCATTGCCGGTCCTCGTCCACGAGCGAGATGAGTGCAATGGGTGTGCCGCAAATGAGCGAGGCCAGCGCCACGATGTCGTCATAGGCCTGCTCGGAGGGCGTATCCAGCACTGCATAGCTGCGCAGTGCCTGCAAACGGGACGATTGCGTGGATTCGGCTTCGCTGTCCATGCGGTACTCCAAAAAAAGGGCTAATGGCTGAAACCCTCTACGGTGTCACACACCAGGGTGCTGCATTGTGCGCCAACGCCATCCACAAGGCCCATGCCGAACTGGCTGCCAAAGCCGCACCAGCAATCCGCACGCCCCATTGCCCACTGGCCGGGCTTGCATCGGGGCGTCGCAATCGCAACCAGAGCCATGGCCCCAGCAGCATACTCACACTGGTACCCGCTACAAAAAGGGCCATGACGATGGCACCACCAACAATGCTGCCCGCCAATGCGGCGACCATCAGGGCGGAATACAGCAGCCCACAAGGCAGCAAAGCCCACACCACACCCAACACCAATGGCGCGCTTCGCCCCCGATTGGCGCCGACCGAGCGCACAGTCATCCAAACTTTGCGGGCGCCCGCCTCTAACCACACGGGTTGGCGGGCCTGCCACACCAGCAGCAAACCCAGCACCAAGGCAGCCACATGGAACAGCGTCCACACTGGGCGCAGCGCCGCAGACTGAATGGTCAACCACCCCAAGCCTTGCAAAGAAGCAGCCGCCAACGCGCCCAAAGCTGAATAGCCCAGAACACGACCGAGCTGAAACGTCCACAAAGCGGTGTTTTTGTTGGTGCCTGCAGCCTGCCCAATACCGGCGCAGGCCGCACCACACATGGCAACGCAGTGTGGGCCGCCCACCAAGCCCATCATGAGGGCCGTCAAGGCCAAGGACAATTGCATCGGACGATGCTAAATGATCTTGGAAAAGCGCGCCCGGGTACGGTCAGTCTGCAAGTGCCGGTCAAACACCATCGCCACGGCACGCACAAAAAACCAGCCTTGTTCCGTGACGGTAATTCCTGAATCGTCGAACGTCACCATGCCTTGGTCGCGCAATTCGGCCAAGGCCTCCAGTTCTTTTGCAAAATAGGTTTTGAAATCCACCAGATAGGCCAGCTCGACGGACTCAAACTGCAAATCACCCTGGCACATCAATGCCATGATGACCGCGCGGCGCATCAGGTCGTCCCGGGTTAGTGCCAAACCCCGCACCACGGGGAAGCGGCCTTGGTCTAGGTAGTCGCAATACTCCTCCATGGTCTTGGCGTTTTGGCTGTAGGTGGCGCCAATACGCCCAATGGAAGACACGCCCAGCGCAATCAGGTCGCAATCCGGCTGTGTGCTGTACCCCTGGAAATTGCGGTGCAAACGGCCCTGTCGCTTGGCCACTGCCAGCGCGTCGTCGGGTAAGGCGAAGTGGTCCATGCCGACATACACATAACCCGCATCCATAAAGGCAGCCAATGAACGCGCCAGCATAGAAATTTTGGCTGCGCCACTGGGCAACTCGGCCGTGGCAATGCGCCGCTGCGGCTTAAACCGCTCTGGCAAGTGGGCGTAGCCGTACAAGGCAATCCGGTCGGGGCGCAGTGTGTTGACCTGGGCCAGCGTGCGATCAAAGGACTCGGGCGTTTGCTGAGGCAAGCCGTAAATCAGGTCCACATTGATGGATGAAAACCCCCGCTTGCGCGCGGCGTCGACCAGCGCAAAAACCTGCTCTGCTGGTTGTATGCGGTGTACCGCCTTTTGCACCGCTGGATCAAAGTCTTGAACGCCAAAGCTCAGTCGATTAAAGCCAAGGTCCGCCAACACATCAAGCCGCGCTGCATTCACCGTGCGCGGGTCGATTTCAATGGACAGTTCGGCATTGGCAGCGAATGCAAAATTGCGGCGCAACATGGCCAAAAGGTCCCGCAACTCGTCGTCATTCAAAAAAGTGGGGCTCCCGCCACCCAGATGGAGCTGGCTAACCACCTGGCCTACGCCAACCACCGCCGTGTGAAGATCCACCTCACGGCTGAGGTAATGCAAATAAGGCGCTGCACGTTCATGGTGTTTGGTGATGATTTTGTTACACGCGCAGTAATAACACAGCGATTCACAAAACGGGATATGCACGTACAACGACAAGGGCAACGCCATAGCGGCCGGCCCGCTACGGCGCTGCGCCAGTGCCAAGGCGTAGTCGTCCGCATTAAATGCCTCGACAAAACGATCGGCTGTGGGGTAGGACGTGTAGCGCGGCCCCGCCACATCGAACTTACGCAATACTTCGGCGTCAATAGAATGGGCCACTTCGACCATGAATACTCCTAGCAATGGCCGCTACTTTGCATTATTGTTTAAGCCTGCGTCTTGACCTGTCTCAAGAGAGTGAAAGTTCGCTATAGTGATAATTGACGTACATCAGGGGAACTCCATGCTCGAACACCAGACAAACCCAACCGACGGCTGCGCGCTATCGCAGCCGCACTGCGTGCGCCCTGCCCCCAAGGTGGTCGAGAGCCTCGTTGCGACTATCAAGGTCGCGTGCTCCAACTGCAATTTGCGTGAGCTGTGTATGCCTTTAGGGTTAGACAACGACGACATGGAGCGCATTGACGACATGGTGGCCAGTCGCCGCAAAATCAAACGTGGCACCTTGCTGTTTCGCAATGGCGAGAAATTCAACAACCTGTACGCCATTCGCACCGGCTTTTTCAAGACCTGCATCGCATCCGAGGATGGGCGCGACCAGGTGACAGGTTTCCAGATGGCCGGAGAAATCATTGGGCTGGACGGCATCGTCAACGACGCCCACACCTGCGACGCAATCGCCCTGGAAGATGCCGAAGTTTGCGTCATGCCGTTTGACCGCATTGAAGAACTCTCGCGTGAAGTGAAGAGTCTGCAGCGCCACGTTCACAAAGTCATGAGCCGGGAAATTGTGCGTGAAAACAGCGTCATGCTGCTTCTAGGCAGCATGCGCGCCGAAGAACGGCTGGCAGCTTTCTTGTTGAACTTGGTGCAGCGCTTGCACGCGCGTGGCTTTTCGCAATCGGAATTGGTGTTGCGCATGACGCGGGAAGAAATTGGCAGCTACCTGGGTCTCAAGCTCGAAACCGTGAGCCGCACGTTCTCCAAATTTGTGGAAGACGGCATCGTGGAGGTCAAACAGCGCCATGTGCGCATCATCAACGCGGACGCACTCAAGTCCATCGTCACCCCCAACACGGCTGGTTAACCACGCAGCGCGGTGGGCCTTAGACGCATTACTTTTTGGGGCAGCTATCGGCGCGTTTTTTCTCCGGCAAGGGGCAGCGATTAACCTCAAACGGTGACATCGACAACAATGTTGTCAGTCCGCCCGAAACGGCCAATATTGCCCAGAAAACAAAAAATGCAACCGTGTAAACGGATTGGCGCGACCAGCCTAGGGCTTGCCCGAACCAGCTTAGGCTCTGCGGGTCGGCCATCGCAAACACCAGCATTTCCATCACACCCGCCATCAAAAAAGCAGGCCACAGAATCCACATCAGGCGCTGTTGCAGCATCGTAGCGCCTACGGGGCTTTGACGCCGGTGGCGGCATGGTTACGCGCCTGCATGGCCGGCGCCAAGCTGGCGGGGTTGTCTGCTAGTGTCTTGTTGATCTCCATACCCTTGCGGTAGTAGTCTTCATCAAGCACCGGGTCCTGCCCCGAAGCGGCCAAGTAGAAAGTTACGAAGCTGGCGACCACCACCACAGCAGGCCCTCCAAACACCAGCCACACATGGCCAAATCGCCACCATGCCTGCGGAGAATTCGACGGTTTTTCGCTCATAGCCACTCCTTCAACGGGGAACAATAAAAACAGACTTTTCGAACACACGGGCCGTCATGTCTTGCGCAGAAATTTCAAAAACGATCGTGTGCGAACCCGCGGGGGCGGCGTCATTGGGTACCTGAACCCGCACTGCCACCCAGCGAGACTGGGTCGCATCGATGGCAACATCGGCGTCCGACGCGACCACTGCACCCGGCAGTCCGGATACCGCAATGTGAAAGCGCTGGTCGGCCTCGGTAGCATTCATCACCTGAAGGCGATAAACATTTTCAATATGACCACCCGACACAATGCGGGCCAACATGCCCCGGTCACGCACCACATCCACTTTGAAAGGCGTGCGCGTCGCCAAACTCACCGCCATGGCCAGCACCACCGAGCCCAGAATAGCGGTGTAAACCAACACACGCGGGCGCAGCACGTGGCGCAGTGTCTCCGCCGTACTCCAATTTTGGCTGACCGCATTTTGCGTCGAATATTTAACAAGCCCCCGTGCGTAGCCCAGCTTGTCCATGACGGTATCGCACACGTCGGCACAGGCACCGCAGCCAATGCATTCGTATTGAAGGCCGTCTCGGATATCAATGCCGGTCGGACACACCTGCACACACAGGGTGCAATCCACGCAGGCGCCCAAATTCAGGGTCGCCAAGTCGGCCTTGCGAGAACGTGCGCCACGCGGCTCACCACGGGCTTCGTCATAAGTCACGATCAGTGTGTCCCGGTCAAACATGGCGCTTTGAAAGCGGGCATATGGGCACATGTGTTTGCACACCTGTTCACGCATAAAGCCAGCATTGCCGTAGGTCGCAAAGCCGTAGAAAAACACCCAAAACATTTCCCACGAAGTAAGCTGCAGCTGAACCATTTCAGTCCACAACGCGTGGATGGGGGTGAAGTAACCCACAAAGGTAAAACCCGTCCAAAAAGAAACGGCGAGCCAGATAAAGTGCTTGGCTGACTTACGACCGACTTTATCTAAGGTCCAGCGCCCCGCATCACGTCGCATACGGGCGGATCGGTCACCTTCGGTGAACTTTTCAAACCACAAAAATATCTCGGTATAAACCGTCTGTGGGCAGGCATAGCCGCACCACAAACGCCCAGCCACTGCGGTAAACAGAAAGAGTGCAAGCGCCGATATGACCAATAACCCGGCCAGATAAATGAAGTCCTGCGGATACAGAACTAGGTTGAAGATGTAGAAACGCCGCGCACCTAGGTCAAACAAGACGGCTTGGCGTTGGCCCCATTCCAACCACGGCAGCCCATAAAAAATGAGCTGGGTCAGAAACACCAAGCCCCAGCGCCAATTGGCAAAACGGCCCGATACCGAACGGGGGTAGATCTTCTGGTGGGCCTCGTACAACGAAACCATTTCCGGATCCGCGTCCGCCGGGGGCTTGATCGGGCTCTTATCCGCGGATGGCTGGATTGGAATAACCTTACGTGGCGGAGTTTCCATGGGTATCAATTGAACGGCACCGTCAGGTCACGTGCGCTATTTGACCTTGGGGTTGTTCGACATGCCCCAAACATACGATGCCAGTACCTGAATCTGACTTGGCGTCAACTTATCCGCCTGGGCCGGCATTTGGTTGGTCTTGCCGTTGTTGATCATGGCAATAATGGCGTTTTCACCATAGCCGTGCAGCCAAATGTCATCCGTTAAATTGGCTGAACCCAGAGCCTGATTGCCTTTGCCGTCCATGCCATGGCAAGCAGCGCAGGCCGCAAACTTGGGCTTGCCAAGGGCTGCGCGCACCGAATCGTGGGGACTTCCGGACAGGCTCAGCACGTAATTCGCTACATTTTTCACGTCATCCGCGCTGCCAACAGCGGCTCCCATGGGTGGCATCATGCCGATGCGGCCCAGTGTGAGCGTCTCCTTGATTTTGTCGGGTGTGCCACCGTGCAGCCAGTCTGCGTCGGTCAGATTAGGAAATCCCTTGGAGCCTTGGGCGTCAGAGCCGTGACACTGGGAGCAGTTGTTCATAAACAGGCGCTCGCCAATGGCGTGGGCTTGCGGGTCCCGCGAAACCTCTTCTGGCGTCATGGCCGCAAACTTGGCATACAAGGGTGCCACCTCGGCATTGCCTTTGGCCACTTCTTTCTCGTACTGCCCCTCTTGCGTCCACTTCTCGGTCAGCATGCCCGGGTAGCTGCCCAGGCCTGGGTACATGACCAAGTAAACCAGCGAGAAAACAATGGTAATGACGAAGAGCCACACCCACCAGCGCGGCAGGGGGTTATTCATCTCCCGCAAATCACCATCCCATACATGGCCGGTGGTATTGTCGTCAGCAGTGGTGGCTTTCGCCTTGCCCGTCAGCCACAGCAGCAGCCCACAGGCAAGAATACTTACCACGGTGATGCCGGCAACGTAGATTGACCAAAAGTTGCTTGTAAAGTCACTCATTTCAAATCCTTAAGGGGGTCAGTCCTGCTCAAATGGCAGTTGGGCGGCTTCGTTGAAGTCAGAAGAACGCCCACGGGACCAAGCCCAACACACAATGGCAATAAAGGTCACAAAACTGACCACGGTGGCCGCAGCGCGCAGCGTATTGATATCGATATCCATCACCGACTCCTTCGCATTTATTTCAGGGCCAAGCCCAGCACCTGCAGGTAGGCGATGGTGGCATCCAATTCGGTCTTACCAGTGACGTCCTCGGCCGCCTTAGCAATTTGCGCGTCGGTATACGGAACACCAACCCTGCGCAATGCGGTCATGTGGGCAGGCATTGCGGCCGCATCGACCGGCGTCTTTTCCAGCCAAGGGTAGGCGGGCATATTGGACTCAGGCACCACATCGCGGGGGTTGGTCAAATGGATACGGTGCCAGTCATCGCTGTATTTACCGCCCACCCGCGCCAGATCCGGACCAGTCCGTTTGCTACCCCATTGGAAGGGATGGTCATACACCGACTCACCCGCCACGGAGTAATGGCCATAACGCAGTGTCTCGGCCCGGAAAGGCCGAATCATTTGCGAGTGGCAGCCATAGCAGCCCTCTCGCACATAGACATCTCGTCCAGCCAACTGCAAGGCGGTGTAGGGTTGAATCCCTTTGATGGGCTCAGTGGTCGACTTTTGGAAGAAAAGGGGAACAATTTCAACCAAACCGCCGACCAGAAGCACCAGCAGAATCAGAACAATCATTAAGAAGTTGTTCGTCTCAATTTTTTCGTGGGAAAACCCAGCATTTGTGTTTTTGTTTGCCATGTGTAGTTCTCCTTCAAGCATGCGCTAAGGCTGTGGGGATGCGGACATCCACGGCGCGCCCGATGGTGACCGTTTTCATCGTGTTCCACAGCATGATTAGCATGCCCGACAGGTACAGCAACCCTCCCAATAAGCGCAAGACATAAAACGGGAACGTGGCCTTTACTGACTCGACGAAGGTGTAGGTCAGCGTGCCATCAGGGTTGACCGCACGCCACATCAAGCCCTGCATCACGCCTGCAATCCACATGGCGGCGATATACACCACGATACCGATCGTGGCCAACCAGAAATGGATTTCAATGGCCTTGACGCTGTACATCTGCTTGCGGCCGAAGAGGCGTGGAATGAGGTAATACATCGACCCCATGGTGACCAATCCGACCCAGCCCAGCGCGCCGGAGTGCACATGCCCAACGGTCCAGTCGGTGTAATGGCTCAAGGCATTGACCGTCTTAATGGCCATCATGGGTCCCTCAAAGGTGGACATGCCATAGAACGACAAAGACACAATCAGGAAGCGCAGGATGGGGTCGTCGCGCAACTTGTGCCATGCACCCGACAAAGTCATGATGCCGTTGATCATGCCGCCCCAGCTGGGTGCCAACAAAATCAGCGAAAAGACCATACCCACTGACTGCGTCCAGTCCGGCAGCGCGGTGTAGTGCAGGTGGTGCGGGCCCGCCCACATGTAGGTGAAGATCAGTGCCCAAAAATGGACAATGGACAAGCGGTAGCTATAAATCGGCCGCTCGGCCTGCTTGGGGATGAAGTAGTACATCATCCCCAGAAAACCAGCAGTCAAAAAGAAGCCCACCGCATTGTGGCCATACCACCATTGCACCATGGCGTCTTGCACACCGGCGTAGGCGGAGTACGATTTCATGTAGCCAGCAGGGATTGCAGCGCTGTTCACCAAGTGCAACACCGCCACCGCCAGAATAAACGCACCAAAGAACCAGTTGGCCACATAAATGTGCTTAACCTTGCGCATTCCTACGGTGCCAAAAAACACCACCGCGTACGATACCCACACCAGCGTAATCAGGATGTCGATCGGCCACTCCAGCTCAGCGTATTCTTTGCCTTGGGTGTAGCCCAGCGGTAGCGAAATAGCAGCCGCCAAAATCACCAGCTGCCAGCCCCAAAAAGTGAATGCAGCCAACTTTTCGCCAAAAAGTCGAACCTGGCAGGTACGCTGCACCACGTAGTACGAAGCGGCAAACAAGCCGCAGCCGCCAAACGCAAAAATGACCGCGTTGGTGTGCAAGGGCCGCAGGCGCCCGTAACTTAACCAAGGAATGCCGAAATTGAGCTCGGGCCATGTGAGTTGTGATGCAATGATCACCCCCATCAACATGCCAACCACGCCCCAAACCACCGTCATGATGGCGAACTGACGTACAACGGTGTCGTTGTATATCGCCGCTTGCTGATTCCCAACTGCCATAGTGACCTCTTCTAAATTGACCTTAGGCAAGTTTCCACGAAACCGCCCCGGCGTTTACTGACCCAAATCAAGGTTTGACGTGATAACACGTCAAAAGCCTTTATGGGTCCTTCAATATGCGCTCCCCTTCGGACTCGATGTCTTCAAATTGTCCCCGGTTGATGGCCCACCAAAGGCCACCCAGAATAAAAAAAACCAGCACCACGGACAGGGGGATTAGCAAGTACAAAATATCCATCAGATCACCTTTTTGAGGCCACTGGGGCCCATGTCTCGGCTCAACCGCAGGGCATTGAGCACCACCACCAAAGAACTGGTGGCCATGCCCAAACCCGCCAACCAAGCGGGTAGCCAGCCCACAACCGCCAGCGGAACGCACACCAGGTTATAGCCCAAGGCCCACCCTAAATTTTGCCGAACGATAGCCATGGTGGCGCGCGACAACCGCAAGGCGTGCAAAACGCCGGCGAGTTCATCGCCAAGAATGATGAAGTCGGCTTGCGCTTGGGCCAACGGAACGGCCTTGCCCAGGGCAAAGGAAACGTGGGCCCCCGCCATCACAGGGCCATCATTTAAACCGTCTCCAACCATTGCCACGTGGTGCCCTTGCGCCTGCAATTGGCGCAACACGGCCAATTTTTCGTCGGGTGAACACCCGCCCTGGGCCATCGTTATCCCGAGCTGCTGGGCCACACGGGCAACCGATGCAGGTTGATCACCCGACAACAGGCGCACACCAACGCCCTCAGTGACCAACGCCGCGATCAATTCTTTCGCGTGTGGCCGCAAAGTCTCGGTCAAATCAAAGTGTGCCGCAATGCCTTTATCGTCAGCCAGATACACCCGGGTGCTTTGCGCCCCATTCACAGCTGCGCCACAAAAATGGGCAGAACCGAGGCGCGCACCCAAAGGCTTTTCCTCAAAAACGTTGCGCCCATCCCAAACCTGTGCCTGTACGCCCTTGCCGGCAACTTCGGTGATGCTGCCCACCTGCCATTGCCCCTGGCAACAACCCTCCTCTCGCGCAACGCGGCTAATAGCCTGGGATGCTGGGTGCAAAGAATGCTGGGCCAAGGCGTCGGCCAGCGCCAACGCGTCGCTGCGCGTCCAACCCGCACGCGGCTCCACGGCCCCCACCTGCATGGCATCCATCGTTAACGTGCCGGTTTTGTCGAACACAAAAGTGTCGACCTGGGCCAATACTTCTAATGCCTGCAAACGCCTGACCAGAACGCCTGCACGCGCAAGCGTCCCAGCAGAGGCCAGCATGGCCGTCGGCGTGGCCAGCGAGAGGGCGCAGGGGCAAGTCACTACCAAGACGGCGACGGCCACCATCAATGCGTGACCCGGGTCTTGAGCCCACCACCAGGCGCAGGCCCCGGCTGCCGCCAGCAGCACGGCGATCAAAAACGGCTTTGCCAGCCGATCCGCCAGTTGCGCGATCTGCGGTTTGCTGGCCGAGGCGCTCTCCATCAAAGCGACGATTTGGGAAAAACGGGTGGCCTGGCCAATGCTTTGAACGCGAACCTTCACCGTACTGCTCAGGTTATGGCTTCCACAGAGCACCGTCGACCCCGGACCCCGTGGCAATGGGTGGGACTCTCCCGTTAGCAAGGCTTCGTCCACCATGGTGTCGCCCCACTCTACAACGCCATCGGCAACAAAGGTCTCGCCAGGATGGACCCGCACCATATCGCCTACCACCAGTCGGCGCACGGGAACCCGCGCATAGTCGCCATCACTATCCAACCGCTCCACGCTGTCGGGCAGCCGATTCATCAGCGCTTCCAGCGCGCCTGCCGTGCGGTCCCGCAGTCGCAACTCCATCCACCGTCCCGTCAACAAGAAAAATACAAACATGGTCAAGGAGTCGAAATAGACCTCCTTGCCAAAAATACCCAGAGGCTCGAAAGTGCCCGCCGTACTCACCGCAAAGGTAATCACAATGCCCAGCGACACCGGCAAGTCCATGCTGATGCGGGCCTGCGCCACGTCGCGCAATGCACTTCTGAAAAACGGACCACACGAAAACAGCATGACCGGCAGCGTCAGCACCCACGAGGCCCAACGCAGCAACTGCTCCATCTCGGCACTGAGGTCACCGGGTTTGGCGACATAGGCCGGGTAGGCATACATCATCACCTGCATCATGCACAGGCCTGCCACTAGCCAGCGCCACAAGGCTTGGCGAGTCTCCTGCTTGCGGCGCTCACTCAGAAAAGTATCGTTGGCCGGAACGACCCGGTAGCCGCTGCCCTGCACCGCCCCCATCCACTGGGAGGGCGTCACCTGCTGGGCCGACCACACCACCTTGGCACGCCGACTTGCAGAGCCCACCTGTGCACTGACGACACCGGGCACCCGCTTGATCAGGTCTTCTACCGTCAGCGCGCAAGCGGCGCAGTGCATGCCCTCGACCAAGACGCTGGACTCCCAACAGTCATTGTGCTGCGGGTCGGGCCGGCTGAATGCGCTCCACTCCTGCGGCGCATCAAGCAGCGCCAAATCAACCGCAGTATGGGGGGTCACGCCATCCGGCAGCACGCCCACGGACGGCGCATTAGGAACAAAGGGCAGCGCAGTAATGGTGTCGGGCATACAAAAAGGTAGGGAATGGACGGTGTACAGGTCGGTGCACACTGGGTATATTTTGATACATACCCCAGCTTTGGCGCTTTGCTGGAGTAATCTGGGACCCTCGCCAACCCAAAGGAGCACTCATGTACCAACGTATTCTCGTCGCCACCGACGGATCCGACCTCTCCGAAAAAGCCGTCGTTGCCGCGGTTGATTTAGCAGCCCTGTGTAAGGCCGAACTGGTCGCACTCAAAGTGGTTCCACGTTATCCACAAAGCTACTTTGAAGGCGGCATCGCCCTGCAGCCCGACGAAGTGCGACGGGTTGAAAAGCAATGGGCCGATGAAGGCCAAGCCATTGTCAATGCCGTACAAAAGATCGGGCAGGACAATGGTGTGAAGACACTCGCCGTTACCGTTCAGGCAGACGTCGTGTCCGAAGCCATCCTGGCGGCTGCGCAAACACACGCATGTGATTTGATCGTCATGGCGTCGCACGGCCGCAAGGGTATTACCCGGCTTCTGCTAGGCAGTGAAACCCAGCATGTGTTGACCCATTCTCCGGTTCCCGTGCTGATGCTGAAATAGCGATCGGGTTAATCGGCTTCCTGAAAACGATTGCGAATTTCCAGAACGTCGTCCCAAGCCGCCAAGAAGGCTTTGACGCAGTCGGGGTCAAAGTGTTTTCCTGAACCCTCAACCAGAAAATCAACCGCCGCCTCCAAGGTCCAGGCCTTTTTATAAGGGCGCTCGGAGGTCAGTGCGTCAAAAACGTCTGCGACCGCGACGATTCGGCTGAATATGGGGATGTCCTGCCCGGCCAAACCCGCCGGGTAGCCTGAACCATCAAACTTCTCATGGTGGCCGCGGGCAATTTCCGCCCCGGCCTGCAAAACCTTTGAAGAGCTTCCGCGCAGCAACTCATACCCATACATGGCGTGCTGCTTCATGATTTCAAACTCATCAATTTCCAAGCGCGCTGGCTTAAGCAAAATTTTGTCCGCAATGCCCACTTTGCCAATATCGTGCATGGGCGCCGCTTCTAAGAGCAAATCTTGCGCGGCTACCGACAGGCCCAGTCCCCGAGCGATGAGCTGGGAGTAATGCGCCATGCGCAAAATATGGGCACCGGTTTCGGGGTCGCGAAACTCGGCGGCTTTGCACAGGCGGATCACCGTGTCGCGCTCGCGCTCCAATATTTCGGCTGTAGTCTTGCGCACCTCGTCGGCCAGCCAAGCTGCACGGTCCGACAGGCTCTTGCGCGCCTGGCTCAGGTTCAGCATATTTTTGGTACGCGCCAAAAACTCGACCTTGTCGACCGGTTTGATTAAAAAATCGTTAGCCCCTAAGTCGAGTGCGCGGTAGCGCAGTTGCTTTTGGTCATTCGCCGTGATCATGAGCACCGGAATGCCGTCACAGCCCGGAAGCTCCCGCTGCCTTCGATTAAATTCAAGGCCGTCGATCTCCGGCTTCAGGTAATCGACGATGACCAAATCTGGCACGTTGCACGTTGCCCACTCCAGCCCCTGCATTGCGCTGGAAAAGGTATGGGCCGTACAACGCTCAAGCTTCTTTACCAGTGCGGCAAACAAGATCAGATTAATCTCGGTGTCGTCAACGATCAGTACAGATTGCGGCGCAGTCATGCGGACCTTTCAAAAGAACAAAAGGTGATCAAAACGTGCTCCGCTCAGAAATGATCTGAAGCAATTGTTCCACCTCAATCACAAAGGGAGGCAAAAACAATTCCACGCCTGCCGCATCAGAACGCGCAGCGCAGCGCTCTATTTGTTGCGCCAATTCTCGCGCGGGTTGGGCACCAAACATTGCCAGCGTGCCTTTGAGGGCATGCGAAATGTGCAGAACGGTGCTCAAGTCGCCCTGATCCAAGGCCTCGCGCAGGCGGGCCAATTCTTTCGGCCACTGCTTAAAAAAGGGGGCGGACACGATTTGAATCACTTCCTGGTCCACCGTGGCCAGGGCCGATGAGTAATCAAAGTCCTCGGGGTAGGAGTCCTCAATCAACAAGTCCACCATCATCGACGATTGGTGCAAAGTGCCTTTTTCAACCGCGGTTGCCACACTTTGCAGCATGGCCTGCAACACGTTGGCTTTGATGGGCTTGGACAGGTAATCGTCCATGCCCGCAGCAAGGCAACGGTCGCGGTCCGAAGCCCGCGCATTGGCGGTCATCGCAATGATAGGCGTTCTGTGCCCCGTCTCAGACGCACGGATGCGCCGTGCGGTCTCCAACCCATCCATAACCGGCATCATCATGTCCATCAAAACAATATCATAGGTGTGTTCGCTCAGGTGCTCCAGTGCCCTCAAACCATTGCTGGCCACATCCACACGGTGGCCCCAGCGTTCCAAAAGGGTTACCGCCAGCTTTTGGTTAACGAGGTCATCTTCCACCAATAACACCGACAGCACTTTTTGGTCACCAAAAGCGGGGGCGTGCATGCTTGCGGGCGCGACGGCGTCCGACTGGGTCGAACGATCGACCTCTACCCGTATCGTGAAGTGAAACTCGCTGCCTTTGCCCACTTCGCTGTCCACCCAAATACGCCCACCCATGGCTTGCACCAGTCGCTCGCAGATGGAAAGGCCAAGACCTGTGCCACCAAATCGGCGGGTGATGGAACTGTCTTCTTGGGAAAAAGAGTCAAAAACTGCTTCGCGCTTGTCCTCGGGTATACCTATGCCGGTGTCGCGCACCGCGAGGTGTAACAAGCGGCCATCAATGGAGCCTCTTGCTTTTTGAATGCTCACCGTCACCGCCCCCACGTCGGTGAACTTAATGGCATTGCCAACGATATTCACCAGCACCTGGCGCAGGCGACCTGGGTCACCCACTACGGCCAAGGGCACATCATCGGCAAATTCGCATTGCAATGACAGTCCCTTCTCCCGCGCGCGCAAGCCCAGCGTCTTGAGCGTTTCGGTGACGGCTTGGTCCAAGCGGTAAGGAATGTTTTCGATTTGGAGCTTACCGGCCTCGATTTTGGAAAAATCAAGGATGTCATTGATGATGCGTAAAAGCGCCTCAGACGAAGACTTCACGATACCCACGTATTCCCGCTGATCGGCATTAAGGGGCGTGTCCAGCAGCAGTTCGGTCATACCAATCACACCATTCATGGGCGTACGAATTTCATGGCTCATGTTGGCCAGAAAATCAGACTTCGCCCCGCTTGCCGCCTCGGCATTGTCCTTGGCGCGGCGCAATTCTTCGGAAGTCTTCTTGGCTTGTGTGATGTCGGTCAAATACCCGTTCCACGCAAACCCCCCATTGGGCAAGCTACGGGCCCGGGCCTCACCGTGGACCCAGGCAATGGCACGGGTGCGCAAATGCACCACGCGAAAATCCAACGACCAGGGTTGTGAATTCCGGCTGGACCCATCCAACACCGCTGCAACCACCACGCGGTCGTCCGGATGCACCTGGCGCATGAAGGATTGTGCGTCGGTCATCACCCAATCGGGCGTAACACCAGCAATGGACTCCACCGCGTGGCTGACGAATGTCATCCTGAACTTACCATCGGCATCCACTAAGTACTGAAAAACCACCACGGGTACGTTTTCGGTTACCTCGCGCAGCCGGTCGGCAGCGTCTTTGAGTTGCGTAACATCCAGCCAAATTCCGGTGAACACAGTCGAGCCATCGGGCGCCAAATCCGGCTCAGGATTCATTTCAGCCCGAACCCAGCGGATCGAACCGTTGGGAAACTGAACCCGGTACTCGTCGCGCCACACCGCCCGCTGGCGGGCTGCTGCCGCAATGCCGTCTATCACCCGTTTTTGGTCTTGCTTCAGAATTTGCCGCGTCGCTACACGCGAATCTGCCAGCATGGCCTCGCGGGTGATGCCCCGCACGTCGAACACCCGGTCGCTGACAAAGGTGTACTGAGACGTATCGCCCTTAACATTGACTTGAAATACCACGCCGGGGACCGTGTTGGTAATGTGGCGCAAGCGCTGCTCGGCGCCTTTGATCGTGGCATCCAACTGCTTGCGTTGGGTAATGTCGGTACGAATGGCGATAAACATGGTCGGATTGCCCGAGTCGTCCGCTAAGGGAACGATGGTCGCATCGAGCCAGTACAACTCGCCGGCCTTGGTGCGATTGCAAACCTCACCGTGCCACACCATGCCGGCGGTAATCATGTCCCACATTTCGACAAAAAACTCGGGGCCATGAATCCCGGAGCTGATGATGCGGTGATTTTGGTTCAGCAGCTCCGCGCGGGTGTAGCCGCTGATTTCACAAAACTTATCATTGGCATAAATAATGTCGCCCGCCAGGTTGGTAGTGCTGACGATCGCGTGCTGGTCCAACGCAAATTTTTGGTACGCCAAGTCGGTCAGCGCCGAATGCAGGTCTCGCTGGGTTGCTTCGTGTTCGCGCACAAGGTCACGCATCAAAGTTGACAAGGTCTCCAGGTTGTCATCGTCCGCGATCTTGTGCCCTGTGTCGATCGAAGCCATAAGATCGCGCGCCGACGCCCGCAAAGAATCGATGGCACGGGTGCGGCTGCTCAAATCATCACGCAAGCGGTTGTTTTTTTCGGTCAGTTCGACCGAACTCAATTCAAGACTGCGGGTCTTGAGCGCCAGATCTCGGTCGCTTTGTAAATACACCTCGTCGACCCGCTCAAGAAAGGCTGGTAAACCGGCGAGCAAGCGGGCCGCATCCGCCGACACCGCACCACTGGCGGCCAATTGCAGCAGCTCCTGCTGCAGCGCCGGCAGGCTGGCCGAATCCACACCCAATACCCGCGTCAGTTGGCGTGTTAGTAGTTTGTGCATGGGTTTTTCTGCGGCCCGTCTTTATGTGCGTTCTGAAATATAGGTAACGGTCATGGTTTGGTTGTGCAATTTACATTCAACCGCCGGGCTAAAGGGGCTAATTTCCCCATAAGAATAAAAGCCGGCCAAGGTAGCACCCAGACCAAATACCGCACCCACCGCCTCTACCTCTTCGTCGACCCGACCGCCCATGACCAGTTTGCGTCCAACGCAGCTGACCAGCAAAGCCAGGCCATCACCGGCATTGGCATCCATCGCCTTAGCAGCCTGCGCAGCGGCTTCGGCGCCGTCAACCAAGGCGTCGGTACTGGCATGCATGAGTTTGAGGTAACCCTCAGGGTCAATGTCACCCGCTAGCGTCAGGCTGCCAGCCGCCTCATCGATACCCAAAATGGTCCTGATTAAACCCACCTCGGTGTGGTCCTTACCCAACATGGCAAAGGGAAACAACAGGCCTGAGGCCGGCAAACCATCGGCATGTTCACCCAAGTAGCGCCGGTATACGGCCAATGCCGACTCGCCGTCTAGCTCATAGAGCACATTGTGTTCGCAGCGGGTAACCTTGCGGGCTGGGCCAAAGGGTGTCCAGCCACCAAACGAACCATGCAAAAACACCAAATCGTCGCCATACAGACCCACGCAGGTTAGGCGCTCGGAGCTCGCCCCATTGGCGTCCAAAACCCAGGTCTTCTCAAAGGCTCCGCCGTCGCCGGCTAACCCACCGGTAATGGGAATACGGTTACCCACAATATCGGCCATACCGGCCAGCACAGCGCTACCATTGATGTGAACGCCTTGGCCAAAGATCAAAATGGCGCGCAAACCAAAAATGGGCAGCGACATGGCCAAACGCCGACCCGCCGCAAAGGAGTCGGCCATGGTGCCCAGCTTGGTGCTCACCTGGGCAACACGCGTCTTGTCAAAGCGCAAGGCGGTGACCACCAAACCACCGTCTTGCACACCCTGCGAAGAAATCTCACCGGCGGTAGAGCAACCCGCGCGGACGGCTTTAGGGAAAGCGTGGGCCAATGCATTGGCACTGTGCTGCAAAGCGGAAACCGACCCAAATGCCAGGACCAGACTGGGCTGCAGGGCCGCCAATGCAGAAAAATCGACCGACTCAAACGGGGCTTGTCGCACAACAGTCTGCAACACGTTCATCAAGACGCTCCAGTCGCTAGCAGGTTTGCACACTGCACACGCAGCACGCTCTTTTGTACCGTACCCATTGCACTGCAGGAAGGCTCAGCAACCACCGCACACCACTTGGGTATCTTGAAGTTTGCCACCGTTGTCTTGA
>JBBRNS010000039.1:0-22497 GCA_038230175.1 Burkholderiales bacterium
CTGTGGGTTCTTCATCTGGCACTCGCTTCACGGAAAAAGGAGCAAGTGTCCCCGATGGGTTGTTGGCCGCAGCCAACGGCGTTACTGGTTGGCGGTTTGGATTTCACTGCAAAAGTGTTACCCGCTTTTGAACCACGCCGAAAGAACTGTTCCAGATCGAAATCAGAGAGCCGATTGGACAGATTTTCTTGGCCAACAAACCGGTAAGCGTACGTCGACATTTTCAATCTTCAAAATTGATGGATCGAGCAGTTTACGGCTTCAAATCCTCCGGTAGTAAACAATTTCCGATGACTGGAGGCCTTGAAACCCGCGCTGGTATTGGGTTTGAGGAGAAAGCGCACCAATTTGCACGAAAAGTACGATTACCCCAATATCAACAAAGCAGCAAACCAAAAAATTTGCCGCCGAATGGGGCTTTCGTCGCTCGGTTGCATACCGATCAGTGTAAAGAGTTAACGCGCGAGTCGCACCGAAAATTACGAGCAAAAAAACAGGCCCTACCCCCTTTTGGAGGGGGCATTCGTAGGATCTATCCCTTGACTCAGGCGGTCAATCCTTCGTTCTGCACCGCCAACCGTGCCGGCAGTGTGATCACAGTTTCAAAGGGGCGATATCCGTCACTGGCGCCACCCACACCGGAATCCACGAAACACAACTCAATGGTGCCTTGCTCACGCGTGACAAAACTCTTGACCGCATCCATGCCGACGCCACGTCCAGACACTTCCGTGACTTTTTCAGCGGTTGAGAAACCAGGCAAAAAGATGAGTTGGGCGGTTTCTTCCGGAGAGAGTGCCTGCTCTGGCGTGATCAACCCGTTTTCGATTGCTTTTTTGCGGATGAAGTCGACAGCCAAGCCGCGCCCGTCGTCACGCAGCTTAAATTGCAACTTATCGTCATTGAGGGAGAGCTCCAACTCGATATTGCCAGCCGCAGGTTTGCCCTTGGCAAGCCGCTCGGCGGAGGGTTCGATACCATGGTCCATAGAGTTGCGGTACAAATGCATAAACACGTTGCGCACTAGGTCAGCCACTTGGTTCTTGATGACAATGCCGTGGTCTTGGATGGTGCTGTGTGGTGCCTCCTTGCCCAATTCTTTGGCGAGTGACGGCAATGAATCGGTAATACCCACCAGAACGCTGCCGATAGGCTCCGTGCCAATCAGGGCTAGGGTGTTGTGCACCTGCCGCACGGCATCGCGCACCGATGCAACATTGGTCCAGTCCACATGGTCTAAAGTGCCCATAGCATGCTGGATATGGTCGATCTGCACCATCAGGAATTTGTCTACGCCGCCGCGCCGTCCCGGTCCTTTTCGGCCCAGTTTGGTTTCGTTGATGCGTGCATATTCTTCGATGGCAGTGCCCGCGCTGGCCAGCTGCTCCAACAGTTGCTCCTGATCCCAAACTGCATCGGTGTCCTTGCGCAGATGGTCATAAGTTTGTTCAGCTTCATGCACCATATTGGTCAAGTGCAGCAGTCCATAGGTGCGGGCATTGCCTTTGATGGTGTGCATGTTGCGAAACAGTTCGGTGATGACTTCTGGATCGGCACGCCGCTGTGCATCGCCCCCCACGTCGGTGATGATCTGTTTGTTCTCGGACAGAAATTTGGCTGAGCTGTCGATGAACTCGTGGAACTTTTCCTGGTTGATGGCCAAGATTTGGCCAATGATTTCGAGTTCGCGCTTTTGCGCTCCGGCCTCTGCGGCGAGTTCTTTCATTTCGGTGATGTCGCGCACGCACAGCATGAGGCGCACCACGGTGTCTTGGTCGTCGGTGATAGGCGACCAATTCAGGTCCAGAACCTTGACACGGCCATCGGGCATCGTCTTTTCGACCTCTTTCACCAAGAGGTGCTCATTGAACTCAAAGTTCATGGCGTCTTCGCCAATGCTGGCAGAAATGGCGGCCTCCACCTGAGACTGGATTTCGGCATTGCACTGGCTGTTGGAGAAGATCAGGTCCATGACATCGCGACCAGCAATGTCTTTGGTTTCCAGAATGGTCTCCAGGTAGGCGGAGAATTCGGGGTGCACCTTGTTTCCGCCCTGAATGGTCAAAATACCTTGGGGTATGTATTGCATCATGGCCTGGATGTCGGCCGTCTTTTGCTTAAGTTGGGTGGAGCTTTCCTGAATCTTCTCGATCATGGCGTTGAATGCCACGATGGACATGCCAATTTCGTCCATGCGTTCCACTGGCACGCGCCGGGAAAAGTCTTGACTGGTGGCGATTTCGCTCATGGTGGACTGCATGGCGTTGATGGGCCTGGTCACACTTCTGGTACTGAGCCATGCGGAGACGATGCCCAACGCGACGGCCGCAATTGCCAACAATAGAATCCACCGCTTCGAACTGACCGCGACTTCCGCTGAATTTTCACCAGCGGCTTTCATCTGGCTATCTTGGTAGTTCACGAAGGCATCGAGCGCCTCAAAATACTTCTTTTGCAAGGTGCGGATCGCAAACAGGTATTTGACTTGCGCCTCTTCCTTTTTACCCTCATTGATCAGCGTTAGGAAACTCTCTTGGCGCGGACGGAATTTGTCGCGAATCTTTACAATGTCCGAGAGCAGCTCTTTGCCCTTGGCATCCGTCAAAATCTTGTCCAGATTGGCAATGGCTGCATTGTTTTCTTCGGAAACCTGTTGGATCTTGTCAATCTCGCCCTTGATTTGCGTCTCATCGCCCATGATCAGCACATTGAGCATGCTGTTCGATATCACATTGATCTGCGACTTGACTTCATTGGCGATATGGGTCTTGGGGTAGCGGTCATTGACGATCAACTCCGTTGCACCATTCAACCCCTCGATACGGATCGATGACAGGACCGCAAGCAAGGCCATTAATGCAATAACCGCGGCAAAACTGAGGGACAGTCTTTGCCCAAGACTCAAACCAGATTTCTTCATGTCGATTCTTCTTAAAGTGGATTGCTGGTGTTGTACCAACCAATTGCATCGGTGACTTTGGTGGTGAACAGGTAATCGTGGACTTGCAGTGCGGATGGGTCAAACGAATTCATGTCGACCTTCACCTGGGGAACCTCAAAGATGATTTCCCCAAGCCCCTGTGTCGCGCCAAGCACGTGCTTTTTCACGGCCCTCAAAGCCCTACCAATTTCTTGAAGGATGGCAAGACAGCCTCCCCCTTGAAAGGCTTAACGATCCATCCCTTGATCCCGGCAGCCTTCCCCCGCTCTTTCATAACGGGCGAGTTCTCGGTCGTTAGCATCACGATGTTGACGGTACTGTTATTCAGCTCGCTGCGCACCTTTTCTGCCATGGTTAGACCATCCATGTTGGGCATGTTGACATCACACACAATCAACTTAATGGCTGGATCTGCTTTGAGCTTTACCAACCCGTCTCGACCGTCTACCGCCAAGGCCACGGTCAACCCATTCTTCACCAAGAAGTCTCCGACTTCGTTGCGAACAGTGCTTGAATCATCTACTACCAATATCTGCGCCATACTAATTACCTTTATGTTTTAGAAAAATTCCAATTCGCCCGAAGAAACCAACTCATCAACCGACGCGACGTTTTCTGCAAAAGCCTCAGGCGTCCAACTCAAACTGAAAACGAACTTTTGATGAATGACCAATGATCGAAGTGAGGGGTTGTTTGGGTCTGAAATGGTGTACTTGAAACAGAGCTGAGGGTTCTCAGACCCAAACGAAATGAAGCGATGGAGGTTGTTAATGATGATGGGTACCTGTGAAAGGTACGCATCCGAACTTACGCTCGATAGATAACGGTTTTTAACAGCACCCCAAATCAGGTTGGTAATTTCCCCGAGTAGTCCATTGAGATGCCGAAACTCATGGGCATCCGCTGGATTGACAAACGTCTTGCCCGCCGTGACAAATTGCGTCAAGGACTCTTCCTCGGTCTGCAACATCATGTAGCCCCTGCACCAACTGCTTTCAAGCGGAATCAAGGTAAAGATTTCACCAAAAATCATGCGATCCCGGACAAGGTAGGGAGCTTCCACTTCCACCTTCATCGCCTTGAATTGGCTTTCCAATGCCGGAATCGAAATCTCTGTAATTCCACGCAACAAGGCATTGGGATAGGACCGGCTGAAAATAAATTCCTCGATTACCGCCTGAAGCTTGGAAATGGAGGAAATGGTGTACCCGGCACTGAACGACGACCGGTCCCCCTCGGCAATGTCGTCAAGCCCGTCGATGACATCTCGCCGGAAAAAAATAGGCAATTCCGGCCGAAGTGCATGAACCCTGCGGGCCAAAACAGTGCCTAGGTCGCCGTTGTCGGTGTACGATTCCGCCAAAAATATGGCCCCTAAATCCAGATTTGACCGGAGCACCGCCATCACATTGTCCGGTTGTACTTTAAGACCCACCAACCGATTGCTCTCGCAAAATGCCCTGATTTCGTCTAAACACTGTACGTTCGTATCCAGAATTAACACCTTGCTTACAGTCTGCTCGTGTTCAGTCATTTATCGTTCCTTTTTTCAACGCCATTAGCACCTAGAAAAACTCCATCTCACCCGATTCAGTCTCCACCTCGGCCACCACCCATTCAAAGTCTACATCCGCGTACTCACGAACACAGAGTGTTGCGAAAAACTGCGTTCCATCTTCAGTCACGGCACGAAAATGCTGGAGATGTCCACCATGCAAAGACTCAAGGTAGTAGCTGCACTCCCTTTCGATGATGTTGGGAGTTGACATAGCCACATGCGGAAAAACACGCGCCAATTCCCGATTGAGGGTGCCACAGCAAATGTTCCCGCACTCCCGAATGGCGTCAAAAAATACTTGATCGTTGGTAGTCGCAGGGTTCTCGCCGTCGCCAGGAACAAAGTGGTGGCGCGTCGCCTCGTCAGGCGTAAAGTAGACAAAAACAGATAGTCTGAACAAAAACGAGGCTGCTGTCACGACAACAACATTGGTCTCTTTAATACCGTTGAGGTTAGGCACAATTTCAACCACACACGCGTCGGGCGCTCTCCATCCCGTGCTGGCTTTTATGCCCAAAATAAGCATTTGGTCAAAACTGTTTCGAGCCCGAGTGCTTATCATGGTCTAAGAAATCAGGGTGCCAGATCAGTTTTGATCTTGTTGTTGATCAGATTGAGTCCCGTCAATGAGCTGATGATCATCTTTCCCCCGGCTTGTAGGTCTTGAAACGTCGTGGTAGTGATCAGGTCATTTTGGTGAAGGCTATTGCGATAGCCTTCAGACAAACTCTCGGCCCGCGCCGCCAAGTTGCGCATTTCATCGGCAACGACTGCAAAACCACGACCAGACGGACCCGCTCGCGCCGCCTCAATCGAGGCATTCAGCGTAACGATGATCATGTATTTGACGATGGACGCAAACTCATCATTCTTCCCATGCATCGCACGGTTATGGATAACCAGTTCGTTCATGTCGGAGTGCCAACGCTCAAAGGTTTTTACCAGGTCAAGCAGTGTCAAAATCTCACCGGCCAACGCGTTACTGTTACCCAATGCCGTCGCACCAGCGTGCTTGCAATGCTCCAATTGTCCTAACGCCTCCGGGTGGATGTCCTTGCGTAGACTCTTTACTTCTGCTTCAAGCGCTGAGCGCTCTTGTGCAAACGAATCGCGCAAGGTATCGAGCTCGTGCGTTTGGGCATCTAACAATTCTTGTAAATGCTGATCGTCTGGTCGCGCGCTTTCAGCATCAACCATCGCGGCAAGCCTTCTCTTAAGCTGCAGAACCTGCCAGCCCAAATACGCGGCGATTGCAAAAATCACGAACAATAGACCCAATGTTATGTTGTCCATGTCACCTCAATTAAACCGATAGGAAATGCAAGCGCATGTGAGCCAGTATCGCACCGTAAACGATCCTGAGAAAACGGGTTTTCCCTGAGATCGCCGGCTAAATTTTCTATCAAAAAAATCTTGACTGGCAACGTGATTAGCGTCGTTCTTTATTCTGGACTGGCTGGCGAGATATTCGCCCGCCTTCCCAGAGCGGTAGGAATAACGGAATCAAAGGCGTAAAGGTAGTCAGCGGACAAACAGGTCCGCTATTAGAGTCGGTGGAGTTGGAGATATGGTAGGCGGATATAGCGGAAGATTCAGCAAAAGTACATTGAATCACCGATCCTAGAACCCTAAATTTCGGAGATATTCTGATTTCTGCCATTTTGTTTGGCGTGGTAGAGGAATTGGTCAGCCCGATGCATGAAATCTTCCAGCGATTCACCGCGTACATGCGTAGTAACGCCGCCGCTAATGGTCACTTTGATAACGGTCTTGTCGTCCAGCTCCAGGACCAATCCTTCGACTTCCTTCCTGACGCGCTCGGCCATGGCGAAGGCAGCAACGATGTTTGCCGGAAAGAAAACTAGAAATTCTTCGCCACCGAAACGAATCGGAATGTCCGTGCCTCTACTCTGCTTGCGTACGACCGCCGCAACTTGGGCAAGAACCAGGTCTCCGTGCTTGTGTCCATAGGTATCGTTGACCCGCTTGAAGTGATCGATGTCAAAAATCACCATCGAGACTTCGGGCACTTTATTTGAGTCATGCGAATCCAGAAGCGCTGCCACTGAATCTTTCATGTAAAGCCGGGTGTACAAACCGGTGAGCGGATCACGGATCGCGCTTTCGTAAACAGCCTTGCTCTGCAACTGAATGATGTTGGCCTGTTCGCGTTCTTCAGCGGCTTTCAGGATGTCTCTTTCGGCTTTGACGATCTCGGTGCGGTCCTCCAAGATGATCAACAACTGCTCGATGACACCGTCATTGCCGATAGGATGATAGGAAACCTTGAACCAGCGCCCCCCGCTTTCATCGGTCTTCAAATTGTGAAAAATTTCGTGAGGAAAGGTCTTTTCTAGATCCGGAAAATCGAGTTCCGGACGCCCCACGCAGGTCAGCACGGCCTTGACACCTTCAAGCTCGTTGGCGCTCATGCTAGCAAGAGCAGGCTTGAAAAGCACGTCTTCAATCAGTCGCTCGGCAAGCTTTCCGCAATCAAGCATCGTCTCAAGGTAGCTTGAGTAGGATGGACCAATCTTGCCAATTTTATCGACGGTGAACATGCCCAGTGGGATGCTGGTAAACACTTCCATCAAGCGTTTTTCAGTTTCCCGCATTTCGGACATGTCGTTTCCGTACACGGTGATCAATTGCCCTTCACCCTTGTTCTTGACGTTGTGGCGCGTAAGAATCCAGTGGAACGGCCTGTCCTCGCCAGTAGGGGTCTCACTGACCGACATACCCAACTCAAACCGGACAACGTCGCTACGCAGCTCCGCAGCAGTTAATTTTTTTGCGTTGTGCTCAAATATTTCCCAGCTTTTTTGCCTGAAGAAAGAGGCAAAAGAGCGGCGAAATATTTGATCAGAATCAAGGTTGAATAGCGTAACAAATTCTTGGTTGGCTCGCAGTATTTCGTGACTGGAATTGAGAATCAAGAAAATCCCGGGAAATTGGTCAATGACCGTTTCCGTATTTGCGTTTGCTTCTTCGAACATCACCAACATTTTGTGCGAAGCTTGCAGGTCCAGGTTAGGGGTTCTCATAGAAATTCGATTTCTCCTTCTGTATTGGATTCTTCTGCTATTTGGTAGCCAATCATGCATTCCAACGAGTTTTCGTCGATGATCTCAATCAGCGCACTACCGAAAATCGCGCCTCCGTTAGCCCGCATCCGCCAGAAGTCGACATGGATGATGGATGTCGCTGCCATTTCTTCGTAATTGGAAAAGACCTCATAAAAGCCCCGCGTACAAATTGGCAAACCGATGCCCATATCGATAGCGGCTCCCTCAAAGAGCAACACCACGTTGCCCGCTACCAGATTGCAATACTCTTTGATGAAGTCGAGAACCGCCTTCTCCGAAACGGCATTCGTTTTGTCACTGCCAAACGTCCGAGAGGCCAGCTTCTTTGCTGCATCGGTATTGAAGTGGCACTTGAAGGTCACTCTGACCAAACTACTGGTAATCTGAATTAAGGCCAGATGGTTGGCCAGTATCTTTCCAGGAACGAAATCGGGGCCAAGGTCGCTCACCTCGATTGCGGTGCAATCGATAATTTTCTCAAGGCGCGAAATGGCGGCATGTCGAATAAGACTGGCCAAGCTGTGCTTAATGACATCCAACTTTTCCGCTGCGTCATTGGTGGTGGTATTGTTGTCCATAGACTTAGAGTGCCACCTTATATTGAATAGCTGCAATTCTGAATAGGGAAGATAGTCTTGATGGCGACTGTTTTCCTCTGAATTTACCTAATGGCAACTCTGCGATGCCCATGCCCTTGCCCTTGCCCTTGCCCTTTCGACAATGTATATCCCCTTTAACGTTTTTTGCCTTCCAGTTCATTTGGTAGACAAACCTTTGTCCCTTAGAAGCCGTCATTGTTGTGAATTAGGTACATATCCAAAGCGATTGAACCTCTCAACGTCGGCAAGTATGGCACGGACCGCCGCAATAAGTGAGCTAACGAAAACCCTAATGTCTTTAACTGTTGTGGTCAGCTGACCTTGCATCCAAAACCGGTCTCATAAAACACGCGCATGCTGCGGCAAACGCGGGAGCGGGTGTAAATGCTGAGGGGATCGCTGAGGCGGGCCTTGCATGGCGCTACGCCAGTTTGAACAGAACTGACACTGCCACCATGGCTGTTGCCGTGTACAGAATGACGCCTTGAGCGCTTGTTTGTTAGGCTTCGCGCTGAGTTTGGCTTCTCAAGCCTGCGCTGGCCGGTCGTGGGCTGGCGACGCAGGATTGGAAGTAAAAAAGGCTCGCAGCCCTCGTAGAACCTGCGCGGTAAGCTATTGATTTAGTAGCGTTTTGAGCGGCGTATCGGCAGTTTCTGCGCGTCACTTCCTTGCAGGCGGCACATCCGTGCAACTGCCATGCGCAATCTCCGCCGCCATGCCGATGCTCTCGCCCAGCGTGGGATGCGGGTGAATCGTTTTGCCGATGTCCACTGCATCCGCACCCATCTCAATCGCCAGCGCAATCTCGCCAATCATGTCGCCCGCGTGGGTGCCGACCATACCGCCGCCCAAGATCTTGCCGTGGCCGTGGGCTTCATCACTGTCATCAAACAGCAGCTTGGTCACGCCTTCGTCGCGCCCATTGGCAATCGCACGGCCGGAGGCGGTCCACGGGAACAGGCCCTTCTTCACCTTAATGCCTTGGGCCTTGGCCTGGTCTTCAGTCAGGCCCACCCAGGCCACTTCGGGGTCGGTGTAGGCCACGGATGGAATCACGCGGGCGTTGAATGCGGCTGCAGCCAGCTCTTTGTTGCCTTGCAGCTCACCGGCAATCACTTCCGCCGCCACATGCGCCTCGTGCACCGCTTTGTGCGCCAGCATGGGTTGGCCGACGATGTCACCAATGGCGAAGATGTGGGGCACGTTGGTGCGCATCTGGATGTCAACGTTGATGAAGCCGCGGTCTGTAACGGCCACCCCCGCCTTGTCGGCGGCAATCTTTTTGCCGTTGGGCGTGCGGCCTACAGCCTGTAAAACTAAGTCATAGACCTGCGGCGCGGGGGCCGTGCCGCCCTCCTCTGCCGATGCAAACGTCACTTCAATGCCTTCGGGCAAGGCGCGTGCGCTCACCGTTTTGGTCTTGAGCATGATGTTGTCGAAACGCTTGGCGTTCATCTTCTGCCAGATCTTGACCAGGTCGCGGTCGGCGCCTTGCATCAGGCCGTCTAGCATCTCGACCACGTCCAACCTAGCGCCCAAGGTGCTGTAGACAGTGCCCATCTCCAGGCCAATGATGCCGCCGCCCAGGATCAGCATGCGCTTGGGGACTTCTTTCAACTCCAGCGCACCGGTGCTGTCCACCACGCGAGGATCTTCGGGCATGAACGGCATGCGCACGGCCTGCGAACCCGCCGCAATGATGGCCTTTTTAAACGCGACCACCTTCTTGGTTCCGGTTTTTTCTTGCGCGGTGCCGGTGGTTTCTTCCACCTCTAGGTGGTTGGCGCCGACGAACGCGCCGTAGCCGCGCACGGTGGTGACCTTGCGCATCTTGGCCATGGCGGCCAGGCCGCCGGTGAGTTTGCCGATGACCTTTTCTTTATGGCCACGCAGTTTGTCGATGTCCAGCGTCATGCTGCCGTAGTCCACGCCCAGGGCAGCGAGGTGGCTTACCTCGTCCATCACGGCAGCCACATGCAAGAGGGCTTTGCTGGGGATACAGCCCACGTTCAGGCACACGCCGCCTAGGGTGGCGTAGCGTTCTACCAAAACCACCTTGAGGCCGAGGTCAGCGCCACGGAAGGCTGCCGAGTAGCCGCCGGGCCCGCCGCCCAGCACCAACAGGTCGCAATCGAGGTCGGCGTTGCCGTCAAAGGTGCTGTCTGCAGGTGCCGTTGCTGCTGCCGGGGGTACATCACCCGAATTTGCTATTGATTTAGTAGCTGCTTGCGCAGGTTCTGCGAGGGCTAAAGGCCGATTTGGCACTGAATTTTCTGCTGAAATGGCAGGGGTGGATGATGCGGGTGGTGGTTCAGGGGCAGCCGCCGCAGCGGCACTGTCCAACTCCAGCACCACCGAGCCTTGCTTGACCTTGTCGCCCAACTTGACCTTGACGGCCTTGACCACACCAGCCTGTGAAGACGGGATCTCCATCGACGCTTTGTCGCTCTCCACGGTGATCAGGCTTTGCTCGACTTTGATGGTGTCGCCCACCTTGACCAACACCTCGATGACGGTGACTTCGTCGAAGTCGCCAATGTCCGGAACCTTGATTTCTACGATTGCCATGTGTTTTCCTAATCGGGGCGTTTACAGCAATACGCGGCGGAAGTCGCCCAGTATCTGGCCCAGGTAGACGTTGAAGCGCGCTGCGGCTGCGCCGTCGATCACGCGGTGGTCCCAGGTGAGGGACAGGGGCAGCATCAGGCGTGGCTGGAAAGTCTTGCCGTCCCAAACCGGCTCCATGGTGGAGCGGCAGACGCCCAAAATGGCCACCTCAGGCGCGTTGATGATGGGGGTGAAGTAACGCCCGCCAATGCCGCCCAAGCTAGAGATGGTGAAGCTGGCACCCGACATTTCTGCCGGGCTCAACTTGCCCTCACGCGCTTTTTTGGCCAACTCGCCCATCTCGGTGCTGATCTGGAAGATGCCTTTTTTATCGGCATCTTTGATCACCGGCACCATCAGCCCGTTGGGTGTGTCGGCGGCAAAACCGATGTGGTAGTACTGCTTGTAGATCAGGGCGCCGCCGTCACTATCCGCATCCAGCGAACTGTTGAACTCTGGGTATTTTTTGAGCGCGGCCACGCAGGCTTTGATTAAGAAGGCCAGCATAGTGACCTTGACACTGGTGCCGCCCGCTTTAGCAGCCTTCTCGGTCTCTAGGTTGGTGGCCACGCGGAAGGCTTCTAGGTCGGTGATGTCGGCGTCGTCGTGGTTGGTGACGGCCGGAATCATGATGGCATTGCGCAGCAGGTTTGCAGCGCTGATTTTCTTGATGCGGCCCAGTTCCTTACGCTGAATCGGGCCGAACTTGGCGAAGTCCACCTTGGGCCACGGGATCAGGCCCAAGCCTGCACCGGCGCCAGTGCAGCCGCCCTTGCTCTGCGCAGCGCCAGCGGCGGTTTGTACCGTGCCGCCCATGACCGCGCGGGTGAAGGCTTGCACGTCGGCCTCAGTAATGCGGCCTTTGGGGCCACTGCCTTTGACTTCCGCTAGCGGCACGCCCAGTTCGCGGGCGAACTTGCGCACTGACGGCGACGCGTGCGGCAAACCCAGTGGTGCTGCGCCGGGTGTGTGGGCAGGGAGCGGTGCATTGAGCGACGGTGTTGGTGCAGGTGCAGCCGCCTGTGGCGCTACAACATTAGGAGCTGCTTGCGCAGGTTCCATGAGGGCTGGAGGCTTATTTGACTCTAAATTTTCGGCCCCTGGTGCGGCGGGGGCAGGTGCAGGTGCAGGGGCAGGTGTTGTTGTTGTTGTTGTTGTTGTTGTTGGTGTTGGTGCTGCGGCAGGCGCTGAGCTCGCTGCGACGCTTTCGACGCTTTCGGCGCCCTCCCCGTCCAGCACCACCACCATAGACCCCTGTTTGACCTTGTCGCCCAGCTTGACCTTGATCTCTTTAACCACCCCAGCTTGGCTGGACGGGATCTCCATGGACGCCTTGTCGGACTCGACGGTAATGAGCGACTGCTCAACCTTCACCGTGTCGCCCACTTTGACCAAAAGCTCAATCACAGTGACCTCATCAAAGTCGCCAATGTCGGGAACGGGTATTTGTATCAATGCCACAGTAGGTTTCTCCGTTGGCCGCTTAGGCGTTCAATGGGTTGATCTTGTCGGTTTTGATACCGTACTTGGCGATGCATTCCACCACCTTGGACACCGGCACGGTGCCCTCCTCGCTCAGCGCCTTGAGCGCAGCCAAGACGATGTAGTGGCTGTTCACCTCAAAATGCTCCCGCAGCCGGTAGCGGAAGTCGCTGCGGCCAAAGCCGTCGGTGCCCAGCACTTTGTAGGTGCGGCCTTTGGGGATGAAGGGGCGAATCTGCTCGGCAAAAGCCTTCATGTAGTCGGTAGACGCCACTACCGGGCCGGTGTGTTTCTCCAACTGCTGGGCCACAAACGACAGGCGCGGTGCCTCAGACGGGTGCAGCAGGTTGTAGCGCTCGCAGTCTTGGCCTTCACGGGTGAGCTCGTTAAAGCTGGGGCAGCTCCAGACATTGGCGGCAATGCCCCAGTCTTTCTCCAGCAGAACTTGCGCCGCCAAAGACTCGCGCAGAATAGAGCCACTGCCCAGCAGTTGCACGCGTGGGGTGAGCTTGGGGCCTTCTTTGCACAGGTACATACCTTTGAGGATTTGCTCCTCGGTGCCAGGGGTCAGGCCGGGCATGGCGTAATTCTCGTTGAGCAGGGTCACGTAGTAAAAAACGTCTTCTTGCTTCTCGACCATGCGCTTCAAGCCATGGTGCAAGATCACGCCCACTTCGTGCGCAAAGGTGGGGTCGTAACTGACGCAGTTGGGAATGGTGCCCGCCAGAATGTGGCTGTGGCCGTCTTCATGCTGCAGGCCTTCGCCGTTGAGCGTGGTGCGCCCCGAAGTGCCGCCCAACAAGAAGCCGCGCGCCAGCATGTCGCCTGCCGCCCAGGCCAGGTCGCCAATGCGCTGGAAGCCGAACATCGAGTAATACACATAAAACGGCAACATGATGCGGTTGCTCGTTGAATAGCTGGTGGCCGCCGCTATCCAACTGGCCATGCCGCCCGCCTCATTGATGCCTTCTTGCAAAATTTGGCCCGCTTTGTCTTCGCGGTAGTACATGACTTGGTCTTTGTCCACCGGGGTGTATTGCTGGCCTGCGGGGTTGTAGATGCCAATCTGGCGGAACATGCCTTCCATGCCAAAGGTGCGCGACTCATCCACCACGATGGGCACCACGCGGGGGCCCAGCGCTTGGTCACGCAAGAGCGTAGTCAAAAAGCGCACGTAGGCTTGGGTGGTCGATATTTCGCGCCCCTCGGGTGTGGGCTCCATGACCGACTTGAAGGTCTCAATGGAGGGCACAGTGAACTGCTCGTCCGCCTTGGTACGGCGGTGCGGCAGGTAGCCGCCCAATGCCTCGCGGCGCTCGTGCAGGTAGCGCATCTCGGGCGTGTCGTCGGCCGGCTTGTAAAAGGGAATTTTGCTGATTTCGCTGTCAGGGATCGGGATGTTAAAGCGGTCCCTAAAGGCCATGATGTCTTCGTCGGTGAGCTTCTTGGTCTGGTGCACATTGTTTTTGCCCTCGCCCGATTTGCCCATGCCAAAACCTTTGACCGTCTTGGCCAAAATAACCGTGGGTTGGCCACTATGGATTGATGCGGCGTGGAAGGCGGCAAACATCTTTTTGTTGTCGTGCCCACCCCGGCGCAGTGCAAAGATGTCGTCGTCGCTCATTTTGGAGACCATCTCTAGCGTGCGCGGGTCACGGCCAAAGAAGTGTTTACGCACATAGGCGCCGTCATTGGCTTTGAAGGCCTGGTAGTCGCCGTCTAGCGTGTCCATCATGATCTTGCGCAGGGCGCCGTCTTTGTCGCGCTCCAGCAGGGCGTCCCATTCGCTGCCCCAGATCACTTTGATCACGTTCCAGCCAGCGCCACGGAATTCGCTCTCTAACTCTTGGATGATTTTGCCGTTGCCGCGCACCGGGCCGTCTAGGCGCTGCAGGTTGCAATTGACCACACATACCAGGTTGTCCAACTTCTCACGCGCGGCCAAGCCGATGGCACCCAGCGATTCAACCTCGTCCATCTCACCGTCGCCACAAAACACCCAGACCTTGCGGCTTTCGGTGTTGGCGATGCCGCGGGCATGCAGGTACTTTAAGAAGCGCGCTTGGTAGATCGCCATCAACGGCCCCAGCCCCATCGACACGGTGGAGAACTGCCAAAAATTGGGCATCAGCTTGGGGTGTGGGTAGCTGGACAGACCCTTGCCATCCACCTCTTGGCGGAAGTTGAGCAGTTGCTCTTCGCTCAAGCGCCCCTCTAGGTATGCACGGGCATAGACGCCAGGCGAAGAGTGGCCTTGGATAAACAGGCAGTCTCCCCCATGCTCTTTACCAGGGGTATTACTTTCGGCATGCCAAAAGTGGTTAAATCCGGCGCCAAACATGTGCGCCAGTGACGCGAAGGACCCGATGTGCCCGCCCAAATCGCCGCCGTCCACCGGGTGGTGGCGGTTGGCTTTGACCACCATGGCCATGGCATTCCAGCGCATGTAGGCGCGCAGACGCCCTTCCAAGGCCAAGTTGCCGGGGGAATGTTCTTCTTGGGGCGGCTCGATGGTGTTGACGTAGCCGGTGTTGGCCGAAAACGGCATGTCGATGCTGTTTTGCCGGGCATGCTCTAGCAGCTGCTCCAACAGGTAGTGCGCACGGTCTGGCCCCTCGCTGTGAATCACGGCGGACAGCGCATCCATCCATTCACGGGTTTCTTGGCTGTCACTGTCCAACGGCGTCGTCGGGTTGCTGGCGTTATCGGCGTTGTTGGCGTCGTTTGGAACTGCGGACATCGGGGAGGCTCCTGGTTACGTTGACCTACTGTGTGGGCGTAATTTAGTACGGCGAGACTATTTTTACACAGTTTATTTCATATTTCGAATTACGGTTATTCGTTTCATATAGTGGTTTTACGCTAAAAAGCCGCTTAGGCGCGCTCCTCTACACTAAGCGCATGCCTTTGCCTCAGCCCCTGTCCACTTTGAGTTCTGTTTCAGCCCAGCTGGGGCTCCCCACCGTCAAGCGGGCGAAGCACTGGTGGACCCACCTTACACCCCAGCGCCAAGACCGCTTTGCCGTACTGGCCCCACTACTGGCAGTGTTGTTGTTTTTTGCGGCCATCGTCGCTGCGCTGGCCTATCTGCACTTGGAAGAGATCGACCGTGAACAGCAGGCCGTGCAGCGCGATGTGGAATACACACAACAACGCCTGCGCCTGCGCCTGCTAGAACGCCAGGAACAATTTATGCGCTTGGCGCGCGAGTTATCCAACCGGGAACTGGGCTTGGACGAATTCAAGGTTCGCGTTGATTCGATGCTCAACCAATACCCAGAGTTGCAAGGCGTCGCATGGATCGATGAGCGCCGCAAAGTGCGCTACAGCCAAGGCAGTGCGATCGCCGGAGCCAACCTGCTGCACCAAAGCGCCGATACGCAGCTGCGAAAAGACCGACAAAGCGGCTTTGCCCAGGCGCGCGAGCTGCACCAACCGGTCTACGTGCAGCGCCTGCGCACCAGCGACGATGCCCCACTGCTGCAGTTGAATGTTCCCCTGAACGACCGCGAACGCTTTTCTGGCGTGCTGCTGGTCGAGTATTCCATCGACGGGCTGTACCGATACGGTGTTCCGACTGAAGTGTCGGCACGGTATGCGGTGTCTTTGCTGGACGACAACGGTGTGCTGTTGGCAGGCACCGCGATTCCTATAAAGAAGGCAGTCAGTAAGTTTCTGCCCTGGAGCACCCACACCAATGAATACACCATGCCGGTCTCATTGGTGGGCAGCGGCCTGCTGGTTCGCGCACAGGCCTACCGGGCATCATTGGGTGTGGTCGGCAGCGGCCTGTTTTGGCTGGTCAGCGCCCTGAGCGTAATGACTGCATGGATGCTGATTGCCAACTGGCGCCATTCGCGCCGACGCATGCAGACACAGGCTGCACTCATGTCAGAGACCACGTTTAGACGCGCCATGGAAAACTCCATGCTCACCGGCATGCGCGCCATGGATTTGCAAGGGCGCATCACCTACGTCAACGCCGCGTTTTGCCAGATGACCGGATGGGCCGAATCGGAGTTGGTGGGTCGCACGGCCCCTTTCCCCTACTGGCCCGACAACGACCGTGAAGATTGGACCTCGCGCCTAGAAGACGAGCTCACCGGCAAGACCAATCCCGGCGGCATTCAGTTGCGGGTCAAACGCAAAGAAGGCTCGCTGTTTCAGGCGCGGCTGTATGTTTCCCCCCTGATTGACGCGCTGGGCAAACAAACCGGCTGGATGACCTCGATGACCGACATCACCGAGCCCAACCGCGTGCGCGAGCAACTGACGGCCGCCCACCAGCGCTTCACGACCGTTTTGGAGGCTTTAGACGCGTCCATATCGGTGGCCCCTTTGGGCAGCGATGAACTCTTGTTTGCCAACAAGCTATACCGCCAATGGTTTGGTGTGCAGGCCAGCGGCCACCTGCAACTGGTGGCCCAGGCGGGCGTACCGTCTTCCATGTCGAACGACGAAGCCGGCGACAGTGTGGATTCGTTTGCTGGTCTACCGGTATCTGAACTGCCAGAGACCGAGGCCGAGCGTGCCGAGATTCACATCACTGAGCTGGGAAAATGGCTGGAGGTTCGCACGCGCTATCTCAGCTGGGTTGACGGGCGCTTGGCCCAAATGGTGATTGCCACCGACATCACCCGCCGCCGCCTAGCGGAGGAGCAATCGGACACCCAGACCGAACGCGCGCAAACGGCCAGCCGACTCATCACCATGGGGGAAATGGCATCGAGCGTGGCGCACGAGCTCAACCAGCCACTGACCGCGATCAACAACTACTGCAACGGCATGGTCTCGCGGATCAAGGAGCACCAAATCACCGAAGTCGAGTTGCTCAGCGCGCTTGAAAAAACCGCCCGCCAAGCCCAGCGGGCCGGCCAGATCATTCAGCGCATCCGGGCCTTCGTCAAACGCAGTGAACCCAATCGCACCAGCTCTGAAGTGGGGGTGATTGTGGGCGAAGCGATAGAGTTGGCTGAAATCGAACTGCGGCGGTTTAATGTACGCCTCAACCCCTACGTGGCCGCACGCCTTCCACCTTTGATGGTGGACCCGATTCTGATCGAACAGGTTCTGATCAACCTGCTGCGCAACGCCGCAGAGTCGATCGACATGGCCTTGCGCCAAACTGCGGAGCGCATGGTGGAGCTGCGGGTAATTCCGCGCATGATTGACGACAAGCACGTGATCGAATTTTCGGTGCAGGACACAGGCAAAGGTTTGGCGCCGGAAGTCATGGCGCGGCTGTACGAAGCCTTCTACACCACCAAGCCAGAAGGCATGGGTATTGGCCTGTCGCTGTGCCGCTCTATTGTCGAGTCGCATCTGGGGCGGATGTCGGCAGAGAACCTCTACAATGGCACGCAGGTGGCGGGTTGCCGGTTTTCGTTCTGGATCCCGCTCATCGAACCCAGTCCGCATCTCACTCCCGGTTAGACCAACCGCCACTTGAACCCTGGAAAACTGAATGAGCTTGATACCCAAACGAGGCATGGTGTATGTGGTCGACGACGACGAGGCAGTGCGTGATTCGCTGCAATGGTTGCTCGAAGGCAAGGGCTACCGCGTGCGCTGCTTTGATTCAGCCGAATCGTTTTTAAGCCGCTACGACCCGCGTGAGGTGGCCTGCCTGATTGTTGACATCCGTATGGGTGGCATGACTGGGCTAGAGCTGCAGACCAAGTTGATTGAAGGCCGATCGCCCCTGCCCATCGTGTTCATTACCGGCCATGGCGACGTACCCATGGCAGTGGACACGATGAAAAAAGGCGCGATGGATTTTATCCAAAAGCCGTTCAAAGAAGACCAATTGGTAGCCCTTGTAGAACGCATGTTGGACATGGCCAAAGACACTTTCGCGGAGTACCAGCTTTCGGTGGACCGCGATGCACTGCTCTCCAAACTCACGACGCGTGAGGCCCAGGTGATGGAGCGTATTGTGGCTGGCCGCCTGAACAAGCAAATTGCCGACGACCTGGGCATCAGCATCAAAACGGTCGAGGCCCACCGCGCCAACATCATGGAAAAGCTCAGCGCCAACACGGTCGCCGATTTGCTAAAAATTGCACTGGGCCAAGCCGCTGTCAAAGCGTAAGGCGCGTTTTGCATCCCCCTTCACGCCCGCTCCGCTTGGACTGCGGGCTTTTTTGTTTGATGGACTTCTCCCATGACCACCTCTAGCAGCGCCAAAATCATTGACGGCAACGCTCTATCCAAGCAGTTGCGCGAAGACGTCGCCGCGCGAACCGCCGCGCTCAAAATGCGTGGCGTCGCTCCGGGCCTGGCCGTCATCTTGGTCGGCGACAACCCTGCCTCGCAGGTGTATGTGCGCAACAAGGTCAAGGCCTGCGCCGATGCGGGTTTGCATTCTGTGATGGAGCGTTACCAGGCCGAATTCACTGAGGCCGAACTCCTGACGCGGGTGAACGCTCTGAACAATGATCCGTCCATCCACGGTATCTTGGTGCAGCTGCCCTTGCCAGCCCATATTGATGCGCACAAGGTTATTGAAGCTATTTCGCCCCATAAAGACGTGGACGGATTTCACGTCGCCAGCGCGGGTGCGCTGATGGTAGGCCAACCCGGCTTTTGGCCCTGCACGCCCTATGGCTGCATGAAGATGCTGGAGTCCATTGGCTACGACCTGCGCGGTAAACACGCCGTCGTAATCGGGCGCAGCAACATTGTTGGCAAACCCATGGCACTGATGTTGCTGCAGAAAAATGCCACCGTCACCGTATGCCACAGCGCGACGCCTGACCTGAAAGCCATGACACTGCAGGCCGATGTGATCGTTGCGGCCGTGGGCAAGCGCAATGTACTGACGGCCGACATGGTCAAGCCCGGCGCCGTGGTGCTGGACGTGGGCATGAACCGCATTCCTGAAGGCGAAGAAGGTGCGGGGAAATTGTGTGGCGATGTGGACTTCACCGGCGTCAGCCAAGTGGCAAGTTTCATCACCCCAGTGCCTGGCGGCGTGGGGCCTATGACCATCACCATGCTGCTGGTCAACACAATCGAAGCGGCGGAGCGCGAAGCAGTCGCCTTGAAGCGGTGACCGACTTCCCACCGCGCTTGATACACCCATCTTTGTTAGAACTGTACACTCCATGAACCCACTGCTCAGCCACGCCACGCTTCCTCTGTTTGACCAGATTCGCCCGGAACATGTCGCGCCCGCAATTGATCAGTTGCTGGCCCAAGCGTCCACCGCGTTAGAGGCAGTAACAGCACCAGACTTTCCCGCGCAGTGGACAGCCATCGCAAGCACCTTGGATGTGGCGACCGAGCAATTGAGCCTTGCATGGGGCGCCATAAGCCACCTCAACAGCGTGGCCGACACGCCCGAACTGCGGGCAGCCTACAACGCCGCCCTGCCTTTGGTGACGGAGTTTTGGACCCGTCTGGGCGCCGACGAGCGGCTCTACGCCAAGTACAAGGCCATTGATGTCGGCACCCTCAACGCCGAGCAGCGCCAAGCCCATAAAAATGCAGTACGCAACTTTGTGCTGGGTGGGGCTGAGCTCACCGGAGACGCCCGTGTACGGTTTGCGCAGATTCAGGAGCAACAAGCTGCGTTAGGCCAAAAGTTCAGCGAAAACACCTTGGACGCAACAGACAGCTTCTGCTACTACGCAAGCGAGGCCGAAATGCAAGGCGTCCCAAGCGACGTCAAACAAGCCACAAAGGCTGCAGCCCTGGCAGAAGACAAGGAAGGCTACAAACTCAGCCTCAAGATGCCGTGTTACCTCCCTGTAATGCAGTTCGCCGACAGCAGCGCCCTGCGTGCCACGATGTACCGCGCCTTTGTCACCCGCGCTTCTGAGCAGGCCGATGCAACGACAACCAAGTTTGACAACACCCAAACCATACGTGGCATCTTGGCGCTGCGCAAAGAAGAGGCCCAGTTGCTTGGTTACCCCAACTTTGCCAGCCTGTCCTTGGTCCCCAAGATGGCAGCCTCGCCCGAGGCCGTCAGTGCGTTTTTGCGTGACCTGGCGCACAAGGCGCGACCGTTTGCCGAAAAGGACCTTGCCGACTTGCGCACCTTTGCGCGCGAGGAGCTCGACCTGCAAGACCCTCAGGCCTGGGATTGGCCTTATGTCAGCGAAAAACTCAAGGAAGCGCGGTACGCTTTTAGCGAGCAAGAAATCAAACCCTATTTCACCGCCCCCAAGGTCTTGGAGGGACTATTCAAGATCACTGAAACCTTATTTGACGTAGCGATCCGGCCAGATACCGCGCCCGTGTGGCATCCAAGTGTGCGTTTTTACCGCATTGAGCGCAGCACAGCCGATGGCGTTCAACTCCTGGGGCAGTTTTACCTCGACCCCACAGCGCGCAGTGGCAAGCGCGGGGGCGCCTGGATGGACGATGTCCGCACGCGCTGGTTGCGCCCGGACACCGGCGTGCTGCAAACACCCGTCGCCCACTTAGTATGCAACTTTGCCGACAATACGGTCACCGATGGCGTCGCAAGCCCCGCACTGCTTTCGCATGACGATGTCACCACCCTCTTCCACGAGTTCGGACACGGGCTGCACCTGATGCTCACCCGAGTGAATGAACACGATGTCTCCGGCATCAGCGGTGTCGAGTGGGACGCGGTAGAGTTGCCCAGCCAGTTTATGGAAAATTTTTGCTGGGAATGGAGCGTGCTGCAGCACATGACGGCCCATGTGCAATCCGGCGAGTCCTTGCCGCGCGCGCTGTTTGACAAAATGCTGGCGGCCAAAAATTTCCAAAGTGGCATGCAGACTCTGCGTCAAATCGAATTCTCTCTGTTCGACATGCTGCTGCACACCGCACACGATCCCCAGCAAGAGTTCGCGCCATTGCTTAAACAAGTGCGTGACGAGGTGGCAGTTTTGCAGCCACCCGCATGGAGCCGATCCGTGCACACCTTTGGTCATATTTTTGCCGGTGGATACGCGGCGGGCTATTACAGCTACAAATGGGCCGAGGTACTGAGTGCTGATGCCTACGCCGCCTTCGAAGAATCGGCCGACGCACAAGGGTTGCCAAATCCGGAAACTGGTAGAAAATACCGAGAAGCTATTTTGGAAGTCGGCGGCAGCCGTCCGGCGATGGAATCGTTCAAAGCCTTTCGGGGGCGAGAACCCACACTGGAAGCCTTACTGCGCCACCAAGGTATGTCGACCTGACCACGCAAACCGGCAATCCCACCAGGAGAAACCCCATGAGAAACCACACGATCGCTTCTTGCCTGATCTCGGCAGCCCTGCTCGGCTTTGCGTCTGCCCCATCGGCGCAAACCGTCTACCGCATCGTCGGCCCAGATGGGAAAGTCACCTTCTCCGACAAGGCCCCGGTATCAGCGCAGCAAGGCAAGGTATCGGACATTGGCGTGGGTGCCAATGTGGTATCCAGTGGCAGCAGTAGTTTGCCGTTCGAACTGCGCCAGGTGGTCTCCAAGTTTCCGGTCACGCTATATACGACCGATTCCTGCCAACCCTGCGATGGCGCACGCTCTATGCTCACGTCACGCGGTGTACCGTTCTCAGAACGCACCGTCACCACGCCAGAAGACTCCAGTGCTTTGCGTCGCCTAACCGGCGACACATCGCTGCCTGCGGTCAGCATTGGCAGTCAGCGACTCAAAGGCTTCTCGGCGTCTGAATGGGATCAATACCTTGACGCGGCAGGCTATCCAAAGTCGTCTACTTTGCCCGATGGTTTCAAAAATGCGGCGGCAACACCCCTGGTAGCCGTACAAAAGCCCGCCACTCCCGCAGCCAAGGCGGCTGAGAAGGCCGTGGCCCCGCCACCGGTCAGCGTCCCACCCGCCGCAAACGCCAATAACCCGGCGGGCATCCAGTTTTAATGAACCAGCGCCCCTGTCCTCAGGGGAAGGTCAGTGTTTCAACACCATGGGGCGTGCCAAGCAAACACACCTGGGCGCGCTGGAATGCAAAAACGCCTACGGTCACCACGCCCGGCCATTGGCTCACCTCGGCTTCAAATGCGCGTGGCTCACGGATTGCAAGACCGGTCACGTCGAGGATGTGCTGGCCGTTGTCGGTTACGAGTGGCTGGCCATCTTTCATGCGCACCTGAACCACGGCCCACGCTTCGTCAGGACAGAAGGCCCAACTCGGACAACTCGCCGTTGTGTGCATTCCCATTTGCGACGTGGGATTCTCGAGAGCCAACGCAATCTCTGGCACCCTCGACCTGAGTCCAATTTCTGAAAGGTCGGGGCCGTTC
>JBBRNS010000040.1:0-22384 GCA_038230175.1 Burkholderiales bacterium
GAGCAGAGCGCACTGCCCCCCGAGTCTCTGGTGAGCAGCTCGATCCGCCCATGCCATCACTGCGGCGCCTGCAGCAGTGGCTGGATCTGAGCACCCAATTGCAAGGCTTTCCCCGCCACCTGAGCCAGCATGTGGGTGGCTTTGTGCTCACCCAAGGGCCGCTCACCCGCTTGGTGCCGGTCGAAAACGCCGCCATGCCTGATCGATCCATCATCCAGTGGGACAAAGACGACCTGGACGCAGTGGGCCTCTTAAAAGTCGATGTGCTGGCCCTGGGCATGCTCAGCGCTATCCGCCGCTGCCTGGATTTGATCGGCCAGTGGCGCGGCACGCCCCTGCGCATGCAAGATATCCCCGCCGAAGACAAAGCCACCTACGACATGGTGTGCCGCGCTGACACCGTGGGTGTGTTCCAGATCGAGAGCCGGGCGCAGATGAGCATGCTGCCGCGCCTCAAACCCCGCTGCTTTTACGACCTGGTGGTGCAGGTGGCCATCGTGCGGCCCGGCCCCATTCAGGGCGGCATGGTGCACCCCTACCTGCAAGCCCGCGCCAACCCGCAAGCGGTGGTGTACGCCAGCCCGCAAGTGAAGGAAGCCCTCAAGCGCACCCTGGGTGTGCCGATTTTTCAAGAGCAGGTGATGCAAGTGGCCATGGCTGCGGCCAGCTTCTCGGCCGGAGAGGCCGACCAACTGCGCCGCTCCATGGCCGCCTGGAAAAGGAAAGGCGGCGTGCATGGCTTTTACGACCGCATGGTCAGCGGCATGCTGCAAAACGGCTACACGCAGGAATATGCCGACACCCTGTTCCAGCAAATACAAGGCTTTGGCGAATACGGCTTTCCTGAGAGTCACGCTGCCAGCTTTGCCCTGCTGGTGTATGTGAGCTGCTGGCTCAAGCGCCACGAGCCCGCCTGCTTTCTGGCCGCCATGCTCAACAGCCAGCCGCTGGGGTTTTACGGCCCCTCGCAATTGGTGCAAGACGCCCAAGCCCACGGCGTGGTGGTGCGGGCCGTGGATGTGGCGCACAGTGACTGGGATTGCACGCTGGAGGCCGTGGATGCAGTGGAGGCAGACCAACCCGCGGTGCGCTTGGGCCTGCGCATGGTTAGCGGCCTGCAGCAAACGGTTGCCCACCGTATTGCGGTAGAACGCCAACAATTCCCTTTTGCCAGCACCCAAGACCTGGCCCTGCGCTGTGGCTTGGACGCGGGCGACCTCAAAGCCCTGGCCAGCGCTGACGCGCTCAAGTCCCTCAGTGGCCACCGCCGCCAGCAGGTGTGGGACGCCGCCGCGCTCAAGCCCGCACCGGGCCTGCTCCAAGGCGTGCCGATTTTGGAAGAGTGTTTGGCCCTGCCCGTCGCTCCCGAAGGGGAAGAGGTGGTCTTTGACTACGCTGCTTTGGGTCTTACTTTACGCTCCCACCCCTTGCTGCTGCTGCGTGAGCAGCTATCAAAAATGAAGCTACTCACCGCCGCGCAAATGGCCCCCATGGCCAGCGGACGCTTGGTGCGCGCCTGCGGCTTGGTCACCGCCCGGCAACAACCCCAAACCGCCAAAGGCGTGGTGTTTGTCACGTTGGAGGACGAAACCGGCAGTGTGAACGTGATCGTGTGGTCCGCGGTGAAAGAGCGCTTTCGCGAACCGGTCTACCGCGCCCGCCTGCTGGCCGTGTACGGCGTGTGGCAGCGCGACAGTGACAGCGGCGGCCGTGCTGGCCATGTGCGCCACCTGATTGCCAAGCACTTGGTCGACATGACGCATCTGTTGGGGGAGTTGCCTACCCGTAGCCGGGATTTCCATTGAGGCGGGCACTAACCAAGGAGTGCGCCAGAACACGGGCCGCCGCTGTGTGAACAGGCAAGCTGCACCACCTCAAAAGGAGTTTGGCGCTTTTTTATCGGCTGGTGTAAGAAATGGCGAGGCTGCGCGACCAAGCCCGTATGGTCGCATCCATTCAGTCCAACGGCATCGCACAAGGCATGGGTGCGGGCGGCGCTGGCACCGACGATTCCGGCTCAGTCGCATTGCAAGCCCAACTGACCCGTTGCCAAAAGCAACTGGGCGATTGGGAGGGTTGCACATCCAGCAAAACCCCCGAGGGCCGAAAAATCATCGCAAACCTGCGCAACCGGATAAGGACTCTGGAATCCCAGATGGTCAGCAAGGCCAAGTCCACCACCGCAAGGGCAGAAACCGATGTGATAAAGACCGGGTCGCAGAGTAGCGGGGTTGCCCAGGCACAGCAAGCCGCGGCACGGCCGGTGACAACCTTGGGTAGTTTGCTGAACGTCTATGCTTGATTTGCTGCCAACCAGACGCGTGACCCAGCGTTAGTTGGTGGCGCCGCAGTGAATTGGGCCTCAGTCGGGTGGCGTATCTGTCAAACTGGCGCGTATGTTCCAATATTTGCCTCAGTGAAAGCCGCCTATGGACCTGCCCCTGCACCAACTCTCAATGACCGTCCTAATGACACCTGACACGGCCAACTTTTCAGGCAACGTGCACGGCGGCACTATTTTGAAAATGCTGGACCAAGCGGCCTATGCCTGCGCCAGCCGTTATGCCGGCCGCTATGTGGTGACACTGACGGTGGACCAGGTAACGTTTTTGCAGCCCGTGCATGTGGGTGAGTTGGTCACCTTCATGGCTGCGGTAAACCATACCGGAAGAACCTCAATGGAGGTGGGCATCAAAGTGATTGCTGAGGCCATTCAGTCCCGGGTGGTGCGCCATGTGAACAGTTGCTTTTTCACCATGGTGGCGATTGATGAGGCGCGTAAACCGGTGGCAGTCACCCCATTGCAGCCCAGCACGACTGAGGAACACCGCCGTTGGTCGGCCGCCATCATGCGCAAAGAAGCGCGCCGCGAACTTGCGCAGCGTTTTGCCGCCATCCAGGCCGCAGCAAAACCCTGAAGGGTTAGCCCACCCGCTTAGAAGCGGTAGCCCATGCCCAGCGAAAACACGGATGCGCCAGTTTTGGTGGCGCTGAATTCACTGCTGTGGTTCAGATCCAGCCCACCTTGCAAAAACAGATTTTTGTCGAGCTGGGCATGGATGCCTACGCCGTAACCCATGCTGTTGAGGTTCAGGGTGTTTTCAAGCCCCGCCATTGTGGTCAGCGACAAGGCCGTAGCCGGCGCGGTGGATAACTTGCCATACACCGTCAGCGCGTCTGACAACGCGTAGCTCGGCATCAGGTCAATGGCAGTGCGGTGGCTGGCCATGCCATCTAAGCCCGTCACAAGGCTCGGGGTGTTGCTCACGCTTAAGCCCACACCCAGGCGCCATTCAGGGCTGAGCGCCAGTGCAAACGGGGCTTGAAGGCTAATGGGGGTACGGGCCGTTTCAAGACCTGCGCCACTGGGCCCGGCGCTCAGGCCCAGGCCCAATCCACCCAGTTCTATGGCCTGCCCGAAGGCCAGGGGGGCAGACAGCGCTGCGGCTATCCAGAGAGCATGTTTCATACGTTTCCCCCTTACGTCCGTATGGGGCCCACTACCCCGCTGCGGGTGCCGGTGGGCGGCGTCGACTTCTTGTCATCAGTGTAGGGCGCTTGTCCCTTTTGGCCAAGCGGCTTTGGCTGTCATAGATGTAAAACCTTGTTTCAACCCACCAAAAGTTTGGCACTTATAACTATTTAGTTTAGGTTTTTAGAACTTTATTGCCGGCGATTAATATGGGCTTACGCGATTCGAATCGTGGGCACGGCGCCTTAGGCCGCCAAAGTAGGTAGGGGCGCCAAGCGCCACAACGAGGTGAGCTCGGCCGCGCGCGCGGCGTGCAGGGCATTGGACGCATCGCTGGCCTTGGGGTGCATCGGTTTGGCGTCCAGCCGCCCGAGCACGGTCAAACCGGCATGGGCAAATAGGTCCAACAACTGCGCGCGGGTGCGCAGGCCCAGGTGCTCGGCCAGGTCCGACAAAATCAGCCAGCCTTCGCCGCCCGGCGCCAAGTGCGCTGCCAGGCCATCCAAAAAACCGCGCAGCATGCGGCTGTCTTCGTCGTACACCGCGTGTTCAATCGGGGCGCCGGGGCGTGCTGGCAGCCAGGGTGGGTTGCACACCACCAGGTGGGCTTGGCCGGCTGGAAACAGGTCGGCCTGTAGCACCTGCACCTGGCTTGATACGCCCAGTTGCGCTAAATTTTCACGGGCGCATGCCAGTGCTCGGGCGTCTTGGTCGGTGGCCAACACCTGGGTCACACCCCGTCGCACCAGCACCGCAGCCAACACACCCGTGCCGGTGCCAATGTCAAACGCAACCAGGGGGCTATCGCTGTGCGGCAGCGGTGCCTGTGCCACCAGATCAACATACTCACCCCGCACCGGCGAGAACACGCCGTAGTGCGGGTGAATACGGTTGTTAGGAGCTTCGCCCAGCGCAGCAATGGCCACGCCATTTTTGCGCCATTCGTACGCGCTGATCAGGCCCAAAAGCTCGCGCAGCGAGGCAACCGACTGCGGCGTGTTGTCGTCGCTGGGACCCCAGGCCTGGGCGCAGGCTTGGCGCGCATCGGGCGCGCGGCGCAGCGCGACGCCGTAGTCGGCATTGAAGGGCAGCAGCACCATGCTGAGTACGCGGGCGCGCTGGGCCTGGGCTTGGCGGTGCAGGTGAAAAGCCCGGCCAAGAGCGGGCGCCGCAGCGTCTGAGGTACTGCCAGCAAGTGCTGGCTGCGCGTCGGCACGTTTTTTACCAAGTTGTTTTCGTTGGGTGCGTTTGGCGGGTTGGTCCACCCGCCGGGCGAGGGCCTGGAGCAATTGGCGTGCGTTGTGAAAGTCTCCCTGCCACAGCATCGCGGTGCCCTCGCAGGCTAACTGGTAAGCGGCATCGGCGGTGATGGTGTCGTCGGCCAAAACCACCCGCTTTGGGGGCTGCGCGCCGCGTTCAGACCGCCATAGGGCGGTGCAGTCGTGGTCGCCATTGCGCCAGCGCAGGGCCGCGCCTGCGGCAAAACCGCCAATAGGCAGGGCAAGGCTGCCAAAGGCAGGTGGGGATAGGGGTGTTGGCATGGACGGGGACTTAAGAAAAAGGTCCCCGTCCTTTTAACAGATCAAGGCTTGCGCCTTACAGATTGCCCGCCAACAAACGCCGCACCACCGTGTCTTTAAATCCATGGGCGTCGGTCATGCCCAGCCGCTCTTGGTAAGCCTTGGGCATTTCTTTGCCCTCCCACAGGCTCTTGAACGCCAGGGTGATCAGCTCTGCCGGGTGCTGGCTGGCGTGCTTGAGCTTTTTAAGTGCCTTTACAATGTGCAGCTCGTCATCGGTCAGGTCGGTGCCAAACGGGAAGTCGGGCAACAGCCCGGCTTCGGTCCACGGTTGCAGCTTTTCGGCCAGCACGCCGGGTAGGTTGTGGCGGTACTGCTCGGGGATTTTGTAGCTGGCCTCTAACTTGCCGTGGGCTTTGGCTTCCTTGACCAATTCTTCCTGAAAGCGCGAGTCGGCCACCGCAATCAGGCGCTTGACGACCTCGCTGTCGGTCTGGCCGCGCAGTTCGGCCACGCCGTATTCGGTGATGACCACATCGCGCAGGTGGCGCGGGATGGTGACGTGGCCGTAGTTCCAAACAATGCTGCTCTTGAGACCCGCTTTGTTGTCATGCGTGGCGCGCAGCATCATGATGAGCCGCGCGTCGGGCAGGGCATGGGACATGGCCACAAAGTTGTATTGCCCACCCACACCGCTGACCACTTGGCCCGATTCCAGCGCGTCGCTGGCGGCCGCCCCCAACAGGGTGACGATCATGGTCGTATTCATGAAGCGCGCCATGCGCCGCTGCGCGCGCTTGAGCTCTTCTTGCCCGTAGAGCTGGTTGATAAAGTCGATACGCGTCATATCGATCTTGGCAAGCTCCTGTGCCGGCATGCTGCGCAGGCGCTCGTAGAAGTCGCGTGGCCCCAAAAAGAAGCCGCCTGTCATGACGATGCCACCCTTCAGGCGGCTTCCCAGCATGTGTTTGCACACACAGTCAAAGGCATCGTCTTGCAGTAAATTGGCGCTGCAAACTCGCTCGCCCAAAACCACGGTCTCGCCGTCCAGGGTGGCGCCGGCGCGTATTACCCCAAAGCGTTGCAAGAAATCGAGGTCTTCTTGATTCAAGGGTGAGCGCACCCGCCCGACATCGAGCAGCGCCCGCAGGGTGGCCGGCGTGACGGTCTCGTCCGGAATGGTGCCTTTGTTAATCAGTTGCTGCAACACGGCGTCACCAAACACCTCGCGGCGGATGATGCCGGCTTCAATCAGCTTCAAAAATCCGTTGACAAACATTTCAGAGCAGCCATACAGGCCCTTCTCAAACGTGCCCAGGTCGCGGCCTTTGACTCCGTCGGGGCAGAGCGACTCCAGCATGCGGCGGTATTCCACGCTGTGGCGGTCGCGCACGATCAGGGCCTGTCCGATGGCGTCGCCCAACGAGCCAATACCAATTTGCAGGGTTCCGCCGTCGGTTACCAGGCTCGATGCATGCAAGCCAATGGCGTAGTCCGGCAGGCTCACCTTGTTGTTGGGCGGTGCAAACACAGCGTGGGTACTGGCCGGGTCGGTCACCACGATGTCAAAAAATCCTGGCGCCACCTGCGCTGTGTTGGGCATAAAAGGCATCTGCGCGTTGATGACGCCGATCGCCAAAATCTTTTTGCCGGATTCCTTGAATTTTTCCAGCACTTCCATTACCACGTCGGGGTTGCTCGACAGGCTGAGTTGAAGGCCATCGGTGCCTTCCCGTGCGGCCACCGCCTGGGCCATGACGTTCATGCCCTGCACCGCCATGTCACGCGCAATGTGGGTGTAGTTGGTAGAGGTATAGCTTTGCTGCGCCACCTCGTTGTCCAGGTAGTCGCCGGTTTTCATAAACACCTCGACCACGTCGATGTTGGCGGGCAGCCCTTCGCCGCGCAGCGCTTTGACGTATTCCAGGTCGGGGTAGTCGGCAAACACCCGTTCTACCAGCGGCTCCAAAAAGGCTTTTTCCAGGTCGGATTTGCCTACTGGCTTTTCCAGCGACAGCGCGGTGATGATCTTAAGGTGGCGCTGTGGATTACCTTTAACGCGGTGGTACAGCGCGTTGACAAACGGATTGGGCTTGCCGACCCCCAGGGGAATTCCCAAAACGATGTCGCCCTGCACGGTGTCCATCACATGGTCAACGGCGGCGTTTATGGAATCAATTATTAGCGGTTTTGTCATGGTGTCTCCTCAAGTTAGGGCAGTCTCTGGGCTTGTTTTCTCGGTGCACTCTAACGGCTGCGCGGTGTGTATGTCTTGCTCTAGGTCAAGAACAGCGCCTTACAGCCGCCGCCCCGCGTTGACGGTGGGCGGGCGTTTACACTGCCAGCTCGCACCCCCAAAGGCCTCTTTCTGTGACCTCGCCCTCTAAGCCCCACCCCCCGCTCGCCGAGAGCCTGCGCCCAACCCGGCTAAGCGACGTGATTGGCCAACAGCACCTCTTGGGTGAGGGTATGGCGCTTCGGCTGGCGTTTGAGTCCGGTCAGCCCCACAGTTGTATCTTGTGGGGGCCGCCTGGCGTGGGCAAGACCACGATTGCACGGTTGATGGCCGACGCGTTTGATGCGCAGTTCATCACCATCTCAGCCGTGCTTGGTGGCGTCAAAGACATTCGTGATGCCGTAGAGCAGGCCCAGGTAGCGCTGGGGCAGGGACGCCGCACCATTTTGTTTGTGGACGAGGTGCACCGCTTCAACAAGAGTCAGCAAGATGCCTTTTTGTCGCATGTGGAAAGCGGCTTGTTCACCTTTATTGGTGCCACGACGGAGAACCCGTCTTTTGAAGTTAATTCGGCCTTGTTGTCACGCGCCGCAGTCTATGTGTTGCAGCCGCTGGCTGAGCAGGATTTAAGGAAAATAGTGGCCCGAGCCCTCGCAGAACCTGCGCAGCCAGCTATCGAATCGATAGCAATTGACCGTCTGGTCGCCTACGCTGATGGTGATGCCCGGCGGCTGCTCAATACACTGGAGACCCTGGCCGTGGCTGCCAGGCAAGAGCAGGTGCCTGAAGTGACCGACGCCTGGCTGCTCAAGGTGCTGGGCGAGCGCATGCGTCGCTACGACAAGGGCGGCGACCAGTTTTATGACTCCATCAGTGCGCTGCACAAGTCGGTGCGTGGTTCCGACCCGGACGCAGCCCTGTACTGGCTGGTTCGCATGCTCGATGGCGGGGCGGATGCGCGTTACATGGCGCGGCGCCTCATCCGCATGGCCAGCGAAGACATTGGCCTGGCCGACCCCCGGGCGTTGCGCTTGGCGCTGGACTGCGCTGAGGTGTATGAGCGCCTGGGCAGCCCCGAGGGCGAGTTGGCCCTGGCCGAGTGTGTGGTCTACCTCGCGGTGGCGCCCAAGTCCAACGCGGTGTATACCGCCTACAAGGCGGCCCGGGCCTTTGTCAAGCAAGACGGCACTCGCCCAGTCCCCATGCATTTGCGCAATGCACCTACGCGCCTGATGAAACAGTTGGACTATGGCAAGGGCTACCGGTATGCGCACGACGAGGCCGACGGTTTTGCTGCTGGTGAACGCTATTTGCCCGACGGCATGTCCGACCCGCATTTTTACCGCCCAGTGGAGCGGGGGTTGGAAATTCGCATTGCGCAAAAAATGCGTGAGTTGGAAGAGCGCAACCAACAGCACAAACCCTAGCGGGGTCTCATGGCCGGTGAATTCGGTCGGTTGGCTTTGGGGGTAAACCCGCCCCACGCCCGGCACGCGCCCAGTTGGGTGTGGCTAGAATCAAGTCAACCACGCTGGCCTTGCGCCCCTAGGCGGTGCCATGTAACGGCAGTGGGTTCACTTAGCACGATAGGGCGCCACCAGCGTCTGAAGTCGCACCGGTTCACTACAAAAAGAACGGAGAAGTCTTATGGAAATTTTGTTGCAACAGGTCATCAATGGCCTGGTATTGGGCAGCATGTATGCCTTGATTGCCTTGGGCTACACCATGGTCTACGGCATTATTAACCTGATCAACTTCGCCCACGGCGAGGTCATGATGGTGGGAGCGCTGACCAGTTGGACCATTATTGGGCTGATGCAAGACAGCATGCCGGGCACACCGGGCTACATCGTGCTAGTCATCGCACTCGTGATTGCTTGCATCGTAGCGGCCACGCTCAATTTTGTGATCGAAAAAGTGGCCTACCGCCCCTTGCGCAATAGCCCCAAGCTGGCGCCCCTGATCACCGCCATTGGTATGTCGCTGTTGCTGCAAACCCTGGCCATGATCATCTGGAAACCCAATTACAAGCCCTATCCCACCCTTTTGCCCAGCACGCCGATTGACATCGCGGGCGCCGTGATTACACCCACGCAGATCATGATTTTGGGCGTGACGGCGGTCTCACTGTCCATTTTGATGTGGCTGGTGAACTTCACCAAACTGGGGCGCGCCATGCGGGCCACGGCTGAAAACCCCCGCGTGGCGGCGCTGATGGGCGTTAAACCCGATATGGTCATTTCGGCCACCTTCATCATTGGCGCGGTGTTGGCGGCCATTGCGGGTGTCATGTATGCCTCCAACTACGGCACGGCGCAGCACGCCATGGGATTCTTGCCTGGCCTTAAAGCATTCACCGCCGCAGTTTTTGGTGGCATTGGCAACTTGGCTGGTGCGGTCGTTGGCGCCATTTTGCTGGGCTTGATTGAGTCGATTGGGGCTGGCTACATTGGCGCCCTGACCGGTGGTGTTTTGGGCAGCAATTACTCCGACATTTTTGCCTTCATTGTGCTGATCATTGTGCTGACCTTGCGGCCCTCTGGCTTGCTGGGCGAGCGTGTGGCTGACCGTGCGTAAAGGGGCGCTGACTATGAAACAAACCAGCAAAATCATTGCCTTCTGCGTTGTTGGCGTCTTGCTCCTTGCCTTGCCTTTGGTGTTGCAAGGCTTTGGCAATGCCTGGGTACGGATTGCCGACATGGCCTTGCTCTACGTGTTATTGGCCCTCGGCCTGAACATTGTGGTGGGCTACGCCGGTCTGCTTGATTTGGGCTATGTGGCGTTTTTTGCCATTGGGGCCTACATGTACGGCTTATTGGCATCGCCCCATTTGACCAATGTATTCCCGATCATTGCGTCGATGTTTCCCAACGGCATGCACATGCCGCTGTGGGTGGTTATTCCGATGGCCGCCGGTGTGGCCGGCCTATTTGGCATCTTGCTCGGGGCACCCACGCTGCGGCTTAGGGGTGACTACCTGGCCATCGTGACCTTGGGCTTTGGTGAAATCATTCGGGTTTTCTTAAACAATCTTGACTACCCAATCAACATCACCAACGGCCCCAAAGGGATTAGTCAGATTGATTCCTTGCATGTTTTTGGCATGGATTTGGGTAAGTCCATGGTGGTGGGAGGCTTTGAAATCGTGTCGGTCTCGATGTATTACTACCTTTTTCTAGCACTGGTTTTAGTCAGCATTGTGGTCTGCCACCGTCTGGAGTTTTCCCGGGTGGGCCGTGCCTGGATGGCGATTCGAGAAGACGAAATCGCCGCCAAGGCCATGGGTATTAATACCCGCAACCTCAAGCTGTTGGCCTTCGGCATGGGGGCCACCTTTGGCGGGGTATCCGGTGCGATGTTTGCGGCGTTTCAGGGCTTTATTTCGCCCGAGTCCTTCAGCCTGATGGAGTCGGTCATGATTGTGGCCATGGTGGTGCTGGGTGGCGTGGGGCATTTGCCCGGCGTTATCTTGGGTGCGGTGCTTTTGTCGGCCTTGCCTGAGGTTTTGCGCTATGTGGCCGGCCCTTTGCAGTCGATGACCGGTGGGCGGCTCGATGCCTCCATCTTGCGCCAGCTGCTCATTGCCTTGGCCATGATCAGTGTGATGCTGCTGCGGCCACGGGGCATATGGCCTTCGCCTGAGCACGGTAAATCGCTCCAAGAAACCAAGAATTGAATGGAGCCGACATGAACGACACAGTACTCAAAGTCACCGGCGTCTCCAAGCGATTCGGCGGCCTGCAGGCCCTCAGTGATGTGGGCATCCATATTCAGCGTGGTCAAGTCTATGGCCTGATTGGCCCCAACGGCGCGGGCAAGACCACCTTCTTCAATGTGCTCACTGGCCTGTACACACCCGATAGCGGCACGTTCGAGTTGGCCGGCAAAAAATACGAACCCACGGCGGTGCATACGGTGGCCAAGGCGGGTATCGCCCGCACGTTTCAAAACATCCGTTTGTTTTCTGAGATGACCGCCTTGGAGAACGTCATGGTCGGGCGCCATATTCGCACGCACTCGGGCTTGCTGGGTGCGGTGTTTCGCACGGCAGGCTTCAAGGCCGAAGAAGCTGCGATCGCGCAGCGCGCGCGCGAGCTACTGGAATACGTCGGTATCACCAAGTTTGCAGACTACAAAGCCCGCACGCTGAGTTATGGTGACCAGCGCCGCCTTGAGATTGCGCGCGCACTGGCGACTGACCCGCAGCTGATCGCCTTGGATGAGCCGGCCGCCGGCATGAATGCCACCGAGAAGGTGATGCTGCGTGAGCTGATAGACCGCATCCGCAATGACAACCGCACGATTTTGCTCATCGAGCACGATGTCAAGCTGGTGATGGGCTTGTGTGACCGGGTAACGGTGCTGGACTACGGCAAACAAATTGCCGAAGGCACCCCTGCAGAGGTGCAGAAGAATGAAAAAGTGATTGAAGCGTACCTGGGCACCAGTGGTCACTAAACAGCAAGGAACAACATGACGAAAAAGACTTTGCTTAAAGTAACGGGCCTGAAAGTGTCGTACGGCGGCATTCAGGCGGTCAAAGGTGTGGATTTTGAGGTGCACGAGGGCGAGCTGGTGTCGCTGATTGGCTCCAACGGTGCGGGTAAAACCACCACCATGAAAGCCATCACCGGCACACTGCCCATTAATGCAGGCGATATTGAATACATGGGCAAAAGCATCAAGGGGCAGGGACCATGGGACTTGGTTAAGCAGGGCTTGGCTATGGTGCCGGAGGGGCGCGGCGTATTCGCCCGCATGACCATTGTCGAAAACCTGCAAATGGGTGCCTACATCCGCAACGACAAGGCCGGTATTGCGGCCGACATGGAAAAGATGTTCACCATTTTTCCGCGCTTGCGCGAACGCAAAGACCAGTTGGCGGGCACCATGTCCGGTGGAGAGCAGCAGATGCTGGCCATGGGCCGCGCGCTGATGAGTCGCCCCAAGGTGCTCTTGCTAGACGAGCCGTCCATGGGTCTGTCGCCTATCTTGGTAGACAAAATTTTTGATGTGGTGCGCGACGTTTACGCCCAAGGGGTGACCGTGCTGTTGGTTGAGCAAAACGCCAGCCGCGCGTTGGCCATTGCCAACCGGGGGTATGTGATGGAGTCGGGCATTGTGACCATGTCCGGTGACGCAGCCAAGTTGCTGGTAGACCCCCGGGTGCGGGCAGCCTACCTGGGCGAGTAAGGGTCGTTGTAACCGATGGTTACAACTCTTTGCATTGCCTATGTCAGTCTGGAATCTGGGCGCCCCCGTTGTTGGCGCATGGAGACTTTCCATTACTGTCGTCAAAGGAACTAATCGTGAAAATTCAAACTGTTTTAATGGCCGTTGTGTTGGCTTCTAGCGGCGTGGCATTTGCCCAAACCACTACCGTAGCACCCCGTGACCCCATGGCAACCCCTCGAATAGACCAGCGCCAAGCCAATCAAGACAAGCGTATTGAGCAGGGTGAGGCATCCGGTCAGTTGACGACCCACGAAGCCAATCGTTTGGAGAAGGGTGAGCAACGGATCGAGAATGCTGAAACCCGCGCCAAAGTCGACGGCAAGGTCACTGCGCAAGAACGCAAGCACCTCACCCACATGGAAAACAAAGAAAGCCGCGCTATCTACCGCCAAAAGCATGATGGTCAGCGCGACATGAACCATGACGGTAAGCGTGACCACCGCAGCAATAAAAAGTAAGCCGCGCTACACAAACTCAAAAGGCCTTGCAGGGTGCTACCTTGCAAGGCCTTTTTGTTGGCTGTGGGCTGTTTAGCCGCCGTGTTTGTCAGCTTCTGAGGTAAACGCATCGGCAAAAAATTCCTCTTCGGGTAAGTGGCCTTGGGCGCAGAAGTCTTTGCGGGCGGACTCCACCACGATGGGAGCGCCGCAGGCATAGACCTGGTAGCCGCTCAGGTCGGCAAAGTCCTGCAAAACCGCATGGTGTACAAAGCCGGTGCGCCCGGTCCACGCATCGTCGAGCTGTGCATTGGAGACGACCGGTACGTAGCGCAGGTTGGGCATGGCTTGCAGCTGTTGCTGTACCCAAGCGTCCATGTACAAGTCGCTTGGGCGCCGTCCACCCCAGTACAGGGTGACGGGCCGTGTGCTGCCCAGGTGTTGCAGTTGCTCGATGAGGGATTTGATGGGTGCAAAGCCGGTGCCCGATGCCAGCAAAACCATGGGCTTGTCGGAGTCTTCGCGCAAAAAGAAGCTGCCAAAAGGTCCTTCGACGCGCAGAATTTCTTTCTCTTTCAGGGCACCAAACACGTGGTCGGTGAATTTGCCGCCCGGCATGTGCCGGATATGCAGTTCAATGCCCGGGCCGTTGTGCGGGGCATTGGCCATCGAGTAGCTGCGTCGCGCACCGTCACGCAAAATAAATTCAACATACTGACCTGCCCGAAAGGTGAAGCTGTCATTGGCGGGCAATTGCAAACGCATGACCACCACATCGGATGAGACGCGCTCTAGCGTGTTAACCCGTGTTGGCATTTTCTTGATAGGTAAGGCGCCCAGTTCAGTCACCTGGCGTGATTCCAATACCAGGTCTGACTGAGGGAATGCGCAGCAAGTCAGCACAAAGCCTTGTGATTCTTCCTCTGCGCTCAGTGCCTTGCTTTGATGGTCACGGTGGGTCACCGTACCCGAGATCTTTTTGCATTTGCAGGAGCCGCAGGCACCGTCTTTGCACCCATAGGGCAGGCCGATGCCCTGGCGGATTCCGGCGGCCAAGACGGTTTCGTCCGGCTCGGTGGTAAAGGCTCGACCGCTGGGCTGCACCAGGACCGAAAAAACGCGGAGGTTGGCGGCGGTGGCGCTCATCTTGTGGGTATCCTTGGGACTCATCATTTATACGAAGCTGCGATTTTGCCCTCAAATCAATCTCCCTTGGGCGCGATGCCAGCACGGTTCCGGCGTGAACGTGTATTGATCGTCGGTTGTGGCGACGTAGGCGTGCGTGTGGCGCGGCAGTTGCATGGCAAGGTTCGCTTATTGGCGCTGACCTCCAGTGTTGATCGGCTGGCTGCGCTGCGTGCGCTGGGTGTCACGCCACTCCTGGGTAACTTGGATGCGCCGCGTACGCTGCGGCGCATGTCGGCCTTAGCCACCCGGGTGCTGCATTTGGCACCTCCGGCCTCGCAAGGCAATGACGACGCACGCACCCTGGCTCTGGTGCGTGTGCTGCGCTTGCGCACACCGCCCAAGAGCCTGGTGTATGGCTCCACAAGTGGCGTATACGGCGACTGTGGTGGCGCACCGGTCACAGAGGTGCGGGCGGTGCGACCTGCCACAGCGCGGGCGCAGCGCAGGGTGTATGCCGAGGCTGCGGTGCGCTCTTTGGGGCGTGCCACGCGGGTGCGCACCAGCATCTTGCGCATTCCTGGTATCTACGCGCAAGACCGCGAAGGGGGTACACCGCATGGGCGCTTGGCCAGGGGTGCTCCGGTGCTGCAGCGAGACGATGATGTCTACACCAACCATATTCACGCCAACGACCTGGCCCGGGCATGCAATGTAGCCCTGTGGCGTGCGGCACCCCAACGGGTCTACAACGTCAGTGACGACAGTGACTTAAAAATGGGTGACTACTTTGACCTGGCCGCCGACATGTATGGCTTGCCGCGCCCGCTGCGCGTGACGCGGGCGCAGGCTGCACAGGCCTTGTCACCCATGCAGCTGAGCTTTATGGACGAGTCCCGCCGTTTGGACAACAAACGCATGAAACGGGAGTTGCGTGTGCGCTTGTTACACCCCACGGTGCACAGCGGCTTGGCGTAGATGTATGCGCGGCGCGGTGGTGCGTCAAGCACCGCTTGCGCTGGCATTGGGCGAGTAAAGGCGCACCAAGAGCCTCCAAACCAGCCAGCTGCACATCAGCGTAATGGGGGCTGCCCACAATACGTCGCTGAGCCAGTGGGCCCCGTCGGCCATGCGGGCAAAACCAATAGTAAAGCCGGATATGAGCCCTGCTACGCCCCAAGCAGTCCGACGCCGCCGGTCTACCAACATCATGGATGCCAGGAAGAATCCGCAGGCAACGTGGCCGCTGACAAAAGAGCAGTTGCTGTTGCACTGGTCGGTCATGACCGCCGCGCGCGTGAACTGCTGCGTGCCACCAAAGGGTTGGACTTGGTAGGGCCGTGCGCGCTGCCAGTTGTCTTTAAAAACACCGTTGACAACCAAGCCGGGCCCCACAGTGACGGCCAGAACGACAAAGGCAAGCGGTAGTCGCCACTGTGTGGCCCGTTTGCCCAAGGTCACCGCGAGCCAAGCGATCAAGGCCACCAGCACAATGGTTCTGAACACGTCAGGCACATAGACATTGATCAGTTCCACCCACCACCAGTGCACGGCATACAGTTGGGGTGTGTCGCCAATAAAAAGCCCCGCCGCCCACAGGTCCAAGCCCGTCCACACCGTGGGCAGCAGTGCCAAACCCAGCATGCCGCCCACAATCCACCAAAAAAAAGCGGGCGTTTGCGGTGATTCGGTCGGTTGGGTGGGCATAGCGTTGGGGTTCAGAAGGCTGTGGGCAGAGGCGTGCGCGTTTTCAATTGTCCGTGATTTATACGGGCTTCGTATTTGTCTGTATGGCGTGGTGTGCCACACATCGCCCATACTGCGGTTAAGCGCCCCAGTGCGGGGCGGTCACTGGAGAATTGAATATGGCATGGAATCGACTACGGGCAAAAGCGCTTGCGGGCATGACGACGGCCCTGTTGGGCGCCTGTGTTGCCCCATTACCCCTGTTGCGCCTGTGGCTCCAATGGGGCAACAGGCGTCCGCATCGACGGGCATTACACCGTTAACACCTTCGAACTTGACCGGTACGGCGTGGACAGCCTTTGCGCTTGATGGAATCGCCGAGGTGGTACAACCCAAACCAACATTGCGATGGGACCTGTCAATGCGATTGTCCGGCTCAGGCGGATGCAACGCCTTTAGTGGAGCCTTCGCATTGGGAAAAGACAGTGTGCGAATCGGGCCTTTGGTGCCAATTGGTAAGCCGTGCCTGACCCTGCCAGGTGCTCAGGAAGACCGGTTTTTCAACGCGTTAGAGGGTACCCGTGCGGCACACTTGGAGGGCGACCAATTGGTTCTGATGGATGCAGCCGGTCACCAGTTGGCACGGTTTCTGAAGAACCCTTGAAGGCTTAACGCGGTGCCGGCACCAAGGCCGGACCAATGTCCTGCAGTGGCCCCAGTGGGTTCGAATGCACTTCTTGGTCATTCACCACGGGTTGCCCGCCCCAGGTGCGGTACACCACGGTATCGTCCACGATGAGAATCAATGCATTGAAGCGCCAGCCGGTAGTCTCGGTGCGCCGTGAAAAATTAAAAAAGTCGGCCCAAAAATTACCGGTGCGCTCTTTAAGAATGCTGGAAACGTTGAGCTCCCAGCCACGACAAGTGTTGGGCGCATCCAAGCAACGCACGATGCCTGCGTCCATGTCTTCTTTGTGCAAGACGCTGCCATTGACCACCCGTTTGATGATGTCAGCGTAGGTGAGGATCAGCGTGTTGGGTTGCTTGATCGGGTCAATACCCAGCCCCGAAAGGGTTGCAACTGTGCTGCGCATGGGCTCCAGCGACTCAATGGCCTTGCGTGCCTCGTCAAACGTTTTAAACGTGGGCGACTCGGTTTTGGTCTTCGGCAGAAGGGACGCGCACGCCGCCAAAGCCACAACCGAAAGGAGTAAAGAAGAACGGTGGAGAAGTCGTCGCATGGCAAAACAATAGCACCGATTTCGCTGGATCGGCTGATAAAAAGAAAAAGCCAGACAATTTTGCAACTGTCTGGCTTATGTCTGTGGTGCCCGGGGCCGGAATCGAACCGGCACGCCTTGCGGCGCGGGATTTTGAGTCCCGTGCGTCTGGTATTTGCTTGTGTTGATTAATGGGTGTAAAATCTATACAAATCAACAACTTACAGACAATATACTGGGTTTGCTAACAGTGTATGTGTTGATTGAAATTCGTCAAAATAGACAAAAAGTGGCTACATGGTGGCTACATGGGAAATCAATCAACATGGCAAGAACGAAAAAATCTGACGCGCCCGATTTGACGCAAGCAATCGACTTGACCGCTGGTGCAATCGACCGCTTGTTGTGTCCAACTGGGAAGCCGCAAGCGTTCTTACGGGACCGTGACACCAAAGGTTTACGTGTGCGGGTTACTGCTGCCGGTGCTAAGGCTTTTGTTTACGAGCGCAAGTTGGAGCGCAAAACCATACGGCGCACTATTGGAGACGTATCAACTTGGAGTATTGACCAAGCTCGTGTGGAAGCACGTCGCCTTGGGGTGATGCTGGACGGTGGAACAGACCCGCGTGAACTTGAGCGCCAGCAACGTGCAGCCAAGGAAGTGGCACGCATTCTCCAACTTGAAGCCGAACAGTACACGCTGGCGAACTTGTTGACCGCATATTGCGATTACCTCAAGTCGTTGGAGCGCAAATCTCATGTCGATGTTCGGGCTATGTTCAAACTTCATGTGGTGGACGCATGGCCCAAGGTAGCATCATTGCCAGCAAATGCGATTACGAGTGAACAGATAGCCGACATGATGCGCCGGGTTATCGAGCTTGGAAAAGACCGAACAGCCAATAAGCTGCGTTCGTACATTCGTTCTGCGTACCAAATCGCGAAGGCCGCACGAAGTAAACCGAGCATTCCTCTGGCATTTAAGGCGTTCAACGTCCGGTCGAACCCCGCCGCCGATACCGAACCAGACGAGGCCGCGAACCGCGCAGACAAGAACCCACTGACCACTGACGAGATGCGCATCTATTGGGCGAACATTCGCCAAATGCCTGGGTTTATCGGTGCTGCATTGCGGCTGCACCTGTTGACTGGAGGGCAGCGCTTAGAACAATTGTGCTGCCTACTGACGGCCAATATCGGCTCGGATTCGATTACCCTCATGGACACCAAAGGGCGGCCCGGCAAGGCAGCTAGGCCCCACACAGTGCCGTTAATTAACGCCGCCGTAGCTGCCTTGCAAGGTTGTAACCCCATTGGTGCTTTCGCTATATCAATGAATGGCGGCAAATCACCCTTAACTGCGGACGCCTTGAGTCGGTGGGCGGTTGCCGCAAGCACTGGCATTGTCGACTTCAAAGCAAAGCGCATTCGTTCTGGTGTAGAAACAATCTTGGCGTCTGCGCGCATCAGTAAAGACCACCGGGGTCGTTTGCAGAGTCACGGTATTGCAGGGGTGCAGCAAAGGCACTATGACGGGCATGAGTACATGGAGGAGAAGCGCCACGCATTGGAGACACTTTTCAATCTTTTGGAGGGCGTTCCAGTCGCCAGCGGAACCGTTGTGCAACTGAAAGTTGCTTAGTTTTTTGCACCAGCTAGGCCGGGACTAATTACCCCGACCGAAAAGCCAGTCTCCCCCTGGCCTGCTGGTGCTCCTTATCAGGGGATTGGCGCACGGGGAGTGCATCTTGAAGCCCTACAGCAAAGAAGTAGCCGAAAAAATCATAGGCGAGCGTATTTGTGAATTTGACGTTTCGGATGATGGCATCAGGCCGAGATTGGTTTCGGTCGAGAACGCCGAGTTTGACCAACTCATTAACTGGTCGCCACTGTGCGAACTGGACGATGATGATGGTCCAAACCCCGAGATTGCGCCAGCTCTACCATTCCCATTCGCTGCCAACCATCTAGCCGCATTGATGGTTCATGGGGGCGGGTACTTTGTCCGGGAGCAATACGGAGATTGGTCAGATGGTCCTGACCCCCAATCCATCTTAAAGCTCGGTGTGCAAGCCACAAAAGCGAAGCAGGCATTGAAAAGGGCGTTCGATGCCTACCGCTCTGCCGCAAATATTGTCGGCCCCTGCGACACGACCTACTCCGAAAAAATCCAACAGCTTGAAAAGCAATATGGGGCGTGGCCGGATGCGCAGGACGCAAGGGATAAGATTGAACAGGTGCATCGGGAAGCCGACGCTTACGAAGCGGCTTGGCGAAAGAAAATAGTGCATCAGCTTCTGGCAGTGGTGGTAGAACCTGCGCCCCAAGCTGCGCCAGCACAGCAAGCTGAGACAGTGCCCGCGCCCGTGGTGACAGAGCCAAGCATGGACAGTTCAACCTCGATATTCCGCGATATGCCCGGCTTGACCGCAAGCGAACTTGCTCTGGCTTTCGTAGGCGACAAGCCAGAATCAGGCATGGGCGCAAACAACATGCTGGAGGTTTCTGCGCGAAGCCAGAGAAGGGGGATTCCGTTGGCATCACTTGATTTAGTAAATAGACGAAATGGCACACCAAACGGGGAATGTGGCGTTTTACTGGGGCTTACCCAAGGCTTGCTGCTGAAAAAATCCGGCCCGAATACTCAAAAAATGAAACGCCTGCGCAATGTATTTCTGCATCACTTTGGGATAGTGAAAGACCCATTCGAGCCATACATGGCAGCTACTGGATGGGTTCCATTTTTCAAGATTGTTGATAGGCGTGGCGCTGCTGATGAGCGGGCGAAAAAGGAGGTTGAGGAACGCATGGTTTCATTCGAGCAATTGGCAGAGCAAGGCATCCAACTGCGCGACCGTTCGAAAGATGAGGCTGATGAATGGATGAAGGAAAACGGGCACCGTTACTAAGGGTTATCAAGGCGTGTCAGCTTGTCATGTGGTGAGTTGACATGGCATGTCAAAACGGCTGCAACCCGTGCCAGCATTGGGTTTGAGGGGTGTTGCGTGTCATGACAAGTGAAGGCTTGAGCGATGTTGCTCAATACAAACCTTCACTACACCATGCAAGCAAACCCTGTAATCCCCAACGCCGAAAAGTTGGCCCATTGGGAGGCAAAGTTTCCCCCATTGGCGCAAGAGCAGCGTACACACGTTGACACCAACGCCGCCGCCTACTACCTGAGCCGCCGCCCGCAAACACTGCGCGGCTGGCACTGTCACGGAGCGTTTCCTACTGATGGCCTGCGCCCGCTGGTGCTGAATGGCCGTTTGGCCTGGAGCGTTTCGGCAATCAAATCAGCGATGGGGATGACAGCATGAAGGCATCCCACAAAAGCGAACGTCCACCCGCCAGTGGACGTGACGCAAAGCAAAGCACTGAGAACAACACACATTTTACGCAACTACACCGCGCATTGATAGCTATTATTTCAGTAGCGCAACGCCATGCCTTTACTGTCCTGATGATTGCAAGCAGCGCTCCATTGGTGCTTGCAGCGACCGTGAGGTGGGTTTTGCCATGAGCGATCACATCGACCAATTCAAATCGGCCATGCTTGCGGCTGGCCTGACACCAACGCCGGACGTGATCGAACCCGGCAAGATTCACCGCTTCCCTGGCGATGGCAAACACGGCAGCAACAAGGCGGGCTGGTGCGTCATGTTTGACGATATACGCGGCGGCAGCTTCGGGGACTACAGCACCGGGTTAGAGGGTAACTGGCAGGCCACTGGCAGCAATCCCTACAGCGCGGCAGAGCGTGAAGCCAACAGGCAGCGCATAAAGGCCATGCAAGCGCAGCGCGAGACTGAACAGCGCCAGCGCCAGCAAGATGCTGCTATCGAGGCCACACGGCGATTCAAGGCGGCAGCAACCTGCACCAGTCACGACTACCTGGCCCGTAAAGGCGTGCAGGCCCACGGCGCAAAGATTGAAGGCAGCAATCTGCTGGTGCCCATGCGCGGCGATGACGGCGCTATCAAGTCGCTGCAAACCATCACGTCGGACGGCACCAAGATGTTTATGACCGGCGGACAGGTGAAGGGGTGTTACTTTTCAGTCGGAAAACCCGCTGGCAGCGTTATCGTTTGCGAGGGCTTTGCGACAGGCGCGAGCCTCCATGAGGCAACAGGCAGCGCGGTGGCGGTGGCGTTCAATGCGGGTAACTTGGGCGCGGTGACTGGCACCATGCGGTTCAAGTTTCCTGATCTGAAAATCATCATTGCAGCGGACGATGACCACCAGACAGCCGGGAATCCTGGCCTGACCAAAGCACGGGCAGCGGCGGCAGCAATCGATGGTTATCTGGCAGTGCCTGACTTCGGACACGACCGACCGGACGGCGCGACCGACTTCAACGATTTGGCGCGACTGTCAGGCCTAGCAGCTGTGACGGCGTGCATTGAAGCGGCGACTGTCGCAAAAGTCGCAGTTGTCGCAGTCGCAAACGCTCAAGACTGGCCGGATCTTCAACCATTGATAGTCAAGTTGGAAGCGCAAGATTACCCGACGGATGCGTTACCCGATGCGGTGCGCTGTGCAGTCGAGGAAGTGGCCGGATTTGTGAAGGCACCGATACCACTCATTGCGACATCAGCTTTGGGCGCGTTGTCGCTGGCGATACAGGCGCACGCGGACGTTGCACGGGCTGAAAAGCTATCGGGGCCGTGCAGCTTGTTTCTGCTGGCCATTGCCGATTCGGGCGAGCGCAAATCAAGCTGCGATGGCTATTTCACCAAGGCGATACGCGACTATGAGGCACGCCAGCAAGAGGCCGCTAAACCGTTGATAAAGGCTTACCAGTCCGAGCATGACGCATGGGAGGCGCAGCGCAGCGGCATCAAAGAGGCGATCAAGTCAGCGGCAAAAAGCGGCAAATCCAGCGCGGCATTGATTGGGCAGCTTCACGACCTGGACAATGACGAGCCGACAGCACCCAGAGTGCCACGTCTGATCTATGGCGATGCAACACCTGAAGCACTCACTTATGCGCTGGCGAAGCAATGGCCGTCAGGCGGGATTCTGAGCAATGAAGCTGGCGTTGTCTTTGGTGGGCACGCGATGGGCAGGGATTCGGCCATGCGCAACATGGGCACCCTGAATCAGCTATGGGACGGCACGGCGGCACCTGTTGAGCGCAGATCAAGCGAGAGCTACACCGTGCGCGGCGCAAGGTTGACCATGAGTTTGCAAGTGCAGGAAGCCACGATACGCGAGTTCTTTTCAGCAACAAAAGGGCTGGCGCGAGGCACGGGCTTTCTGGCGCGATTTCTGGTGTCGTGGCCGCAGTCAACGCAAGGCACCCGGCACTTCACCGAAGCACCCGCGAACTGGCCAGCAATGGCAACATTCAACAACCGATTGACCGCCATTCTGGAAAGGCCAGCACCGATAGATATTGATGGCAGTTTGCACCCGGTCATGTTGGAGTTGTCGCCCGAAGCAAAAGCGGC
>JBBRNS010000041.1:0-22291 GCA_038230175.1 Burkholderiales bacterium
GCCCTGCACGCTGATGCGCTGCTAATGGGCAACTATGGCGGTCATGACGGTGGTGATGGCGTCTATACCTCCACCGGCATTTTGACGGCCGATGCGCGGCTGTTGGATTTGGCCGGTAATCTGCGCCTGCGCGGCATGGCCAGCAGCACTTTAACCGGATCAGAAATAGTCCAGTTAACCGGTGTGCTTGATGGTTCTGCCTACAAGGCCAACATTGATACCACCGCTGACCTGACCCTTAAGGGTGCAGTGGTTGCACCCAGTGCCTATGCAGCGGTGAATATCGCTGCGGTCGGCAAGACCGTGCGCTTTGACAGCGGTGGGGCGCAGGCTACGCAGCCTTTGTCGGTCATGGGCCGCTTGCGTGTGGATGCAGCGGATATTGAGCAAGCGGGCAACCTGTGGGCACCATTTGGAAGCATAGACCTAGCGGCCACCAACGCACTGACCTTGGCCCCCGGCAGCTTGACGTCTGTGGCCGCCGCTGTGGGTACGGTGTCGGCGTTTGGCCAAGTGCAAAACGGCAGCGACTGGATTGTGAATGTAGACCCGTCAAAGGTACCCACAGGGCAGATAAAGCTGTCTGGCTTGCCCGAAAAATCAGTGCGATTGTCGGGCGCATCGGTAGACATGAAGGCCGGTGCAACGGTCAACATAGCCGGCGGTGGAGACCTGCAAGCTTATGAATTTACCGTGGGGCCAGGTGGGTCGAAAGACATTTTGACCGATACCAATACCTACGCTATTTTGCCCAGCTACAAGGGCGGATTCTCCCCCGCCAATGCACAGGAAAAGTTTGATCGAACGAGTGGCGAGGCGGTTTACCTCTCTGGCGTAGCCGGGCTTGCCGACGGCACCTACACCCTGCTGCCAGCGCACTACGCGCTCTTGCCTGGTGCCTATGCGGTGAAGCTGGGCAACACCAGCGCATTGCTGCCCGGCCAGGCCTACACGCGCCAAGATGGGGTACGCGTGGCCGCTGGTTACGTAACCGACAGCCGCACCGGCGCACCGGTCGATGCCAATTGGAGCGGCATTCAGGTCATGACACGCGAGCAAGTTCTGGCCCGCTCAGAGCTCACGCTGACCAGCGCATCGCAGTTTTTTAGCGGCGGCAACAATTTGCCGCAGGATGCTGGTTTGTTGTCGGTAACAACCCAGGGGCTGCTCAAGTTGGATGCCACCTACAACACCGCAGCCGCTACAGGCGGGCGCGGTGCATCGGTAGACATTAGCGCCCCTAACATTGCCATCACCAGTGGCAACCCTTCGGGCATTGACCCGGGTGATACCCGCATTGACATCGACAAGATCAACCAATTGGGTGCTGAAAGCATCTTGTTGGGTGCAACGCGCGTGCGCAGTGGCGACACCGCCACCCTCACGGTGGGGGCAAACCACGTGACTGTGGCCAACGATGCGGCCAATCCGCTCAAGGGTGCAGAGATTATTCTGGCGGCGGCCGATACGATCACGTTGAAGGCGGGTAGCGTGATAGACGCGCAGGGCAGTGCGGGCGACTCTGGGCACTACACCACTGCAGGCAACGGCGCGTTAGTGCGTGCGGGGTCCACTACGGCGGCGTTTGAACGCACGGGCAGCCCAGACCGTAGTGTGGGTACGCTCGACGCCGAGGCTGGTAGCGTAGTGCGCGCCGCCAGTGCCATCACGCTGGATGCGACCCAAACCAATGGTTTCAAAGGCAGTACCGAATTCCAAAAAAATGGAACCGCAGTAGCTGGCAACCTGGCCGTGGGCGCAACCCGCATCAACTTTGGCGCAGCACCTGGTTCTGTAGAAGGTATTACCTATGGCCAGTCAGATTTGGATGCCTTGAACAGCCTTAATTCCTTGACGCTAAACAGTTACAGCACCTTTGATTTATATGGTGATGTACGCGTCGGCGGTGTGGATACCAATGGAAAACCCACGCTGCAAAACTTGACCCTGCAAGGCGCGGGTTTGAACGGCGTAGACAACACGGGCAAGTTGGCAACCATCAGCGCCAAAAACCTGACCTTGGCCAACCCAAGTGCAGTGGCGTTTGGCGCTGCAGTAACGCCGGGCAACGGGGCGTTGGCCATTTTGGCGGACACCTTGGCACTGGGTCAGGGTGATAAATCGGTGCAAGGGTTTAGTGCTGTCACCATGACGGCCAATGAAATCGTTGGCGTGGGGCGCGGCACCACTACCATCGGCGCGGGGGGTGCACCGGCTGCCACCACGGTGAATGTGGCGCGCATTCGCGGAGAGCGCGCTTCGGACCAGAGCTTGACATCAACCGACGCTTTGGTGGTGACCCAGCGCATTGCAGACCGGGCACTGGCAACGGACACGGCCTTGGGTGCCAAGTGGGCGCTTGCCGGAACCCAAGTTTTCTTCGACTCTCAAGCTGAATTGGCTTCAGGTCAATTTAAGGTCAAGGCAAGCAACGGCGTTCTGATGGTGGGCGCCAACGCCCGCGTTAACGTGGCCGGGCGCAATGTTGACTTCTTCGACGTCAGCCGTCCCACATGGGGTGGCACAGCCGAGTTTGAGAGCACAGCGGGCAACATTATTTTTGCCGATGGGGCAAAGGTAGATGTATCGGGCGCAGCAGGGGCCGACGGTGGCAAGCTGATTGTGCGTGCGGTCAATGGCACGGTGACCTTGGGTGCAAACACCGTGGTTGGCACTGCGGTGGCCGACGCCAAGGGCAAACGGGGTGACGGTGCACGCGCAGAGGTGGATGTTGGAACCTTGAACAATTTCTCAGCCATCAACACTGCGTTGAATGCGGGCAGCTTTGCCGGTGAACGCTTTCTGCGGGCGCGCAACGGTGATGTGACGGTGGCAGCGGGCGATACGGTCAAGGCCCAACAAGTCAGTATTGCGGTGGACAACGGCAAGCTCGATGTTGCGGGCTGGGTTGATGCCTCTGGCGACCAGGCGGGGCGCATTGAGTTGTATGCCAACAATGACGTCAATGTATTGGCGGGTGCTAAGTTGGATGCGGTTTCTACCGGCGCCAAAAAAGACGGTGGCGATATCGAGATTGGTAGCTCCGTTGGCTTGGTCAATTTGGTCAATGGCAGCACCATCAATGTTTCTGGCGGCGCGGGTGGTCGCGGTGGTTCGGTCTCATTGCGTGCCTTGCGCAATGGCATAAATGGCGGTGATGTCAATGTAGCTGCGGTAGACAGCACCATTACCGGTGCCCGCAAGGTATCGGTGGAGGCGGTGAAGGTTTACAACGGCATCAACACACTAACGACTACCGGCGCCAGCAATGGTACGACCTTAAGCCTGGCCACCATCAACAGCGACAACACCGCATTTGCCGCAAACAACACCAATATCAAAACGCGCCTGGGGAAAGTTGCAGATGCTGACTTTCATATTGTTTCAGGTGCGGAAGTAAGGTCTGCCGGAGATATCACGCTGGGTACCGGGGCTGCCAGCACAGACTGGAACTTAAGCACCAGCCGTGCCGGTGGAGAAACAGGGGTTTTGACCTTGCGTGCGGAAGGCAATGTCAATATCAACAGCAACCTCTCGGACGGATTCAGTACAGCGACACCCAATAGCACTGCCACGGGGACCATCCCAGCAACGCTGGTGGCGGGCGACTCATGGTCCTACCGCATGGTGGCGGGTGCTGACAGTGCTGCGGCGAACGTGTTGGCCGTGAAAAATGCCAATGACTTTACCCTTGCCGCGAACAAATTGATTCGCACTGGCACAGGCGACATTCGCATTGCGGCCGGGCAAGACATCAAGCTGGCCAACAAGGCATCGGTGATTTATACCGCTGGGCGTGCTGCAGACGCATTGCCGTCATTCAACAACCCAACAGCAAACAATTTGAGAGCCGCATTTAGCCAAGAGGGTGGCGACATCAGTTTGCGTGCGGCACGAGACGTGATTGGTACCGCATCGACGCAACTCTACTCGGATTGGCTGTATCGGCAGGGTACCCTGAGTGCGGACGGCACGAGCTATTCGACAAGCCCTGCATGGTGGGTTCGGTTCGATCAGTTCCAGCAGGGCCTTGGCGCCTTGGGTGGTGGCGACGTGACAGTTAATGCTGGCGGGACTGTAAAAAACCTTTCGGCCAGTACACCTACGCAAGGCCGCATGGCATCGAGCACACCCAATGCAGCCGCGTTGGTTAAGACCGGTGGCGGAAATGTTCACGTTGAGGCAGGCGGGGACTTGCTGGGCGGACAATACTATGCCGATAACGGAGACGTGGTGTTAAAGGTTGGGGGCGCGGTGTCTACCGGCCAAACGGTGTTAGGCAAGCCGGTGTACACCATCCTTGCCCTGGGCGACGCTGTTGGGCGGGTGCAAGCACAGGGCGACGTCAACATTCACGCTATTGTCAATCCGCACCTGCTTGCGCAATCGAAAGCCGCTGGCGGAACCTCTAATTCCGGCAATGTTGGCATATCGGGTTCCAACAGAACCATGTTCTCCACCTATGCAGACAGCAGTGCTGCAGTTCTTGAAAGTCTGGATGGGAACGTCACTTTGCACAATACCAGTGGCAGTGACGATGTGTCTGGTTTGAAGGCTGCGTACTACCCGACCAATGGCGTCAACACCGCCGAATCTGCCGGCAATGGTGCGGATGCCTTGGCTTTCTTGCCGTCTTCGCTGTCGGTAAAGGCATTTCAGGGTGATGTGGTTCTGCACGACTCGGCGGCGGGCGGTAGTGTGACGCTGTTGCCAAGTGCCAAAGGGCAGTTGGAGCTCCTGGCACAAAACGCGGTTCAGTTAAACGCAAAACTCACCATGAGTGACCGCGACGTCACAGGGGTTGCCAGTGCGACGCGCCCGGTGGGTGGCGCGGCCTCGATATTGGGGCCTGACAGCCGTCAATTGCATGCGTCAACCCCTGTGCATTTGGGCGATACCGACCCCGTAAGGATTTACGCCAATGCCGGTGATGTGCGGGGTGTCTCCCAAGCATTTGGCGATGGTAACAAGTTCACAGTGATCGATTTGCCTAAGGCAGTAAGTTTGCGCGCTGGCCGTGATTTGCGTGATGTCAGTGTGCACGCACAAAACGTCAACGCGGGGGACGTCAGCGTGGTCGAGGCGGCTCGGGATGTGGTTTTCTCGCAAGGCGCGACCCGAACCGATTCAGATGGCATTCGCATTGGTGGAGTCGGTAAGTTGGAAGTAACCGCTGGTCGCACGATTGACTTGGGTACATCGGGTGGCATCGTGAGCCGTGGTGACCTTGATAACTCCAATTTGGCAAACCACGGTGCGGATATTCGTCTCTTGGCTGGGGCAGGATCCACCGGTCTGGATGCGGCAGGTGCATTCACTCGCCTGGATGCCAAGCTGGCTGCAGGAGCCACAGATGAACCTACCTTATGGCTGGCCCGTTGGTTGACTGGCAACAATGAACTGAATGCGGGCAACGCGTTGACTGCGGTGCGCGCACTGGCAGCGCAGGGTAGTGCGGTGCAGCGCGACAGTGTATTGGCGATGCTGCCCACTGCACTGCGTGCAACGGGCCGTGATTTCAATAAGTCAGGCAGCGGCTTTGCTGGTGACGCTCAGCGTGGTTATGCGGCGCTCGACTTAGTCTTCCCCGGTATTGGCGAGAAAGCTGCGGATGGCAGCTTCAAAAATTACAAAGGCGACATCAACTTGTTTGCCAGCCGAATCAAGACTGAGCGGGGTGGAAATATTGACGTCATGATTCCCGGCGGAGACCTGATAGTGGGCTTGGCCAATACACCTGCGGGTCTGATTAACGTGGGAAACAACGCGCTAGGAATCGTGGCGGCATCGCAGGGAAGTGTCCAGGGATTTGCTCGGGGCGACATGCTGGTTAATCAGTCGCGCATCTTTACATTGGGTGGCGGCGACATACTGCTGTGGTCCAGCGAAGGCGACATTGACGCTGGCAAGGGTAAGAAAACTGCGTCCGCAGTTCCGCCACCGGTTATCAAAGTGGATAGTCAAGGAAACGTCACACAAGAGTTACAAGGTGCGGCTTCAGGAAGTGGAATCGGTGCATTTTCAAGCGGCAGCGTAGCGGCTGGTGACGTTGCTCTGATCGCTCCAAAGGGAACTGTGAATGCGGGTGACGCAGGCATTCAGGGGAACAATATCGACTTTGTTGGAGTGGTACTGGGTGGAGACAATATCAAAGCATCTGGAACTGCCACCGGCGTACCGTTAGCAGACACCAGTGCCGTGACAGCATCCGCGTCGGGTGCCACCTCGTCAGGAAACGACAGTTCCAAAACGGTTGCTGGCCTCAGTCAGGCGGCATCTGACGCCAGCAAAGCGGCACAGTCTTTGGCCAATATCGAACGACCGAAGTTTGTGCGCGTGGACGTGCTCGGGTTTGGAGAGTGACGTCTACAAAACCGATTTGTCACGCAATTGCAATAGTACTTTTGTAACCTCAAGTTTTGGTAGCTTTTGCATGCCAGTTACTACATAAATTAAATGAAACGTTTACTCGCCATTGTTGCTGTCTTAATCATATTGCCCACCTCCGCCCAAGCGTGGTGGAACCAAGATTGGACGGTGCGCAAACAAGTGACTCTGGACACCAAAGCAGCCGGTGTGCCGATGGATGTGGAGTCGGTCCCGGTGCTGGTGCGCTTGTCTTCTGGAAACTTTGATTTTCTTTCTGCCAAAGAAGACGGTTCCGACATTCGTGTGGTGGCCGAGGACGAAAAAACTGAGCTTAAGTTTCATGTTGAGCGCTTTGACAGTGTGAACGAGCTGGGTTTTGTTTGGGTGCAAGTACCTAAGCTGACCGGTGGCAACAGCACACAACACATTTGGCTGTATTCGGGTAACAAAGCGGCACAAGCAGTAGCAGACAGCAAAACCAGCTTTGATGCGCAACAGCTGTTGGTCTACCACCTGAGTGATACCCAGGGCCTGCCACAAGATGCCACCGCAAATGGCAACCACGCCAGCGAGGCCAAAGTTGCCTATTCGACCGATGGTGTTGTTGCCGGTGGCGCCAAGCTGGCGGGCGACGGTGGCATGGTGGCCGGTAGCACTGCGCTGCTGGCGGCCAAGGAGTTCACTTTCTCTGCATGGATCAAACCCGAGAAGGCAGACGGCGAGCTGCTGTCATTGGGTGGTTTGACATTGGGTTTGTCGGGCGGTATTCCGGTACTGGCCAATAACGGAACCAAAGTGCTAAATGGTGCAGCGTTGCCCGTCAATACGTGGCACCACATTGCTGTGACGGCTGGCACCGGCTATACGCTGTATGTGGATGGTAAATCCGTCGCCACAGGGGCGGGTGCATTTGTGTCGGCCGCCACGCTGCGTATTGGCGGTGGCTTGGTCGGTGAATTGGATGAGGTGCAAGTGTCAACCGTGGCGCGCTCCGGGGCATGGTTGGCTGCGCAGGCCGAGTCCCAGGCACAAAGCGGAAAATTGGTGAAGTATGGTGAGGACAGCACGACTGTAAAGAGCGAGAGTACCTCTTACTTCACCACCACCATGAACAACCTCACCGTAGACGGTTGGGTGGTTGTCATCATTTGCGTGTTCATGTTTTTCATTGCTATTTGGGTGATGGCGGGTAAGGCCATGTTGTTGGCGCGCGTAGAAAAGTCCAATGCGCTTTTTGCAGACGAGTTCAGCAAAATGTCACGCGGCTTGGCTGAGTTGGACGACAAGGTAGATGCGCACACCGACCAGATGGACGAGTTGGCAAAGACGATGGACACGTTCAAGCATTCGCCGCTGTACCGCATCTACCACGTCGGCGTCACGGAGCTAAAGCACCGCTTCTCCAAAATGGCTAGCGAGCAGGGCTTGCCGGTCATTTCTGCACGCTCGTTTAACGCGGTTCGCGCCAGTTTAGACACCCAGTTGATTCGTGAGGGAAGCAAGCTAAACCAGGGCATGGTGTTGCTGACGATTGCTATTTCGGGCGGCCCGTTTTTGGGTCTGCTGGGTACGGTGGTCGGCGTGATGATTACCTTTGCCGCCATTGCCGCAGCGGGTGACGTAAACGTGAATGCGATTGCACCCGGCATTGCAGCGGCGCTGGTGGCTACGGTGGCTGGTTTGGGCGTCGCGATTCCGGCGCTGTTTGGATACAACTACCTGACAACGCGCATCAAAGGGGTTTCTAACGACATGCACGTTTTTGTCGACGAGTTCGTGACCAAAATGGCCGAGAACTACGGGGGCTGACCATGTCAAAAGTTCAAGACGATGGGGCGGTCTATGACGACATCAACATCACACCGATGTTGGATTTGTCGTATGTTTTGTTGGTCATTTTTATTCTCATGACGACGGCATCGGTGCAGGGCATTAAGGTGAACTTGCCCAAAGCCAGCAACACGCCCAGTCTGGCCAAGCCGTCTACGAAAGCGATCACGATTGCGCAAAACGGGTCGCTTTATTTGGATGCGTATCCGGTGGCATCGTTGGCAGAGTTGGAGTCGCGGTTGATCGAGTACAAGGCCAGCTTGAAGGAGTTTCCGATTGTGGTGAAGGGCGACTCTACCGTGCAGTATGAAAAGGTGGTGGAGGTGCTGGACTTGCTGGGCAAGTTGGAATTGAACCAAATCGGCCTTGTGACGCAGCGGTTGGTCAAGTGAGCGCGGGTGGTAAGCCGGCTGGGCGCTGGCGACGGGCATTTTTGATAGCCCTGGGTGTTGCGGTGATCAGTGGGCTTCTGTGGTGGGTGATTACGGAGTTGACTAAGCCGGTGGAAGGAAAAAAGAAACGTGCGGTACAAGAAATATCGCTGTTGAAACCCCCGCCGCCACCGCCGCCGCCCAAAGACCAACCACCGCCGCCACCCAAAGTGGAGCAGCAAAAGATCGACGTGCCCAAGCCGCAGGATCAGCCACCCGACAAGCAGGCCGATTCGCCGCCGCCGCCGGGGCCTGACCTCGCGGTGGATGCCGCAGGCGGTGCAGGTGGTGACTCTTTTGGTCTGGTCGGGAAACCAGGTGGCACCGCTTTGATTGGAAGTGGTACAGGCGGGGCGGGTAGTCGGTTTGCCTGGTATGGCGCTTTGATCAAGGAGCGGATTCAAGAGCGAATTCAAGAAGCCATGGCCAAGGATAAACGGCTGCAAAAGGCAGATTACCGGATCACGGTCCATGTGTGGGTCAGCCCTACCGGTGCGGTGACACGTGCGGAGTTGATTGACTCCACCAATGACCCGGATATGGACAGTGCGATCAAAGTGGCCCTGCGCAGTTTGCCTGCGCTGCGCGAAGGCGCGCCAAGCGATATGCCGCAGCCTATCAAATTACGGATTACCGCCCGGTGACGCGCGGATTTTATTGAGAAGTCAAATGAGTACAACGATGCGATACACGATCAAAGCAACCAGCCTGGCAGTGGCGTTAGCCTTGGGTGCGGGCGCCGCCCATGCCGATGAGCGGACCGAGCTGGAAACCCTGCGCCAGACCACGCTGAACCTGATTCAAATTTTGGTTCAGCAGGGCGTGCTGACGCAGGAGAAGTCTGACCAACTGGTGAAGCAGGCGGAGGCCAAGGCCAAAGAGACCGTGTTGGCGCAGAAGAGTAGCGAGCCGAAAGCCGAGGCGAACACAGTGCGTGTGCAGTATGTGCCAGAGGCGGTGAAGAAGCAGATCACCGACCAGGTGCGTGAAGAGGTGGTGGCGCAGGCCAAAGTAGAGCGCTGGGGGGATGCTAACGCCGTGCCCGAGTGGGTGGACCGGGTGAAGCTGGAGGGGGAAATGCGGGTGGGCTACCAAGGCGACCGATTCTCTAAGGGCAATGCCAGTGAGTTTTTTCAGCAAGTGCAAGGCCAGAACGTTGCCAATACCTTGGATGATAGGGATCGCGCACTCATGCGGGCCAGACTAGGTATCAACGCTAAAGCCACACCTACCGTATCGGCCGCTTTGCGCCTGACAACCGGCAGCACCAATAGCCCGGTGTCTACCAGTCAGACGCTGGGGCAGTACGAAAACAAATACAGCTTTGTACTGGACCGTGCCTACCTTAAGGCGCATTCTGATGACGTGTTGCCGTGGCTAACGGTGTCAGCCGGGCGCATACCCAACCCCTGGTTTAGTACCAATTTGGTGTGGAACGATGACCTGAATTTCGAAGGCGCGGCCGCCCAGATAGATCCGGTATTGCCGGGCACCAGCGCGTGGCGGCCTTTTGCCACAGTAGGGGCGTTTCCGCTGCAGGAGATTGAGCAATCGAGTTCGGTCAAGGCGACGAGCAAGTGGCTGGTGGGGGCGCAGGTGGGAACCGAGTGGGTGCCCGATACCAAGACCCGTGCCAAAGTTGGCCTAGCGTATTACGACTTTCGCAATGTCAGTGGGGTACGTAACCCCGGGTTGAACGACACGCAATTTAACAAGACTGCACCCGATTTTCGGCAGAAGGGCAATACATTGTTCAACATCGACAACGATGGCAATACAAACACTAATCTTTATGCACTGGCTTCGGACTACCAACTCTTGAACTTGACAGGTTCAGTGGACTTAAATGTGTCCAACCCCGTGCACGTGGTGATGGGTGTGGACTATGTGGAGAACATCGGGTTTAACCGAGGCAAGACGCTGGATCGCAGCGGCATTGACAAGGATTTGCAGACCAAAGGTTATATGGCACAGGTGGCAGTGGGGATGCCCACTATGCTGTTAAAGGATGACTGGCAAGTTTCCCTGGCCTACCGCTACTTGGAAGCAGATGCGGTGCTGGATGCGTTTACCGATTCGAACTTCCATCTGGGCGGCACAAATAACAAGGGCTATATCTTGGGCGGCCAATACGGTCTGGGTAAGAACACGTGGATGACGGCGCGCTGGTTGTCAAGTAATGAAATCTCTGGGCTTCCACTGTCTACTGATGTGATTCAGGTGTATTTCAATGCCAAGTTTTAATGCCAAGCCGGGTTTGGTTATTGCACTGATTGCAAGCGCTCTTGGTGGTTGCGCCCTTAGTCCGCAGCATGTTGCCTACCGTGATCGTCTGGAAAATCATTTCCTGACCCAGGAAGATGTGCAACGCTTCAAAACTACCGAACAAGAGCAATTGGCATTGGTAGCCGCTGAGCGCGACCCAGATCAGCAATACGCCCAGGCGACGGATCTGCAGTTGATGAAGGTTATCCCTGTTGGCAATGTTGCAGACGTAAAAATCCTGCTTGGCCGTGGTGCACAAGTCAACGCGGCCGACCAATGGGGCAATACAGCGTTGTTAATTGCTGCGCGTGAGGGTGAGGTGGAGATTGTGCGCACACTCCTCAAAGCGGGCGCGGATGTGAACGGCCGCGGTGGTGCAATGACGCCCTTGGCGGCGGCAGCACTGCGTGGCACTGTAGTAGTAGCGCGCCTGCTGATTCGCAGTGGTGCCCATGTGAACGCCGTGGGCAGCAATGGGCTGACCGCGCTCATGAACGCGGTCAAGCTCAACCGGCTGGATGTTGCAAAGGTGTTGCTGGAAGCCGGCGCGGACACCGATGGTGTGGACCGCATGGGGGCCAATGTGCTAGCCGTGGCGGTGGACGAAAACTACCCTGACATGCTGGCACTTTTATTGAATCATGGTGTGAAACCGGACATGGCCGATAGCAATGGCCTTACACCGCTGTATTGGGCCGACTACCTTAAGCGCGCCGACCTAGCCCAGCAGCTGCGCAATGCAGGGGCCGATCCGGCACGCAAAAAAACGGAGCTCATTGTGAGTAACCCGTATAACCTGGGAGAATTTTGATGTCGCGTTATTTCGGCTTGCTAGTTCCCATAGTGCTGGCAAGTGCTTTGGCTAGCAGCAGTGCTTGGGCTGAGGAAAAAGGTGTCTCACGCGAGCGTGAATCCTTGCGGCGGGCGCAACAGCAAGTAAAACAGATAAACCAAGAAAAATCAGCACTGGAAGAGAAGCTGAGCGGTCTAGAGCAAGACAAGGTGAAACTGGCCAAAGAAAAGGATAAACAAATTGGCGGTGCCCAGGCGCTGGCCAAATCAGAAGCGGCAAAGCGCGAGCAGGTTCAGCAAGCGCTGAGTGCCATGACCCAGGAGAAAGCGACCCTGCAATCTCAAAAAACCGACGTGGAGCAACGCCTAGCGGAAATGACAGCCAAGCAGGCCGCTACAGAGCGTGAATTGGAGCAGGCAAAGGGGCTAACCAAGCAGACCCAATCCACACTGGCAACACGGGACACGCAAGTGGCAAGTTGCGAGGGAAAGAACCGCAAGCTGTACCAGTATGGTCGTGACCTCATTTCACAATGCCGGGATCAAAGTGCCAGCGATGTGGCTCTGCGTCTGGAACCGTTTACCGGCATTAAGCGGGTAGGCATTGAGAATGTACTGGAGGAATACCGCGACAAGCTGGACGCAGAGAAGATCGTTCAATAGGGCTGAAAATTTGGTTCGCTTCTGCTGGGTAAATGTATTCCAAACGCGGTATGGGCATCTTGGGTTCGATCCCCTCCGGGCGCCAGGACCACCGCCTACACACCAATTTTCGCTGGCTGCACACCTTTCATCCCAAGCCAGCGCGCGATCGCCGCGCCCAGCACGTCGGGGTTGCCACTGGTGCAGAAACGGGTTGCAGCGACTGGCGGGGCGTCAATGTCAGACACCAAAGCCAGTGTGCAAGCCTCCGTGAGGATGCGGCGGGTTTGTTTGGCGACCGGTGCACCACCTTCGAAAAAAATAACGTCTGCGCCGACCAGCTCCCGCAGTGTCTCGCTGACAAAGGGGTAGTGGGTGCAGCCCAGAACCAGGGCGTCCATTTCGTCAGATTTATTGCCAAATTGGCCCATAGCCCTCGTGTACATTGCGCAAGCAGCTACTATTTTTGTAGCATTCGCCTGCTCGATGGCATCGGCTAACCCGTCGCAGGGTTGCAGTACAAAGGTGGCTTTGCCGTGCAGGGTTTCCAACAGGCTGCGGAACTTCTCGCTGTTCAAGGTGCCGCGCGTGGCCATCACACCAATGCGTCCGGTTTTGCTCTGTGCTGCAGCGGGTTTGAGTGCGGGCTCAATGCCGACGATGGGCAACTGGGGGTAGTCGTTGCGCAAATGCTTGATGGCGGCGGCGGTGGCCGTGTTGCAAGCCACCACTAGGGCTTTAATGTGGTGCTGGCGGATCAGATAGTCGGTAATGGCGTGAGAGCGGGCGATGACATGCGTGTCGTCACGCTCGCCATACGGTGCGTGGCCGCTGTCGGCTACATAAATGAACCGCTCCATCGGCAACTCGGCCAGCAGTGCTTTGAGCACGCTCAAGCCGCCGACGCCGCTGTCAAAAACCCCGATCGGTTCGGCAGGGGTATGCACCGTCGGGGCTTGGGTCATGCTATTAAGTTGATAGCTTCTTGCGCACGTTTTACGAGGGCTGCAGCCATTTTTTTCATTATTTTTCGGTCACCGCAATGTTTTTGAATTCCCCCGTGGCAATGCGTTTTTGCCATTCGGCTGGGCCGGTGATGTGGGCGCTGGTGCCGCCGGCATCCACCGCCACCGTCACCGGCATGTCGACCACGTCAAATTCATAAATGGCTTCCATGCCCAGATCGGCAAAGCCAACCACCTTGGCGGTTTTGATGGCTTTGCTCACTAGGTAGGCGGCGCCGCCCACGGCCATCAGGTAGGCGCTTTGGTGCTTCTTGATGGCTTCGATGGCAACGGGGCCGCGTTCGGCTTTTCCAATCATGGAGATCAGGCCGGTCTGGGCGAGCATCATTTCGGTGAAGTCGTCCATCCGGGTCGCGGTGGTGGGGCCTGCGGGGCCAACAGCTTCGTCGCGCACGGGGTCAACCGGGCCGACGTAGTAGATGACGCGGTTTGTGAAGTCCACCGGCAGCTTCTCGCCCTTGGCCAGCATGGTTTGGATGCGCTTGTGTGCTGCGTCACGCCCGGTCAGCATCTTGCCGTTGAGCAGCAAAGTTTGGCCGGGTTTCCAGCTGGCAACCTCGGCTTTGGTCAGGGTGTTGAGGTCGACACGCTGGCTTTTTTCGGTGTCCGGTGTCCAATTCACGTTAGGCCACAGGTCCAGCGAAGGGGGGTCGAGATACACGGGGCCACTGCCGTCCATCACAAAATGCGCGTGGCGGGTGGCGGCGCAATTAGGGATCATGGCAACCGGCTTGCTGGCGGCGTGCGTAGGGTACATCTTGATTTTGATGTCCAGCACCGTGGTCAGGCCACCCAGGCCCTGTGCGCCAATACCCAGGGCGTTGACTTTGTCGAACAGCTCCAGGCGCAAAGCTTCGGTGCGGGTCAACTCGGCGCCACTGGCCGATTTGGCTTGCAGCTGGTACATGTCCAAGTCGTCCATCAGGCTTTGTTTCGCCATCAAAACCGCTTTTTCGGCGGTACCGCCGATGCCGATGCCCAGCATGCCGGGTGGGCACCAGCCCGCACCCATGGCCGGGACGGTTTTAAGCACCCAATCCACCAGCGAGTCGCCGGGGTTGAGCATGATCATCTTGCTCTTGTTTTCGCTACCGCCGCCCTTGGCCGCTACGGTGATGTCGACCGTGTTACCCGCCACGATTTCGGTGACGATGACGGCGGGCGTGTTGTCTTTGGTGTTTTTGCGCAGAAATTCAGGGTCGTCCACGATGCTGGCGCGCAGCGTGTTGTCGGGGTGGTTGTAGGCTTGGCGCACACCTTCGTTAATGGCGTCGTCTAGGCTGCCGGTGAACCCTTCCCAGCGCACATCCATACCGACTTTGAGGAACACGTTGACGATGCCGGTGTCCTGGCAAATGGGGCGGTGTCCGGTGGCGCTCATCTTGCTGTTGGTCAGAATCTGCGCGATGGCATCTTTGGCGGCTGGGCTTTGCTCACGCTCGTACGCGCGCGCTAAGTGGGCAATGTAGTCTGCCGGATGGTAGTAACTGATGAACTGCAGGGCCGCTGCAATCGATTCAATGAGGTCGGCCTGGCGAATGGTGGTCATGGTGGGATTCCCGAAAAGAATGAATCAGAACAAGGGTCTTAGTGTGTTGATGCGCCAGTGCGCGGCGCCATCAGCCGGTCGGTATAGGCAATGGCGATGGCCGACAGCAAGAAGGTAATGTGGATCAGCGTCTGTGCAATCAACACTTTTTCGTCATAGTTGGCGGCGTTAATAAAGGTCTTGAGCAGGTGGATCGAGCTGATGCCAATAATGGCCGTAGCCAGCTTGACCTTGAGCACCGATGCGTTGACATGGCTGAGCCATTCGGGCTGGTCGGGGTGATCGTCCAGATTCATGCGCGAGACAAAGGTCTCATACCCGCCCACGATGACCATGATGAGCAGGTTCGAGATCATGACCACGTCAATAAGTGCCAGAACTACCAGCATGATGATTGTTTCGTTGAGGCCAGTGAGGGGGACGGTGTCTTTGTAGCCAACGCTTTTAACGAGCATCTCCAGCGCCTGGGTATTGCCAAACGCGGCTTCCATCAGGTGCACCAGTTCCACCCAAAAGTGAAATACGTACACTGCTTGCGCAGCAATCAGTCCCAAGTACAAAGGTAACTGCAGCCAGCGGCTGGAAAAAATTAATTGCGACAACAGGGGCATGGATTTGGATGTGGCACTGACCGGGGGTGTTTTACGCATACTGGGGCTGGTGAGGGTGGCTTAACCCGCTATTGTAAAAGGCGGCTCGCTCGAGCTGGCGGGACGGCTGCATTGTGCGACCATCGTCACCACGCAACGCCAGGAACCCGATGAACTTGTGACGCACATGGTGCCAGTCAGTGGCCTGTAAGTGCGCATCGCGACCATACGCACTGCTTTCACCAGACAAACGAGGAGAACTACCAATGACTATGCCATCCGCCACCACAGAATCGATGTTGGTCGAAAACCGTGTGTTCATGCCCAATGAACAGATGGTAAAAAACGCCGCCATTTCTGGCATGGCCGCTTACCACGCCCTGTGCGCTGAGGCTGAGCGTGATTTTGAAGGTTTTTGGGCCAAGCTGGCACGTGAGAATCTGGTCTGGACCAAACCGTTTACCCGTACGCTGGACGAATCAAGCGCTCCGTTTTACAAATGGTTTGACGATGGCGAACTTAACGCGTCGGCCAATTGCCTGGACAAATGGGTGGGAACACCTACAGAAAATAAAACTGCCGTTATTTTTGAAGCCGATGACGGCACGGTGACCAAAACCACCTACAAAGAATTGTTGGCCCGCGTGTGCCAGTTCGCCAATGCCCTGCAGGCTGACGGCATTCAAAAAGGCGACCGGGTTCTGATTTACATGCCTATGACGCTAGAAGGCGTGATCGCCATGCAAGCCTGTGCGCGCATTGGTGCAACCCACAGCGTGGTGTTTGGGGGGTTTTCGGCCAAGGCTTTGCATGAGCGCATTATTGATGCCGGTGCCGTTGCAGTCATCACTGCTAACTACCAAATGCGCGGTGGCAAAGAGCTGCCCCTGAAGTCCATTGTGGACGAAGGCTTAGCCCTGGGCGGCTGTGAAACGATCAAGACCGTGTATGTCTACCAGCGCACGCCAACAGCATGCGCCATGGTTGCTGGGCGCGACAAGACGTTCAGTGAAGCACTGGCCGGAAAAAGCACAACTTCTGTACCCGTCGCCGTGGGTGCCGAGCACCCGTTGTTTATCTTGTACACATCGGGATCGACCGGTAAGCCAAAGGGTGTGCAGCATTCCACGGGGGGCTACATGCTGTGGGCCAAGCTCACCATGGACTGGACTTTTGACCTCAAGCCCAGTGACATTTTTTGGTGCACCGCAGACATTGGCTGGATTACCGGCCACACCTACGTGGCCTATGGCCCGTTCGCGGCAGGCGCCACGCAGATTATTTTTGAAGGTATACCCACCTTTCCCAACGCGGGCCGGTTCTGGCAAATGATTGAACGCCACCAATGCAGTATCTTCTACACCGCACCTACCGCCATTCGCTCCCTGATCAAGGCCGCCGAGAGCGACCCGGCCGTGCACCCTGATCGGTCCAACTTGAGCAGCCTGCGCATCTTGGGCTCGGTGGGGGAACCGATCAACCCAGAAGCGTGGATGTGGTACTACAAGCACGTCGGCCGTGAAAATTGCCCTGTGGTGGATACTTTTTGGCAAACCGAAACCGGTGGCCACATGATGACGCCACTGCCCGGTGCCACGCCCATGGTGCCCGGCAGTTGCACGCTGCCGCTGCCCGGAATCATGGCTGCCATTGTGGACGAAGTGGGTAACGATATTCCCAATGGCACGGGGGGTCTTCTGGTCATCAAGCGGCCATGGCCGTCGATGATTCGCACCATCTGGAACGACCCGCAGCGTTTCAAATCCAGCTACTTCCCGCAGGAGATGGGTGGCACGATTTATCTGGCTGGTGACGGCGCAGTGCGCAGCGCCGATAGGGGCTACTTCCGCATTACTGGGCGTATTGATGATGTGCTCAACGTCTCGGGGCACCGCATGGGCACCATGGAGATTGAATCCGCGCTGGTAGCCAAATCGGATTTGGTCGCAGAGGCCGCGGTCGTGGGGCGCCCTGATGACGTGACGGGTGAAGCCATTTGTGCCTTTGTCGTACTCAAGCGGGGACGCCCCAGTGGCGACGAAGCCAAGGCCCTGGCCAAAGAGTTACGAGACTGGGTAGCCAAAGAGATCGGTCCGATCGCCAAGCCCAAGGAGATTCGTTTTGGTGAAAACTTGCCCAAGACCCGTTCGGGCAAGATCATGCGCCGACTCTTGCGTTCGCTGGCCAAGGGCGAGCCGGTGACCCAAGACACATCAACCCTTGAAAATCCGGCTATTTTGGACCAGTTGGGCCAAGCTTACTGAAGGTGTTGCTTGGTAGAGTTGCGTCTTAGTTGGCGCAACACTTTTTGGCGCTTTTCACGAAGGTTGGGGTACAGTGGGCGCCAACTGTGTGGATTTGGAGTTCTGTATGTACCTATTGGGAATTGCTCTCGCCGTTATGTTTTGGAAGTGGTCTTCCGTTGGAGGTCCAGGGGACTGGTCGGTTGACGACTGGATCATCGTGATGGTGCCGTTTGGCCTGACCATCGCTTGGTGGGCCTGGGCGGACGCAAGCGGTTACACCAAACGCAAAGCGATGGAGATTGAGGACGCTAAGGTCAAGGCTCGCCACGATCAAAATCGTGCTGCGATCGGCACGCTGCACACCAAAAACAAAAAACGCTAGATCGCTGTCGGCACTGGCCCGTGGGGTTTGCCATGCGTGGCAACTTACAGGTCGGCAAGCGGTGTCTTAGCGGCCTTGGCGTCCGTCTTCAGCACCGCCAGCAGCCGCGCCAGGTCTTCTTCAAGCCGCAAAAGTGTTGGCGCATCCAGCGCGGCCAGCGCTGTGGGCAGAACACCTGAAAAGGGGCCAGGGACTTTCTTCAATACCCCCCGTGCTTTGGGCTGAACAAACAACTGCACCGCGCGTTTGTCGGGGCCATTTTTTTCTGTCCTGACCAGTTCGAGTTTAAGAAGGCCCTTTACCAAGTTGCTGGCCGTGGTCTGGTGAATGTCCAAGGCCGTTGCCAAGCCGTTCATGCCAATGCCGGGCTGCGCTTGGATAGTGCTTAAGGCCCACACTTGGGCGCCGCCAATGCCTGCACGTTTTTCTACCTGTTGGAAGTGCGATTTGACCGCATTAAAAACGGATCGGAATTGCCGCAGCACTTGGGTTGTCGCCGCAGACTCCAAGGGTGCAGCGGCCGGCTTGGGGCGGACGGTGCGGGGTTTTGCAGCAGGACTGGCGTTCATGGGTGGTGTGCGGGATCAAACGGGTGTGGGCTTCATTATCCAGATTCCAGGTGCACAAAACACGCCAGCGCTGCGCGTCTGCAACGACTTGCGGTGATTCACCCGAATACTCAGCAACATGTGTACAAATATAGCTAGGAATACAATTGCGCCATGCCGCACCACCCTGATCCACGCCATCCAGATGTTATTTCCGCGCTGCAAACCGAGTTGTACGACTGGCGGCTTTGGAGCACACGGGTGGTTGTTTTGGCCTTTGCGTGTTTGGCCGGTTTGACGGTTGTCGGTTTCACTAAATTGAGCGACTTTGCGCTGGAAAAGTTCTACGCTGTTCACGCCTTGGCGTGGTGGACACCGCTCTTACTGACGCCGGTCTGTACTGCAGGCATTGTTTGGCTAACCCGCCGCTATGCTGAAGGGGCTGCGGGGTCGGGCATTCCCCAGGTCATGGCTGCCTTGTCCACCGGTAAACCGGCTGCCCACCTGTTTGTGTCGATGCGCCTTGCTGTATCGAAGGTATTGTTGACAACGGCAGGCGTGTTTGCCGGGCTATCGCTGGGGCGTGAGGGTCCTTCTGTACAAATTGCGGCCGGTGTGATGCACACCGCGCGCCGGTGGTTGCCCAAGGCGGGCGTGGTGTCGGACCATGGCCTCATCATGGCGGGTGGCGCGGCGGGTATTGCTGCGGCATTCAACACCCCCCTGGGCGGTATTCTTTTTGCGATTGAAGAATTAACGCGTAAGCCCGAGCAGCGCAGCAATGGGCTCCTCATGGCTGCCATCGTCTTGGGCGGCCTGATGGCGGTTTCGGTGTTTGGTAATTCAACCTATTTTGGTGTTATCCCGGCTGAAAATATTGGACTTTCTCTGCTGGGGCCAGGCTTAGTGGTTGCGCTGTTGTGTGGTTTGCTGGGCGGGCTTTTTTCGCGGTTGCTGGTCGTGTCACTGTCGGGCGATGCTGGTGACTGGTTCAACCGGCAGCGCCGACGCTTTCCGATTTATTTTGCCGCCGGTTGTGGTTTGGCTATTGCCATCATTGGCCTGTCGACCAGCGGCGCGACGTTCGGTGGTGGGTACCTGCATAACCGGTCCATGTTGGAAGGCGGCGGCGACGCGGCACCGTTTTATGTATTGCTCAAACTTGTCGCCACCTGGCTGACAGCTTGGAGTGGTGCTCCAGGTGGGATTTTCGCGCCCTCGTTGGCCATTGGTGGTGCACTGGGCAACGACATTGCGCAGTGGAGTGGGCATGCGCAGACGGCCACGCTGATCGCTTTGGGGATGGCCGGCTTTCTGGCAGCCGTGACACAAGCGCCAATGACCGCATTTGTTATTGTGATGGAAATGGTCGATGGGCACGGGCTGGTGCTCAGCCTAATGGCTTGCGCTTTACTGGCCAGTGCTGTTTCGCGCCTGGTGAGTGCGCCTTTGTATGCGACTTTGGCAGACTTGCAGCTCAAACGCGTGGTACCCGAGGCAGAAAAAAAAGGGGCCCCCTAAAGGGCCCCAACTCAATCGTTTTCCTCTCGCTCTGCATCCGTTCAACAGAGACACGCCGATTGTATTTGCACAAATTGAATTGTGCAAGTAAAAGTGCTACTGCTCGGGCTTACACCAATGGGCCATGGGGTTGCGACCAAGCGCACTGAAAAATTCCGCCAAGCAGCCGGAGGGCGATTGGGCAGCCGGTCTAAACTCACGCTTTCGCAATTTGCTCGTATGAGCCGCTAACCGCCCATGTTGATCCATCCACAAATAGACCCCATAGCACTGCAACTGGGCCCCGTCGCGATCCATTGGTATGGGCTAACCTACTTGGCTGCATTTGGGCTGTTCATGTTTTTAGGGCGTTTACGCTTGGGCCATCCCCCCTATGCACGCATCAAGGGGGAGGGGGCTTGGGCATACCGGGACGTGGAAGACATTCTGTTCATGGGCGTCATGGGCGTCGTCTTGGGCGGGCGTATTGGTTATTGCTTGTTTTACAAGCCCGCTTATTACCTGTCGCACCCGCTGGAGGTCTTTGCCGTTTGGCAGGGGGGTATGAGTTTTCATGGTGGTATGTTGGGTGTCATCGTGGCCATGGTGTGGTACGCGGTTTCCCGCAAAAAACCGTTTTGGCAGGTCGCCGATTTTGTTGCACCCTGTGTGCCAACGGGGTTGGCTGCGGGGCGGGTGGGCAACTTTATCAACGGCGAACTGTGGGGCCGTTTGGCAGACCCCAGCTTGCCCTGGGGCATGGTGTTTCGCGGGGCGGGCGACATGCCCCGCCATCCTTCGCAGGTCTACCAATTTTTGATGGAGGGGCTGCTGCTGTTTGTGCTGCTGTGGTTGTACGCCCGCAAAGAGCGCAAGCAGGGTCAGGTGGCGGCGGCATTCTTGGTGGGCTATGGTGTGTTTCGTTTCGTGGCAGAGTTTTTCCGTGAGCCCGATGCCTTTTTGGGCCTGCTGTCTCTGGGAATGAGCATGGGTCAGTGGTTGTGTGTACCCATGGTCGTGGCGGGCATTGGCCTGTGGGTATGGGCTTCGGGACGGACCACTTTATCAAACAAATAGCCGTCTAGCCCTTGCGAAACGTGCGTAAGCAGCTACGGAAACTATAGCAATATCGGCAGCGCGTACTGCTGTTTTGGGGGTAAAGCGATGGGTGGCAGTGTTTCAGTGGCGCACGATGGCGCAGTGGCCTGGGTCACCCTAGACCACCCGGGCAAGTTCAACGCCATGTCGCGCAGCATGTGGGTCGCACTGCGCAGTGCATTTGTGGCCCTGCCGTCGGATGCCAGCCTGCGCTGCATCGTGGTGCGGGGCCAGGACGGGAATTTTTGTGCGGGTGGCGACATCGCGCAATACCCGGCATTTCGGTTTGATGCAGCGCAGTTGCGGAATTTTCACGAGACTGAAGTGTGGGGCGCCCTGCAGGCCATGCTGGACTGCGATGTGCCAATCGTGGCGCAGCTCGAAGGCAATTGCATGGGCGCAGGGCTTGAGATCGCCAGTTGCTGCGATCTGCGTATCGCCAGTGCCAGTGCCCGTTTTGGCGCACCGATTGCCCGGTTGGGGTTTCCCATGGCGCCCCGCGAGGCGGCGTTGGTGGCTGGCGCTGTGGGCAGTTCTACCGCCCGCGCCATGCTCTTGGCCGCAGAGGTATTTGATGCCGCACACATGCAAGCCTGTGGCTTTTTAACCCGCACCGTGCCCAGTGTGCAAACCGCCGTGACATGCGCGGAAGCCGCTCAGCGTATTGCCGCACTGGCGCCGCAAGCGGCACGCCGTAATAAGCAAACGCTGCGTGAGATTTCTGCACGAAATACCGATCTAGCCCTCGTTAGTATTGCGTCTACCGCTATAAAAAGCAGAGCATCTGGTGATGGCCGCGCCGCCGCATCAGACGCTTACGCCTATGCTGACAGCGCGGAGCACCGCGAAGGTATCGCGGCGTTTTTAGAAAAACGCCCCCCCCAGTTCTAAGCGGCTTGGCCCTAGGCGCCCACACCCTACCGACACCACTTTCGACGGGTGGCTTTGCCGGTCGACAAGCTGGGGTGCGGCCATGGTCGTTGCCAAGCCGGAACACATTGTCGATCCGGCAAATATTTTGGCC
>JBBRNS010000042.1:0-22232 GCA_038230175.1 Burkholderiales bacterium
CAAGCGCTGCAGGCCCGGAACATGGCGATAAATCCAGCGCCTAAACGCACCATAGGGCCGGTCCCAGCGCGGCAATACCCATGCCGCGGTACGTTGGAACACATCCACATGGGCCGCGACCTGTGCGACCTCCGGTACGAACTGAACGGCGCTGGCACCGGTGCCTACAACAGCGATGCGTTTGCCCCGCAGGTCAAGGTCGTGGCGCCATTCGCTGGAGTGAAACGTTTCCCCGGTGAATTGCGCGGCGCCGGGCAAATCGGGGATGGCCGGCTTATTCAACGGCCCGCCGGCCAATACCACGTTGCGGGCGTGCAGCGGAGCTTGCCCCTCGATGGCAATTTCCCAGCATTGGGCCACTGCGTCCCAGCGCAGGGCCTGGACGGTGGTGTTGAATCGGATCAGGGGACGCAGGCCATAGGCGTCGGTGGTGCGCGGTATGTAATCTTGTATCTCTTGTTGCTGGGAGTAAGGCCGTGTCCATTCACGATTGGGGGCAAAAGAAAATGAATACATATGCGACGGTACATCACATGCGCAGCCAGGGTAAATATTGTCACGCCAGGTGCCCCCCACTTCGCCGCGGCGCTCCAGCAGGACCAACGACTCCACCCCGCTTTGGCGAAGGCGAATGGCTGCGCCTAATCCACCCAAACCGGCCCCCACAATGGCCACATCGACAGGCTTCATACTGGGTGCTTTCTATTAAAACGTGGGGTAAAAGCCGGCGCGATCAAGGCGTGGATGCATGCGCGGTGCTGGCGACGGTTGGGCCCAGACGCTCACTGGTCCAGCGCAAAAGGTCCAACCACATTTGGCGCATTTCAGCGTCGAGGGGGGTGCGAAAGGCACTAGGCAACTCAATCGTAACAACCGGAACACCTTTATGTACGCCGCCGTAATTACCCAAGGACCCCGGGAATATGCCCACCTGATCCAAATAAATACGTCCCAATTTGCTGGGCGGAACCGATGGCCCGTCAAAATCCAAGACACCATAGGGTGCGTGCACACTCACGATCAAATTGGGTTTAAAGGTGTTCATCTGCTCTAAGAGAAAGCGCGATTCTGGCTCTGACAAGGGCCGGGGGCCGGGCCAACGCCGAGGGTCTTTTCGTGTGCGGGACTCCCAATAAACCGGCGCATCCCGCGCCCAATTGGGTGTGGGAAAGTTGCGGTTCAAATCCACGCCATTGGCGTTGACCCGCTTAGAAGGGCGCGCAAAAAGACCGTCCGGATTCAAGGTCGGTATGAAGCGCCAATGGATGGGGTCCGGCATGTCCGCCGGCGGCACCTGCGCCAGTGCAATCCAATGGAAAACCAAGGCGCTGGACGACATTTCATCGCCATGGATGCCGCCTAACACCAGTACCCGTAAACGGGCGTCTTCGGGTTCGATATCCCGACTCCAAATCGGGCGCTTCAACACCGAGCGCGCCTGCGTGTCTTGCAATAGGGCCGACTGGCACAGGGTGGCGCTTACATTGGGAATTTTTGCAGAATAATCCTTACAGACCCTCATGGAATCTGCGTAACCCGCTATGCTTTGCATAGCAACCAAGCCAATAAGCAACAATCTAAAATGCATGCGCCATTGTAGGACGTCCTCAGCATTTGTAGGTTGTCAATACGTCGCCGCGACGCATTGGAATAATTCAGGTAAATTGCCACCATGCATACGCCAGTTGTCCCAGCTCGGGCTCTCCCCCCTAACTTCGCCCCGACGGAATTCCGCAAAGCCTTGGGCATGTTTGCCACTGGGGTCACCATCGTCACGGCGCGCTCGGCGCAGGGCAAGCTGATTGGTCTTACCGCCAACTCTTTCAACTCGGTTTCGCTGACGCCGCCCCTCGTTTTATGGAGCTTGGCCCGCTCGGCCGGATCCATGGCGGCCTTCAGCACTGGCTCCCACTACGCCATCAATATATTGAGTGCCGACCAACAAGACCTAGCGCGCCAATTTGCCACGCGCGATGCCGATCGGTTTGCTGGAGTGGCGTTTGTGGATGGGGCCTGTGGTGCACCTTTGCTGGAGGGCGCCGTGGCCACGTTTGAATGCTTTAACCGCAGCCGCTACGAAGAAGGCGACCATGTGATCTTCGTGGGTGAGGTTGAGCGCTGCGCCCACCGTGCGGGTGCGTCGCCGCTGCTGTTTCATGGTGGGAAGTTTTACGCTGAGCACCCGCTATAGGGCTGCAAAACCAGGTCTGGATGATCGATTGGTGCGACTGACCGGAATCGAACCGGTACGCCCTTACGGACACAAGATTTTAAGTCTTGGGCGTCTACCTATTCCGCCACAGTCGCGCACACATTGCCACAAGGCGCAGTTGTAGCACACTCGCTGCACCTGGCGCATTCGCTTCAAAAGAAAAAACCCCACCATTGAAGCAATAGCAGGGTCTTGGCCCTAGGGGCTTTTACTGGAGGCGCGGTCCGGAGTCGAACCGGACTAACCGGATTTGCAATCCGGGGCATAACCGCTTTGCTACCGCGCCAATCTCACTTCTAACGAAAATGGGAAGCAACTTGCTTCCCATTTATCGGAATTTTGGAGCGGGAAAAGAGTCTCGAACTCTCGACCTCAACCTTGGCAAGGTTGCGCTCTACCAACTGAGCTATTCCCGCGTTTCAAGCCTTAAATTATAGCGTGTTTTTTGGCTTCTTGTGCAATTTTTGAAAAAATTGCTTTCGACCTTCACGCCGTGTTCAATGCTTTATCGATCCTTGTAATTCTACTGCAGGCACAGCACCGGCCCCACCCGCAACAACAGCAATTTCCTCATCGGGCAAGGGTATTGGCAGAGACTCCAGGGCCAGTTCCAGCACCTTGTCAAACCAGCGCACCGGCACGATTTCAAGGCCATCTTTGACATTGGCCGGAATGTCTTGAAGGTCTTTGGCGTTCGCCTCTGGAATCAATACGGTCTTGATGCCACCGCGCAACGCAGCAAGGAGTTTTTCTTTCAATCCACCAATTTCGGTGATCTCGCCGCGCAGGGTAATCTCGCCTGTCATGGCCACATCACCGCGCACCGGGATACCGGTCAATGCCGACACAAAGGCAGTGGCCATGGCCGCGCCAGCACTGGGGCCGTCCTTCGGTGTGGCGCCATCGGGTACGTGGATATGGATGTCCTTTTTCTCAAAGGTCTCGTCTTTAATCCCTAAGCGCCGCGCACGGCTGCGCACCACGGTGCGGGCGGCCTCGACCGACTCTTTCATCACATCTCCCAGCGATCCGGTGCGGGTGATGACACCTTTGCCAGGCGTTAGCGCCGCTTCAATCGTCAGCAAATCGCCGCCCACCTCAGTCCAAGCCAATCCAACAACCTGCCCGACCTGGTTTTGCTCTTCGGCGCGACCATAGGTGTACTTGCGCACACCCAGGTAATCGTTGAGGTTGTCGGCAGTGACCTTGACCTGCGGCGTCAATTTCTTGAGTAACAAGCCTTTGACGACTTTGCGACAAATTTTGGACAACTCGCGTTCCAACGAACGCACACCGGCTTCGCGGGTGTAGTAGCGCACGATGTCGCGCACGGCGTCGTCACCAATTGCCAGCTCAGAATCCTTCACACCATTGTTCTTCATTTGCTTGGGCAGCAAATAGGTGATGGCGATATTGGTCTTTTCGTCTTCGGTGTAACCCGATAAGCGAATCACCTCCATGCGGTCCAGCAAGGCCGATGGAATATTCATGGAATTGGAGGTAGCCACAAACATCACATCGCTCAGGTCGTAGTCCACCTCAACATAGTGGTCACCAAACTTGTGGTTTTGCTCCGGGTCTAACACCTCTAACAAGGCGCTGCTGGGGTCACCCCGAAAATCGGTTCCCAGCTTATCGATTTCGTCCAAGAGGAATAGCGGATTGCGCGTGCCTACCTTCGACAGGCTTTGCAACACCTTGCCGGGCATGGCACCAATGTAGGTGCGGCGGTGCCCGCGGATCTCGGCTTCGTCTCGCATGCCGCCCAGCGCCATACGCACGTACTTGCGCCCGGTTGCTTTGGCAATGGACTGGCCCAGCGATGTCTTACCTACGCCTGGTGGCCCCACCAGGCACAAGATAGGGGCCTTGACCTTGTCTACACGCTGCTGCACCGCAAGGTATTCAAGAATTCGGTCCTTTACCTTATCTAAGCCGTAATGGTCTTCGTTCAGCACGGCTTCGGCATGGGCCAAATTGTGTTTGATCTTGGTTTTAGTGACCCACGGCAGGCCCGTTAGCACATCAATGTAATTGCGAACTACGGTGGCCTCAGCCGACATGGGCGACATGAGCTTGAGCTTTTTGAACTCGGCTTCGGCTTTCTTCAAAGCCTCTTTGGGCATCTTGGCCGCCTTGATCTTCTTATCGATCTCTTCCACGTCAGCACCGTCTTCACCTTCACCCAATTCTTTTTGGATGGCTTTGACTTGCTCATTGAGATAGAAGTCGCGCTGGTTCTTTTCCATCTGGCGCTTGACCCGCCCGCGGATCTTCTTGTCCACATTCAAAATGTCGACTTCACGCTCAATCTGCTCGAACAGGTTCTCCAGCCGCTCGCGCACACTGGACAGCCCCAAAACGGCTTGTTTGCTTTCGAGCTTCAGGGGCAAATGCGCGGCAATCGTATCAGCCAAACGTCCAGCATCGTCGATGCTGGAAATGGACGTCAAAATCTCAGGTGGTATTTTTTTGTTCAGTTTGACATACTGGTCAAACTGCTGCATCACCGCACGGCGCAAGGCTTCAACCTCACTGGCCTTGCCACGCCCTTTTTCGGCGACCTCCGTCGCGGGCTCAATCGGCGTCACATTTGCAGAAAAATGCTCTTCGCCTTCATCAATCTTATTGACCAGAGCGCGCTGATGGCCTTCAACCAGCACCTTCACCGTGCCGTCTGGCAGCTTGAGCATTTGCAAAATAGTGGAGACACAGCCCACATCGAACATATCCGACACGGCCGGATCGTCTTTGGCGGCGGCTTTTTGCGCTACCAGCATGATGCGGCGCTCGGCGTCCATCGCAGCCTCGAGCGCTTTGATACTCTTAGGCCGCCCTACGAACAGGGGGATGACCATGTGCGGGAACACCACCACGTCACGCAAAGGCAACAGCGGCAGGTCAAGGGGCGTAGCAGGCAGAGGAATGTGTCCAGACATAGGGAACCTTTTGTTTACCTGTTGAATATGGTCCGATTAGCTTGAATTACAAGCCAACCGCGATTATCAAATGTGCAAAACCGCAGGAAGAACAAGATACCGGCGCAAACACCCGCCAAATTGGGGCTTTGCTCCTATCGGTACTACGCCTTTTTTGCCGCTTCGTGGTAGACCATCAAAGGCGGCTTGTTCTCGTCGATGGTAGATTCTTCCACCACGACCTTGGCCACATTGGACAAACTGGGGAGTTCGTACATCGTATCAATCAGCGCATGCTCCAAGATGGAGCGCAGGCCTCGAGCGCCGGTTTTGCGCGCCAGCGCCTTCTTGGCAATTGCGGTCAAGGCCGACGGGCGAATCTCCAACTCGGCGCCTTCCATGGCCAACAGCTTGGTGTATTGCTTGACCAAGGCGTTTTTGGGCTCAGTCAAGATTTGAACCAAAGCATCCTCAGTCAATTCGGCCAATGCGGCCACAACCGGCATACGACCCACCAGCTCAGGAATCAAGCCAAACTTGATCAAATCCTCGGGCTCAACTTCTTTGAAGACGTCCGTCAGGCTACGCTGCGCCTTGCTCTTGACGCTGGCCCCAAAGCCGATGCCGGAGGATTGGGTGCGGTTCTCGATTACTTTCTCCAGACCAGCGAACGCACCTCCACAAATGAACAAAATATTCGTGGTGTCAATTTGCACAAAGTCTTGGTTTGGATGCTTACGACCGCCTTGCGGCGGTACGCTGGCCATGGTGCCTTCAATGACCTTCAGCAAGGCCTGCTGCACGCCCTCGCCCGACACGTCGCGTGTGATGGACGGGTTGTCAGACTTGCGCGAAATTTTGTCGATCTCGTCGATATAGACAATACCGCGTTGTGCACGCTCAACCTCGTAGTTGCAGCTTTGCAGCAGTTTCAAGACAATGTTTTCAACGTCCTCACCCACATAACCAGCTTCCGTCAGCGTGGTTGCGTCGGCCATCACAAAGGGCACATCCAGCATGCGGGCCAGGGTTTGGGCCAGCAGAGTCTTGCCGGAACCCGTGGGACCAATCAGTAAGATGTTGCTTTTGGCCAGCTCGATATCGTCTTTTTTGGCCTTTTCCTTGTGGCGCAGGCGCTTGTAGTGGTTGTACACCGCCACCGACAAAGTGCGCTTGGCCGGTTCTTGACCAATCACATAGTTGTCCAGGTTGGCCTTGATCTCCGCCGGTGTGGGCAAATCGGTTTTGCCCTCTTTACCGTCGGTGGTGGCAGGCAACTCGTCACGGATGATCTCGTTGCACAAATCAATGCATTCATCACACACAAATACGGACGGCCCGGCGATCAGCTTCTTGACCTCATGCTGGCTCTTGCCGCAAAAAGAACAATAGAGGGTTTTTTCGCCAGAGGAGCCTTTTTTCTCAGCCATGTGTCGCTTGCCTTTTCGGGTGGTTCCCGAATGATACTGAAATTACAGCGACGTTTGCCAAAACACAAACTGCCGCCAGACCGACCGATAAACCCATCAAGGGCGCTTTGAAATCACCGCGTCAATCAGACCGTATTCCTTTGATTCGTCAGCCGACATGTAGTAGTCGCGCTCAGTGTCTTTGGCAATACGCTCCAAGGACTGACCGGTACGCTCGGCCAAAATTTTGTTGAGTTGCTCACGGGTTTTTAGGATTTCACGTGCCGCGATCTCAATCTCGGTTGCCTGCCCCTGGCTGCCACCCGAAGGCTGGTGAATCATGACCTTGGAATTGGGCAGGCTAAAACGCTTGCCCTTGGCCCCCGCCGCCAACAAAAACGCACCCATGCTGGCCGCCATGCCAATACACAGAGTGGACACATCGGGCTTGATGAAGTTCATGGTGTCATAAATCGCCATGCCAGCACTGACGGAACCACCGGGCGAGTTGATGTAGAACGAAATGTCTTTGTCGGGGTTTTCGCTCTCCAAAAAGAGCAGCTGCGCCACCACCAAATTGGCGGTCTGGTCGTTGACCGGGCCCACCAAGAAAATAACGCGCTCTTTAAGCAGACGCGAGTAGATGTCATAGGAGCGCTCGCCCCTACCGGACTGCTCAATCACCATGGGTACCATTCCCAAGCCCTGCGGCTCCATGGCACTGCTTACACCGCTTTGCACGTTCGTCATCACATTCATAACATCTCCAAATATGTATGGGCTAACTGTACCCAAATTTCAATGCCAAAACGCAAATGGGGCTTAGCCGCAGAACTACAAGTCTGCGCAAGCCCCACTTTCACCCTCGGTGCGATTGCCTGACAGCAAACACCGATTAGTTTTGTCCCATCAGTTCGTCAAACGAAATGGCCTTTTCGCTCACTTTGGCTTTAGACAGTACAAAGTCGGTGACATTGCTCTCGATCACCAAACCTTCCACGTCGGCCATGCGGCGGTTGTCGCTGTAGTACCAGCGCGCCACCTCAGCAGGCTTCTCGTAGCTGGAGGCCAACTCTTCGACGTGGCTCTTGATCTGCTCAGGCTTGGCCTGCAGGCTGTTGCTATGCACCAACGCGGCCACCACCAGACCCAGGCGCACGCGGCGCTCGGCTTGGCGCAGGAAAATGTCTTCTGGGATGGGTGCTTTGTCAGCGTCTTTCATGCCGCGTTGCTTGAGGTCGGCACGGGCGTTCTCGATCAAACGGGCCAATTCAGCCTTCACGCTGGCCTGGGGCAAATCGAGTTCGGCTTTGGAAATCAATGCATCCATCACAGCGACCTTGTTACGGGCCATCAAGCGGGCTTTGACTTCGCGCTCCAGATTTTTGCGGATGTCAGCGCGCAGGCCTTCAACAGTGGCGTCGGCAATACCCAGGGTTTTGGCCAAAGCACCGTCTACCTCAGGCAAATGGGCTGCCTCAACCTTCTTGAGGGTTACCATGAAGTCGGCGGTCTTGCCGGCGACATCTTTCCCATGGTAGTCCGCGGGGAAGTCGAGTTGGAATGTTTTGCTCTCGCCAGCCTTCATGCCGGTTACAGCCGCTTCAAATTCTTTGAGCATCTGGCCATCACCAACGATGAACTGGAAGGCCTCGGCCTTGCCGCCCTCAAATGGCTCGCCATCAATCTTGCCTTCAAAATCGACCGTCACACGGTCGGTTGCTACTGCAGCAGCGTCCTGGGGGCGCTGGGCAAAGGTGCGGCGCTGCTTGCGCAGAATTTCAACGGTCTTCTCAATGGCAGCATCGGTCACTTCGGCACTGACTTTTTCGATCTCAGCCGTCGTCAAATCGCCGATTTGCACTTCAGGGTAGACCTCAAAGATGGCGTCAAAAGCCACTTGGCCTTCGGGCGATTTTTCGCTCTCGGAGATACGGGGCTGCCCTGCCACCCGCAATTGGGCTTCGTTGGCGGCGGTGGAGAATGCCTCACCGACCTTGTCGTTCATGACTTCGTAGTGCACTGAGTAGCCATAACGCTGGCTCACCACGGTCATGGGCACCTTACCGGGACGAAAGCCGTCCATCTTGACGGTGCGCGCCAGCTTGCGCAGGCGTGCGTCCACTTCGGACTGAATCACGCCTACCGGCAGAGTCAGCGTGATTTTTCGTTCCAGCTTTTCCAGCTTTTCTACAGTAACGGCCATGGTCAGTCTCCAAAACTAAAGGGATAGTGGTGCGCGGGGGGGGACTCGAACCCCCACACTGTTGCCAGCGTCAGGACCTAAACCTGGTGCGTCTACCAATTTCGCCACCCGCGCAAAAACAGAAATGGGGGGTCAAGCCACTTGCAAGCATCGCCTGCAAGGCCCCGACCACCCATTTGGAATTAGGTCAACTCGATATTTTAACCTGCTGCGGCTGACTCCCGTTTAACTCGGAACCAAGCGGCGTACATGGCAGGCAGTGCCAACAGCGTGAGCACCGTGGCCACGATCAGCCCGCCCATGATGGCAATCGCCATGGGGCCCCAAAAGACGGAGCGCGACAGCGGGATCATGGCCAGCACCGCCGCCGCAGCAGTCAACACAATCGGGCGCAAACGCCGCACGGCCGACTCCACAATCGCATCCCACGCCGGAATACCCGCCGCACGGTCCTGGTCAATCTGGTCAATCAAAATCACTGAATTGCGCTGAATCATGCCCATCAAGGCAATCACACCCAGCAAGGCCACAAAGCCAAACGGTTTGCCCGACAGCATCAATGCCGCAGCCACGCCCGCAATACCCAAAGGCCCGGTCAGGAACACCAGCATGGCGCGGCTAAAGCTGTGCAATTGCAGCATCAACAGGGTAAAGGTAACAAACAGCATGATGGGGATACCCGCCGCAATGGATGAAGAGCCCTTGCTGCTTTCCTCGACCGCGCCAGCGACCTCAATGCGGTAACCGGTTTGGCCCTTGTCTTTCCACTGTGTTTCTAACGCCTTAAGCTGCGGCAGAAGCTCGTTGCTCACAGTCGCACCCTGCAGGCCCTCGACGATGTCGCTTTGCACGGTAATGGCGTACTCGCGGTTTTGTCGCCACATGACACCCGGCTCCCAGGCAAAAGACGGCTTGGCGATCTGCGTCAATGGGATCGACTTGCCGCTGGCCGTTGGCAGGTAGGCGTTGCCCATGTCGCTGATGGCACTGCGTTCTGACTCGGGTTGGCGCAACACGATGTCTATCAGCTTGTCGCCTTCGCGGAATTGGCCCACGGTAGCACCAGCCAGCAAGGTTTTGGACGATTGGGCGATCGACTGGCTGGACACGCCCAGTGCGCGTGCCTTGGCCTGATCGACGTCCAGGCGCATTACTTTGACCGACTCGTTCCAGTTGTCGTTCACACCCCGGGTGTTTTTGCTGGCGCGCATGATGGCTTTCACCTCGTCGGCACGGGCGCGCAGCGCGACAGGGTCATCCCCCATCACGCGGAACTGCACCGGATACGGCACCGGTGGCCCATTGGGCAAAATCTTGATGCGCGCGCGCACCTCGGGGAACTCTTGTGCCATCACCTCGGGTAACTTGATGCGGATCGATTCGCGCAGTTTCAAATCTTTGGGGATGATGATGAACTGCGACACATTGCTCTGCGGGAAAGCGTTGTCCATGGGCAGGTAAAAGCGCGGCACGCCCGAGCCGACCCAGGTGCTGACACTCTCAACGCCTGGCTCTTCCATCAGGCGGGCTTCGACGCGTTTGGTCGTGGCCTCATTCGCAGCCATCGAGGTGCCTTCTGCAAACCAGATATCGACCAACACTTCAGGCCGGCTGGAATCGGGGAAGAACTGCTGCTGAACCTTGCCCATGCCAAAAATACCCAAGGCAAAGGTCAGTAGCATTAAACCAATCGTTGTCCAGCGGTACTTGACACACCAGTTCACGGTCTTGCGAAAGGTGTTGTAGAAAGGAGTGTCAAACAGCTCGTGGGGCTGATCACCCACCGCATGGGGTTTGACCTTGAGCAGTAGCGTGCCCAGGTAAGGTACAAAATACACCGACACAATCCAGCTGAGCACCAGCGCCAGCACGGTAACGCCAAAAATGGCAAAGGTGTACTCACCCACTGACGAGCGCGCGATACCAATCGGCAAGAAGCCCACGGCCGTAATCAAGGTGCCCGTCAACATCGGCATGGCGGTGATGTCGTAGGCGAAGGTGGCGGCGCGCACCTTGTCGTAGCCCTCCTCCATCTTGCGCACCATCATCTCGACCGCAATGATGGCATCGTCCACCAGCAAACCCAGCGAGATGATGAGTGAGCCGAGTGAAATTTTATGCAGGCCAATACCCCAGTACCACATGCCCAAAAACGTGACTGCCAGCACCAATGGGATGGTGATACCCACCACCAAACCGGGGCGCATATCCACGTAATAGCGGTTAAACCAACGGGTCGAATTGGCGCGTTTGTGCAGCCCCAGGCTGATGACACTCACCGCCAACACGATCACGATGGCCTCCACCAGCACCCCAATAAATTCGTTCACCGAACGTGCCACCGCCTTGGGCTGGTCTTGCACGTTAACCAGGCGCATGCCAACGGGCAGCGTGGCGTCAATCGCGTCGGTTGCGGTCTTGAGGGCCTTGCCCAGGGCAATGATGTCGCCGCCCTTGGCCATGGATACGCCCAGCGCAATCACTTGCTTGCCTTGGTGGCGCACCTTGACCGCCGGTGGGTCGATATAGCCGCGCTTGATCACCGCAATATCACCCAAACGCAGTTGGTTGCCGGAGCTGCCGCGAATCGGCATGGCGCTTAACTGCTCTTCGGCCTGGAACTGCCCGGCCACCCGCACCTGCACCACATCCAGCGGGGTTTGCACCGTGCCCGCACTCTCAACCGCGTTTTGTTGACCCAATTGCTGCAAGACCTGGGGCATGTCAAGGCCCAATTGCGACAGGCGCTGCTGGGATATTTCGATGTACAGCTTTTCGTCCTGCACACCAAACAGCTCTACCTTGTTAACGTCGGTAACCCGCAGTAGCTTTTGCCGTGCTGCGTCGGCAAAGGTTTTGACCTCGGCGTCCGAGAATCCGTCTGACTCCAGGGCGTAGATAACCCCAAACACGTCGCCGTATTCGTCGTTAAAAAACGGGCCCTGAACACCCAGGGGTAGCGTCATGCGGATGTCGCCAATCTTCTTGCGCACGGTGTACCAAATGTTTTGCACATCGGCGGCGCGGGTCGAGTCCTTGACCTGAAACAGCACGGTTGTTTCGCCCGGCTTGGAAAAGCTGCGGATCTTGTCGGCGTTGGGCACCTCTTGCAAGGTGCGCTCGATCTTGTCAGCCACCTGCTCGGCCATCTGCTGCGCCGTAGCGCCGGGCCAGAAGGTGCGCACCACCATGATGCGGAAGGTAAACGGCGGGTCTTCGTCTTGCCCGAGTTGAAAGAAGGCCGCTGCCCCCAAAATCATCAACACAAACATCAGGTAGCGAGTGAGTGGCGCGTGGTCCAGCGCCCACTTGGACAGGTTAAAGCCTGGCTTGGGTTGCTCTTGGTTCATGGCAAACTCACTTCGCTGCCGATGCACCAGCCTGGGCTGGAGCCACCGCCACGCCAGCGGGTGCCGACGCAGATATTGCTACATTATTGATAGCTGCTTGCGCAGGTTCTGTTAGGGCTAGAGCCCCTTTTTCTTTGTAAATTGTCACTTTCTGACCCGGCGCCAGCACATGTACTCCGGCCGACACAATCTGCATGCCGGGCTGCAAGCCGCCGGCAATCACCACATCATTGCCATCGGCCGTGGCAACCTGAATAGGCTGCAGATTCACCGTCATGCTGGTGGCATCCAGCACCCACACCGCGGCGGTATTGCCCTCTTTGACCAAGGCACTGGTGGGCAGCTTAATCACTTGCATACCGCTGCGGTCAAACGCATGGGGCGCCACCGAAACTGTGGTCCCCAACGCCAATTTGTCTGCCGTATCCATAGCCACCTTAACGCCAAAGGTGCGGGTGACCGGGTCTGCACTGGCAGCCACTTCACGCACTACACCCTTAAATTCAGCGTTTGAGGCCCATACCCGCACATCCACAGCTGAGCCCACCTTGATCATGGCCACCTTGTCTTCGGGCACTGCGAACACCACGTCACGCGGGCCATCTTGCGCCACACGCACCACCGGGGCGCCTGGCACCACCACCTGGCCCACCTCGGATTCCACCGCCGTGACTACGCCGGCGCTGCTGGCTACCAGCTTGGTATACGCCTCTTGGTTGCCCTGGCCAGACAGCTGGGCCTGCGCCTGGTCTACCTGTGCCTGTGCGGCCTTTAGACTGGCCTCGCGGCGCTCCAGCTCGGCACCGCTGATGAAGTTTTTGTCACGCAACTCTTTGAATCGCTTGAAATCGGCCGCCGCCAAGTCGCGGTTGGTGGTGGCCACCGCCACCTGCGCTTTTGCCGCCTGGGCCGACAACTGATAGTCCTGCGGGTCTAGCTGGGCTAGCACCTCACCAGCTTTGACGTGTTGCCCCAGTTGGGCCTGGCGCAGCACGATCTTGCCGCCCACCCGAAAGCCTAGGCGCGACTCGACCCGCGCGCGCACCTCGCCCGAAAACTCAGACCCCGACTGCATGGACTGCACGCCAAGGGTCACAATTTTTACCGCCCGAACGGGCTCAGCCGTGGGTGTGGGCTTGGAGCAGGCGCTCAAAACGAGTGCGGTCGCGGCGAGCGCGGCTACACCGCCGATGGACTTGAAATGCATCATGGAATCAACCAATGGGTAAGGATTTAGGCGGGGGATTAGGTTTTTAATGACCTACTGGTTAGTAATTTATCGCATTTGATAATCCCTGTCAACCAGCCAGCGCCGCCGCCATAAAGTACCCATAATCGGTCGCACCAGAAAAGTGGGGGGAGGGAAAAAATGTTTGATTTCTTAGGCCGCAAGCGCCGAAAAGCGGCAAAGTCGGCCCCTGTGGGCACGCCAGTAAAGCCCACTGTCGCCCAGGCTAGCACCACGCAGCGTGAGTTACTGCGCCTGACCCTGCAAAACGTGCTGCGGCACAACGGCATACCCGTCCACTGGATTGGCTGCGAGACCGTGCCCACACAGCTGACCACCCAAGGACAGTCCGTCATGGTTCAACTGGTCGTGCGCCAATGGCACGACGCACTAATGCACTACGCAGTCGCCATTGAACATGGCATCGTAGACGGCCTTAGGCGCATTGACCCATCCGTCACGCCCGCAAACCACCTCTTCAGCTGGCAATTTGCGCACGACTGTGGTTGCCCGCATACCCAGTTTCCAAAACACGATTTTTGGATTATCAAAACGGCGCCTGCACTGGCAAAAACGCCAACGCTGTCAACGCAACCGGTCTCAGCGGCTGCAACGAAGCCAGCCACGCCAGCGCCAGCCCCCACGAAGCCGAAATTTGATCTACCGCGCACAGCCGCCGACCTGCCTCGCGCAGACGACGATGACGACGACCACGGCTTTGCCGCCACCCAGATCGACGACATTAAATAGGTGTCGCCTGCGTTTAAACCAAGCCGCTACACCTTAAGGCCGCCCACCACCTCGTTGGCTGAGCGAAACGCCTCCACTGCCGCCGGCACACCGCAGTAAATGGTGGCGTGCAGCAGCACCTCTTGAATCTCTTCCACTGTGGCGCCGTTGTTCAGCGCACCGCGCACATGGCCTTTGAGTTCATTTTGCTTACCCAGCGCGGTGAGCATCGCCACCGTAATCAAGCTGCGGGTTTTAAGGTCTAGCCCCGGGCGCTGCCACGTGTCGCCCCAGGCTGCGCGGTTGATGTGGTCTTGAATGGGCTGGGTAAAGGCGGTGGTGTTGGCAATGGCTGCGGCGACAAACTCTTCGCCCATTACCGCTTTGCGGGTGGCCAGGCCTTTTTCATACGGGGTCGTCATGGTGATTCCAAATAGTGTGGCAAAACACTAAGGATAATGGCTCGACACCCCCCACTTGAACCCACACGCAACGGCACCGCTACACCATGAACCCTCGACGCCTACTCCCCTGCCTGAGCGCGATCGTGTTGTTGGCGGGCTGCGCTGCCCCCCATATGCCGCAGCCGCCCAGCCCACCAGCCCAGCCCGAGGGCGCCAGTGGCCTCACCGCCAAGCCAGGCTGGGCCACCAAAACATACGCCGTGGCTGCGGCCAACCCCTTGGCGACCGAGGCCGGTTTGCAGATACTGCGCGCTGGCGGCAGCGCGGTGGACGCGGCCATTGCCGTGCAAATGGTGCTGGCGCTGGTGGAGCCGCAAAGCAGCGGCCTGGGCGGTGGCGCCTTCTTGCTGCACTTTGACGGCAAAACCACGCAAGCGTTTGATGGCCGCGAGACCGCTCCGGCTGGCGCCACATCCACGCTGTTTTTAGACACTGACGGCAAACCCATGGCCTTTGCCAACGCGGCGGTGGGTGGTCGCGCTGTGGGTGTGCCTGGCACCGTGGCAATGCTGGCCCTGGCGCACCAGCAGCACGGGCGCCTGCCATGGGCGCAGTTGTTTGCCCCAGCCATTGCGCTGGCAAATGCGGGGTTTTCCATCAGCCCACGCATGGCAACCCTGCTGGCCAAGGAAACGGCCCTTAAAGCCGACCCGGTAGCCGCCGCCTATTTTTATGATCCCCAAGGCATGCCCTGGCCCGCAGGCCATGTGCTGCGCAACCCTGAGCTAGCAGCCGTGCTGCAACGTATTGCCCTTGAAGGCCCTACCGGGCTCATGCGTGGCGACGTGGCCCGCGCCATTGCGGCCAAAGTGCAAAGCCACCCCAGCAACCCCGGCACCCTTAGCGAAAACGACTTGGCTGCTTACCAGCCTGTGGTGCGCCAGTCCCTGTGTTTTGACTACACCGTGGCTGCGCGTCCTACCTCCTTGGCCCCAGCCACCACAAGCGCTACAGGAACCACCCGACCCACTGCCTTTAGCGCCACGCGGGACTACCGCATCTGCGGCATGCCGCCACCCAGCTCTGGGGCCATTGCCATCGGCCAAATACTGGGCCAACTGCAGCACACCGCTGCAGCCACCCTACCCTTATCGGCCAGCGGCGTGCCCAGCGCCGATTGGCTGCACATCTACACCGAATCCGCCCGCCTGGCCTTTGCCGACCGCGCCCAGTATGTGGCCGACCCCGCTTTTGTGACCGCACCGGGCGGCGATTGGGCCACCATGCTGGCTCCCGGCTACTTGGCAGAGCGCGCCAAGGCCATAGACCCCCGCCCTAGTAGCCCACGCATGCCCAACGCCCTACCCGGCACGCCGGGGGAAATGCAGGTCAGCTACGCGCCCATGCCAGAGCAGGTCGAATACGGCACCTCGCACATCTCGGTGGTCGACGCGTATGGCAACGCCCTGGCCATGACCAGCACCATTGAAGACGCGTGGGGCGCGCGCCTAATGGTCAATCGTGGCGTGGGCCTGGCGGGCGGTTTCTTACTGAACAACGAGTTGACCGACTTCAGCTTTGTGCCCACTGACGCGGCGGGCAAGCCCATCGCCAACCGGGTGGAGCCGGGCAAACGCCCGCGCTCATCGATGGCACCCACGCTGGTGTTTGACAAAGCCAGTGGGCAGCTGCTGGCCAGTGCGGGCAGCCCCGGCGGCGCGCACATCATCCACTTCACCGCCAAGGCGCTCTACGGCATGCTGCACTGGGGCCTGAGCGCCCAGCAGGCCATCAACCTACCCAACTTTGGCACCGTGGGCGGCCCACTGCTGCTGGAAGCGGACCGATTCGATGCCGCCACCGTGCAAGCCTTGCAAGCGCGCGGTCACACGGTTGTACAAACCCCGCTGCCCAGCGGCCTGCAGGCCATCGAGCGCACGGCCACAGGCTACTTTGGTGGCGCAGACCCCCGGCGTGAGGGCGTGGTTTTTGGGGACTGATGCAGGCGAGCATTTTAGATGAAATTGGCCGCTAGCCCTCGTATTACTTGCGCAGGCAGCTATCATAATAATAGTGGCTACTCAGGCACTCATCTCGGCAAGTTCGAAGTCACAGAACCCATGAACGGCACAGGATCAATTTGCATACGCCGCAATAGCGACCGCGACCGACTTAAACGCCGGTGTTTTGCTGCGCGGGTCGTGCGCGGTGCCGATCAGTACATTGGCCTCGGGGTAATACGCCATGGCATTGCCGCGCGGCAGACCAAATGCAAATACTTTGACCTGGTGCATAGCGCCCACGGCGGAGGTGATGGTGACCAGCGCGCCAGCGGCAATGCCCATGCAGGCCATGTCGTCTGCATTCATCAAGACTGACCAGCGGGTGTCGGTGCCGCGGTAGCTGTCGCGCTCTTCATAAACAATCGAATTAAATTGCCCTTCGCTGCGGATACTGGCCAGCACAAAAGGGAACGCTTCACTTGCGATGGCTGCCGGGTTTGCCGCCACATAGAACTTGGCTTTGCCGCTGGCGGTGTTGAATGTTGGCGTTCTGAGCAAGCGGTTTTTAATGGTGAATTCTTGTTGGGTGGTGCCGATGTCTTTGAGTTCGCTCATGCCCGGCACCGTGGCGGCAATGGCGGCGCGAATGGTGTTGTGTTGCTTAAATTGCGCAAAGTCCAGCGGGCAGTTGGGCAATAGCTGCTGAGCCAGGTCGCACAAAATGCTGACCTCGGGGCGCACGTTGGAAAGGCGCGTGATGCCGCCATCACTCAAGCGCACATAGTTAAACATCGACTCTTGCGTGGTAGGTTGCCACTCTTCATCACGGGCGCTGACCGGCAGTATGAGCGCCTCACTGGTCTCCACACCCGCCACGTGGCTGCGGTTCAGGGTGGTGGTTAAAAAGGCTTTAAAGCCAATCTGGTTGAGCGCCGCTTTGGCCCACGCACTGTTGGGCGTTGCGGAGAATAAATTACCGCCCATGATCAAGGCCGCGTCGATTTTGTTGTCAAACGCCGATTGAACACACGCCAGCGTATCCATGCCCTCTGTGCGGGGCAATTGCACTTTTAGCTGCGCCTCTATCTGGGCAAAAACATCGTCCGCTAACACTGGCTTGACCCCTACCGTGCCAATGCCTTGCACATTGCTGTGCCCGCGCAGCGGCAGCAGGCCAGCAGCCGGCTTACCCACCATGCCCCGCAGTAAGGCTAGGTTGGCGATGGCCTCTACATTAGCCACGCCGTTGAGGTGGTGGGTAATGCCCATGCCCCATGCAAAAACCGCGTGCTTCGCCTTGGCATAGTCGGCTGCAAGCTTGCGAATGTCGGCTTCAGCCACGCCGGTGCCCTCAACCACCTCAGGCCAGTGCGTGCTGGCAATGTCCTGTGCAAAGGCAACAAAGTTGTCGGTGTGGTTTTGAATAAATTTGAGGTCGATCGCAAAGCTTTCAATCAGCGCTTTGGCGATGCCCTTGAGCAGCAGCAGATCACTGCCAATTTTTGGCTGCACGTATTCCGATGCGATCCAGGTGCCACCGCTAAGCAAAGACTTGGCGCTTTTTGGAATCGCAAACCGCACAAGACCCGGCTCTTTGGCCGGGTTAATCACAATGACTTGGCCACCGCGCTCTCTGCAGTTTTTAAGCTGGTGCACAAAGCGTGGGTGGTTGGACGAAGGGTTGGCGCCAATCACAAAAATGCAATCGCTCTGTGCCAAGTCTTCGAGCGAAATAGTGGCGGTGCCGGTGCCAATGGTGTTCTCTAAACCCACGCTGGTGGCTTGGTGGCAGTAAAACGAACAATTGTTCACATTGTTGGTGCCATACAGCCGCGCCAACAGTTGCAGCACAAAGCCTGCCTCGTTGGACGAACGCCCGGATGTGTAAAAGAAGCTGCGCGCCGGGTCTGTCGCTTTAAAGCGCGCGGCCATCAATTGCAAGGCAGCATCCCATTCAATGGGTTGGTATTGCTGACTGCCGACAGATTTGTACAAAGGGGTATTGAGCCGCCCAAGGTGCTCTAACTCATGGGCAGACAGTTTCGCGAAATCGTCAATCGTGTGGTCAAAGACTTCGCGCGGAATCGGCGCTTGAATGTCAGTCGATTGCGCCTGGATACTTTTGTTGCACACCGAGGGGAACTCATTCAACTCGTTCGTCATACCCCCGCGCTGACCGCCCATGCCTAAGCCACAGGCTTTACAGGCGTTGTTGCTGCGCAGCGCTTTGGCTGAATTGAGCAGGCCAATGTGCGCAACGGTTTTGAGCGTGTAGAGAATCTTCTTAGTGCCACCACCCACAACCGCGTGGGTGTGCGTAGGAGTCTGTTGGTTTGCCATGGCATCCTGCGAAGAGAAAGTAAAAGTTCTTAGCAGATCGTAGGCAGTTTCTCCACTGAACGGAATACGTTAAATAACGAACCCAAGGTGGGCTTTGCGGATGGACCGGTGACGCAGGTGGGGGCGTCTGTGTTGCCCTCGCCCAAAGCGAAGTAATCGCTGGAACGCACTTAAAAGCGGGCGCCAGGTGTCGATGTCTGACTTTCCGCGCAGCCATCATATCTGTGTGATCCAGCGTCAGGTTTATTTTTCGCCGGAGGCATCCGCGTTAACCATCGCGGTGCGCGCCGCATAACGCTGTGCCAGCACGGCGCAAACCATCAGCTGAAACTGGTGAAACAGCATGAGCGGCAACACCATCGTGCCGAGCGCTTGGCCGGCAAAAAGGACTTTTGCCATAGGGATGCCACTGGCCATACTCTTCTTGGAGCCACAAAAAACGATGGTAATTTCGTCTTCCTTGTTAAAGCCCAACCAGCGGCTGCCATAGGTTGTGATCAGAATAATCAAGGCCAGCAATACGCCATTGACCACAAACAGTCCCAACATGGAATGACCCGGCAATTGCTGCCACAAGCCCTGGATCACCGCTTCGCTGAAGGCCGTGTAGACCACCAGCAGGATGGAGCCTTGGTCCACCACCTTGAGCAGGGTCTTGGACGATTCGATCCACCCCCCAATCCAGCGACGCGCCACCTGCCCGGCAATAAAAGGTAGCAGCAACTGCAAGGCGATGTTGCGGATCGCATCCAACTGCGGGACTCCTCCGCTGTGAGACACCACCAGCAGCCCAACCAATACCGGCGTCAAAAAAACACCCAGCAGGTTAGACGCCGACGCGGCACAAATGGCAGCGGACACATTGCCGCGCGCCACAGCAGTAAAGGCGATGGATGACTGCACGGTGGACGGTAACACGCAGACAAACAAAACACCCAGGTACAGCTCGGGCGTAACCAAGCCCGACAGCACGGGTTTGAGTGCCCAGCCCAGAAGGGGCAGCACGACAAAGGTGCTGGCCAGCACGGTCAGGTGCAGACGCCAGTGGGCCGCACCAGCTATTACCGCCTCACGCGGCAGCTTGGCGCCATGCAGAAAAAACAGCAAGCAAATGGCCGCATTGGTGACCCCGTTAAACACCACCGCGCCCATGCCAGAGCAGGGAAAGAGGCTGGCTGCGATCACCGTGGCGATCATCAGCAGCATGTAGTTGTCGGACAGAAATCGGGGGCGTTGCATCATGTCGCTGGTTTCAATTCAGGTCTGTATCAGTACGCAGCCGCAATTGTTTCACCCAACGCCGGGCACCTTCACCACCACGGATAGAACCCCGGCATGTCGGCCGACGGCTTGCCCTGAAAGTCAGCCGGGCGTTTTTCGAGAAACGCACGCACGCCCTCTTTGCCGTCGCCCACGCTGGTGTAAAACATGGCCAGCGAGTCGACCTGGTGCGCCGCAAGCGGGTGCGGCTGAGCAGAATTGCGGTACAGCATCTGCCGCGCCAGCGCGGTGGCCACGGGTGAGCGCTTGTCGGTCATGCGGTGGGCCAGTTTGTGGGCCTCGGCCAGCAGCTGGTCGTGCGGCACGATGGCTTTGATCAGCCCGCCGCGCAGGGCTTCTTCGGGCTCCAAAATGTCGGCGCAATACACCCACTCCAGCGCCTGAGAGATGCCCACAATACGCGGCAAAAACCAGCTAGAGCATGCCTCGGGCACGATGCCGATGCGACCGAACACAAAACCTATACGCGCTTTGTCCGACGCCAGACGCACATCCATGGGCAGTGTCATGGTGGCGCCTATGCCGACCGCTGCGCCGTTGATGGCGCCAATGACGGGTTTGGTGCAGTCAAACACCGCGAGTGACACCATGCCGCCGGTGTCGCGCACGCCTTGGATGATCGCTGGGTCTTCCAAGCGGTCTTGCATGTCCTGTATCGTGGGCTGCAGGTCTTCATTCAGGCCAAATACATTGCCCTCGCGGCTCAGGTCCATACCGGCACAAAAGGCTTTGCCGGCGCCGGTGACCACAATGGCGCGCACTGCATCGTTGGCGCTGGCGCTGCGGTACACGTCCACCAGCTCGTGGGCCATTTCCACGATGAAGGCATTCATCTGCTCAGGCCGGTTGAGCGTGAGGGTGAGGATGCCATCGTCGATTTGGGTGGCCAGTGTGGTGTAGGTCATGATTATTTATCCAGCACCCCACCCACTAGGGCGGGCAAGCGGTCCGCGCTGATTTTGAAACCGCACGCCTGCGCGTGGCCGCCGCCGCCCATGCTTTCAGCCAGAGGAATGCAATCAAAGTTGCGCTGTGAACGCAGGCCCACTTTGACAATGCCGCCCTTGCCCGCCGACCACATCAGGGCGAATGTGCCGCTTTTTTTGGACAACATATCACCCACCAGGCTGTGGAACACGCCGGGGGCGTTGACCATCAGGCCGCTTTGGCCGTTGAAGACCAGCGCCTGCGCGCCGTCGGCAATGTCTGCGGCGAGCTTGGCAAACTTCTCGTCCATGGCCTGACCGCGCGCCATGAACTGCTGCAGTTGCTCGGCGTTGAATTGGGCGATCTCGTTCCAGCGGGTAAAGTCAAAAGCTTCCATGTCCAACGCAGCCAAAAAGCTGGCACTCTGGGGGTACTGCCAGACCCAGATGTCGCGGTCTTCAATGAATTTAACCAGCTCTGGTACGGGTTGATCAGGCTGGAAAAACTCCCACGCCAAACGCGCGCCCGACTTGTCCATGTCAAAGTGCACCACGCCGCAGCGGCAGGCAAAGCCGGTGAGTTTTTCGGCCGCACTTTTATGGTGGTCAAGCAGCACCAGCTTGGCTGCGCGCTGCTCAATGGCACCCAGGATCTCGGGTGAGAACGAGAAGTCCAGTATGTAAACCGCCCGCCCGGTGAGTGCGGGCAGGTCGTCCACCGTCTTGGCGTCGCCATGGTCCAAGCCCAGGTATTCGGCCGTGTCGCCGTAGTACAGGCGTGCAGCCAGGGCGGCGGCAAAACCGTCGGGGCAATTGCGGCCGTGGTAAATCACCAAGGGCTGCGGGTCATTGCGGTCGGGGTGCACCAGCAGTTGCAGGGGGAGGATGGTTTTCATATTGCTATTACTTTCGTAGCTGCTTGCGCACGTTCTATGAGGGCTAGAGGCCGATTTAATCTAAATTCTCAGGCTGGGTATCGGCCTTGCGCGCGGGGCGGGCAATCTTCTTGAAGCGGATCGCCCGGTCCAGCTCAATGGCGTCTTTCTTGACCTTGCGCTCGGCGTCCATCTTCTCGCCGTGGGCCAGCCACTGGGCGAACTCTTCGGGTGTTTCCAGCGTGACGTTACCCAGGCTAGCCTGGCGGAAGTCATAAATCGCCACCTCAGCGGCCTTTTGCAGGTTAATGCGCCCGCCGGGCAGCAGCGCGCCGCGTTTGCGGCCAATGG
>JBBRNS010000043.1:0-21906 GCA_038230175.1 Burkholderiales bacterium
GAAGGTCGGATTTGCGTCCCGCCAAACAGGTGCCAACGGCGTCGGCTTTACACCCCTATTCCCGATTTCTCAGGTGGGGGATTTTGAAGTGGCCATACCCGGGGGAATTTGGGTGGCCATCCGGGTTCAAATTGGCCTCTTAACCGGGTTTTCTGTTCCACTGCACCCCAAACCCCTTTATGGACGTGTTGGATGCGGCGTTGGAATTTTCGCATTCGAGCTGGCCGCCTCTTATTCGCTCTTCACGCTGATGTAAATCCCTCATTGATGAGCGACGCCGCGCTTTTGGTCCAGAGGACGCGTCCCAGCTGTGCATATGCTATAAAAAATATAGCTGCTTGCGCAATGTAACCGAGGGCTAGAGGTGCAATCGGTTGCCTAAATCGCACCTATGCAGCATCTGCAAAAAGAGCACTGTTTTATGTCGCGCCTTCTGCTCATTCAGTAAGCTGTGTGCCTACGCGCTCCATGATGCAGGCAGAGGCTTGCCAGGGCGAATCGCCTTCGCTGATGGTGCACGCCGCCGTCAGCTGCAAAATCGCCCATTCGGCACTGGCTTGGTCTGCGGCGTGCACCCAGGCGAGGGTGTCGCCCACCGCCAATGATTGCCCTAATGGCGCAACCTGACTCAGGCCCACACGCCAGTCAACCGGGTCGCCCGCTTTGCGCCGCCCACCGCCTAGTTCCACAACGGCTAAGCCGATCTGGCGCGTTTGCATGGCGGTTAAAGTGCCGGCGCGGGGCGCAGGCACCGGCAAAACCACGGGTGCTGCCACCAGATGCGCCTGCGGGCGCTCCAATAAATCGGTGGGGCCGCCCAGTGCGGCCACCATGCGGGCAAAGTGCTGGGCTGCGGCGCCGCTGTCCAGTGCGGCTTGCAGTTGGGTTTGGGCCGCAGCGGTATCGGGGGCCAAGCCGCCCAGCACCAGCAGCTCGGCGCCCAGCGCTAGGGTGACTGCGTGCAAGCGCGGGTCGCGCCCGCTGTCCCCACTGCGCCCACCGTCGGCGGCATCACCGGTGAGGTAGGCAATGGCTTCGGCTACTTCCAGCGCGTTGCCCACGTTGCGGCCGCGCACTTGGTTCATGTCGGTGATGAGCGCGGTGGTTTTTAGGCCCGCGCCATTGGCCACGGCGACGATGCTGTGGGCCAGTTCGTCGGCCATGGCTGGGGTGTCGGCAAAGGCGCCGTTGCCGCAGGTCACATCCATCACCAGGCCTTGCAGCCCGGCGGCCAGTTTTTTGGACAAGATGCTGGCGGTGATCAGCGGCACGCTCTCCACCGTGGCGGTCACGTCGCGGATGGCATACAGGCGCCGGTCGGCCGGGGCCAAGTCCGCCGTCTGGCCGATGATCGCGCAGCCAACCGTGCGCACCACGCGGTCAAACAGGGCGGCGTCGGGCGTGGGGTTGTAGCCGGGAATGGCGTCGAGCTTGTCGCAGGTGCCGCCGGTGTGGCCCAGGCCACGGCCTGAGATCATGGGCACAAAGCCGCCGCACGCCGCCACCATGGGCGCCAGCATCAGGCTAACCTTGTCGCCCACGCCGCCGCTAGAGTGTTTGTCTAGCACCGGGCCGGGCATATCGGGCCAGTCCATGATGCGGCCCGAGTGTTGCATGGCATGGGTCAGGGCGATGCATTCGGCGCGGCCCATACCCCGCATAAATATGGCCATGGCCAGCGCGGCCACTTGGCCTTCGCTCCAGCTGTGGTCGACCAGGCCGCGCACAAAGTGCTGAATTTGAGCCGTGCTTAACGCTTGGCCGTCGCGTTGGGTGCGGATGATTTCTTGGGCGAGCATCGGTAGGTTTGGTTCAATACCCGGCAGGGCTGACGGTGGTGGTGGCCGTAGCGGTGGTGCCACCCAATACCGCCTCAATATCGGTCAACAAGCCGCTGGCGCCAAAGCGAAAGCGCTGGGGGGTGAGGGCGTCTGCGCCCAGCACATCTGCCACCAACGCTAAGTAAGGCTGGGCATCTTGCACCGTGCGGATGCCACCCGATGCTTTGAAGCCCACCGTGGTGTTGCCGCTGGCGGCTATGGTGCGCAGCATCGCGGCGGCAGCATCCAGCGTGGAGGATACGGCGGTTTTGCCGGTGCTGGTTTTCACAAAATCGGCCCTAGAAGCGATGGCCAGTTGCGTGGCTTGCGCGATGAGGGCGGGGCTGTGCAGCACACCGCTCTCAATAATGACCTTGAGCGTGAGCGGTCCGCAGGCGGTGTGCACCTGGGCCAAAAAATCGGCACAGGCCTGAAAGCTGTCGGGCGCACCCTGCATCAGGGTGCGGTAGGGCAGCACCACATCGACCTCGTCACCGCCAGACGCCACGATCTGCTGCACATCGGCCAGGGCGCGGGTTAAGTCCAGCGCGCCATCGGGAAAGTTCGCCACCGCCGCCACCCGCACGCTGGGTGGCAGCAGACTGCGTGCCTGCGCCACAAAACGGGGCCACACACACACGGCGGCTACAGGGCCAAAGGGTGTTTGGGCGCGCTGGCACAGGGCGGCAATGTCGGCCGTGGTGTCGGCGTCGTTCAGGCTGGTGAGGTCTAGGCAGCGCAGCGCCAAGTGGGCGGCATCGTGGTGGGACAGGTTTTGGGGCATGAATTTATGGGTCAAATAGGGCTCTAGCCCTCATGGAACGTGCGCAAGGAGCTATTAAATTGATAGTGAAAGTAGTGCACTCTATGGCATAGGTTGGGTAGTGTCTGGCTTTGTCTGGCTATGTTGGGTTGGGCAGGCTAGCCAGCAGCGCGGTCAAGAACCCGGCTGCGGTGTCGCCCGATGCCTTGGCTTGCTGTAGCGTGGCGGCGTGGGAAAGGGTCTCGTTGGACAGGCCCGCCGCCATGTTGGTGATGAGCGACAGGCCCAGCACCCGCAGGCCGCAGTGGCGCGCGACTATCGTCTCTGGCACGGTGCTCATGCCCACCGCGTCGGCGCCCCAGGCGGCGAACATGCGGATCTCGGCTGGGGTTTCAAACTGCGGGCCTAGCGCCCATAGGTAGGTGCCCTCGGCTAATAGCTGTTGGCGCGCGTGGGCGACTTGCAGGGCGTGGACGCGCAGGGCAGGGTCGTAGGCTGCGCCCATGTCCACAAAGCGGCTGCTGCCAGTTTCGCCCACCAAGGGCGAACGCTGCGGGGCGTTGATGTGGTCGGCAATCAGCATCAGGCTGCCCGGCGGCATGTGGGCGCGCAGGCTACCTGCGGCGTTGGTCAGCACCAATATCTGCACCCCCCAGGCCCGCAGTGCTCGCAGCGCCGGAGCCATGGCGGCGCAGTCGCCAGTCTCGTAGGTGTGGGTGCGCCCGCACAGCATGGCAACGCTGCGGGTGCCGCAGCGCCCCAGCACGATTTCGCCCACATGGCCTTCTACATGGGTGGCCCTAAAACCGGGTAACTCGGCATAGGGCAGGCGGCGTACGTCTTGCATGTGCTGGGCAGCCGCAGACCAGCCAGAGCCTAAAACCACCGCCACATCGGGTGCCGCGCCAAAGGTGTTCTGCAGCTTGGCAACGGCGGCGGCAATAGCCTCGCTCATGGCAAGTGCTCCGGCCCAAAGCTGGCAGGCAGCAGTTCGCCCAGCGTCCAACTGCCCACCACGCCGGTGGGGTCGGCGCTCAAAACGGGTAGGTCGTCCGCGCCAAATTCGCGCAGCTTTTGGCGGCAGCCACCACAGGGGCTAATAACCAACGGCCCAGGCCCTGCAACCAAAACTGCCCTAAGGTGGCGGCCGCCTGCCATCACCATGGCGCCCAGCGCCGTGGCCTCCGCGCACCAGCCTTGGGGGTAGGCGGCGTTTTCGACGTTGCAACCGGCGTGCACTTGGCCGTTTTCGTCCAGCACAGCGGCGCCCACGGCGTAGTGGGAGTAGGGCGCATGGGCGCGGGCGCGGGCGGCTTGGGCGGCGCCCAGTAGGCGGGCAACGGTGTCGGGTGGCAGTGAATGCATCGGGCGTGTCCTGCAGCAGTGGGTGGGTTAAGCAATAGTGTAGTGTTGCACCACCATGGACCCTGTATCAACCATTGCCACCGACACCTTCATTTCGCCGCTCACATTTCTGTGGCACGACTATGAGACCTTTGGTGCCAACGGCCGGCGCGACCGCCCGGCACAGTTTGCCGCCATCCGCACCGATGCCGATCTGAACGAGGTGGGCGAGCCCCTGATGCTGTATTGCCAGCCGGCACCCGACTTTTTGCCCGACCCCGTGTCGTGCCTGATTACCGGCATCACCCCGCAGCACTGCCTGCAGCACGGCGTGCCCGAGTGGCAGTTTGCCGCCACCATTGCACAGGCGCTGTCGCTGCCCGGCACGATCGGCGTGGGCTACAACACCATTCGGTTTGACGACGAATTCACCCGCCACCTGTTTTGGCGCAACCTGATAGACCCCTACGCCCGCGAGTGGCAAAACGACTGCGGCCGCTGGGACCTGCTCGACGTGGTGCGCACCGCCTACGCACTGCGGCCAGACGGCATCAATTGGCTCAGCAAGCCAGATGGCGGTGCCAGCTTCAAGCTGACAGACTTGACCGCCGCCAACGGCTTGGTTCACGAAGCCGCGCACGCCGCACTCAGCGATGTGCGCGCCACCATTGCCCTGGCGCGACTGGTCAAAACCGCGCAGCCCCGCTTGTTTGACTTTTGCCTGGGCCTGCACAAAAAGCGCCGCGTGTTGGTGGAGCTGGGCTTGCCCGCCACCCAGGCGCGCGCGAAGCCGTTTTGGCATGTGTCGGGCATGTTTGGCGCAGAGCGGGGTTGCCTGGCCCTGATGTGGCCACTGGCCATGCACCCGCATAACAAAAACGAACTGCTGGCCTGGGAGCTGCTGCACGACCCGCGCGCGTTGGCCACGCTCAACGCCGCCGACATCCGCCTGCGCATGTTCACCAAGGCGGCAGACCTGCCCGCTGGCGTGGCACGCCTGCCGCTGAAAAGCATCCACCTGAACAAGTCGCCCATGGTGATGGCCAACCTCAAGGTGCTGACCCCCGCCATGGCCCAGCGCTGGGGTATTGACGTGGACGCCCAACTGCACCACGCTGCCTTGGCCCGTGATTTGCCGGATATGAGCGCGATCTGGAGCGCGGTGTATGCCCAGGCGCCCGAATCCACGCCCAGCGATGTGGACAGCGCCCTGTACGACGGCTTTGTGGGCGATGCCGACCGCCGCCGACTAGATGCCCTGCGGGCCATGTCAGGCGCCGAGTTGGCCCACGCCCACCCCGGCTTTGACGACACCCGCTTGCCAGAGCTGCTGTTTCGTTACCGGGCGCGCAATTTCCCAGAATCTTTAAGTGCCGACGAAGCCCAGCGTTGGCAAGCCCATATCGCCGCGCGGTTGCTGGACGGGCAGGGCGGGGCGCGCAGCGTAAAGCAGTTGTTGAGCGAATTAGACAGTTTGGCAGAACCCACAGATGCGCATAGCCAGGCCATCCTGAGCGCCCTGTACGACTACGCCAAGTCCATCGCCCCCGATAGCGGCGACTGACTAGGACGCTGGGCGGTAGGGGATTTTGCGCAGGTAAAGGAGGAGGCCGCAGGCCGGGGGACACGGAGCAAAATCCCCTGCCGTCCAGCGTCCGGGTTGCATCCGGGCTATACACAGCCGAGCAACCGATAATCGCCCCTCTGCTAATTCATAACGCCCGCTTCGGGTTACTCTGACATTTCTATGAAAATCACCAAAGACACCGCCGTAACCCTGCAGTTCAAAGTAGCCGACGCCACCGGCAAGCTGATCAACGACAGCAAAGAACCCACCGTCTACCTGCACGGCGGCTACGACAACACCTTCCCCAAAATCGAGGCCGCGCTAGAGGGCCAAGAAGTGGGCTTTCAAACCACGCTGGCCTTGTCCGCCGAAGACGCATTTGGCGCGCGTGACGAATCCTTGGTGCGCACCATTCCTAAAAGCGAGTTCCCGGTTGGCGTCAAAGTGGGCGGCCAACTGCAAGGCCGTGGTGATGATGGCAATGAAGTAGTTTTCAACGTCGTCAAAATCAAAGGTCCGGTCGTTCACCTGGACGCCAACCACCCCTTGGCTGGCCAGGCACTGAAAGTGACGGTCAAAGTGGTGGATGTGCGCGCAGCCTCACCCGAAGAGATCGCCCACAAACATGTGCACGGCGAGCACGGCCACCACCACTAAATAGCGCGCTGGCCGCGGCGATGAATGGGCAATTTATTCGCCGCGGTTGCTATCAAAAGCAGAGCTGCTTACGCAATATCTGCGAGGGCTAGAGGCCGATTTTGCATAAAGTTTTGCGGCATTCAAGCCTTCTTGAGGAAACATGCTTTTAGCATGAAGCTGCCGCCGTCCATCTTGCAATCGACCTCATGGTCGCCACCAACCAGGCGTATGCTTTTGACCTTGGTGCCCATCTTCAGGACCGTGGATGATCCCTTGACCTTCAGGTCTTTGATCAACACCACGGCATCGCCATCCTGCAGCACTTGGCCATTAGAGTCTTTGACAACCGCGTCGGCATCGTCGTCGGCGGAGGTTGTGGACACCAAAGGCCATTCGTAGCCGCAGTCAGCACAGACATAGTTGGCGCCATCGGGATACGTGTTTTCCAAGGTGCATTGGGGGCAAGCGGGGGCGGTAGTTTGGGTCATAGAGCAGCAGACAAATAGGAGCGAGGATTATCGAGGCATGCACACACGTATTATTAACTTAACATAATATACATCGTATAAAGTAAACATGGCAAAGCCAGCCATGGCTTTCAATCAAGTTTTACCAGCTTCCCTTCGGCTGTTTGGCACGCACATAGGCACCAATCAACTCAGCCGCATCTTTGCGGTTGTTGGAATACGCGAAGTCCAGCGCAGTTAGGTCCAAGCTGTTTTTGACCATGGGATCGGCGCCACCGTCCAGCAGCGCCCGCACGGCGTCGGCTGTGCCGTACTTGGCCGCCATCATCAGCGGCGTGCTGCCGTTGGGTGATTCGGTGTCGACGTAGGCATGGTGCTCCAGCAGCATTTTGATGATTGGCACGTTTCCACTGGTCGCGGCGTAATGCAGCGCAGTCCAGCCAGGCTTGTTAATGTCGGCTCCCGCATCAATCAGTTTTTGGCACACATCGACATTGCCCGCCAGCGCAGCCAGCATGAGCGGGCTTTCGCTTTGCTCAGTCAGTGCGTTGACATTGATGGCCGGTGCAGCCAGCAAGGCATCAATCACTTTAAACGACCCCGCACGCACCGCCAAGAGCATTGGATGGGCCCCTTTTGCATTCACTGTGTTGGGGTCGAACCCTTGGCTGACAAGCGCTGTCACTACATCCGCTTGGTCGTGCTCAATGGCAGAGAAGAAATCATCGTAGGAACCTGCATAAACTGAAGAAACGCAAGCAAAAACAATTAGATACAAAGCATACTTAATGTAATTTCTCATGTTTTTACACCAGCAAAAAGGGTCGAAAAGTTGTCGCTGGTGGCCTGGGCAATGGTCTCTACACTGCAGTTCTTCAAAGCCGCCAGCTGTTTGGCGACGTAGGGCACGTAGGATGGATTGTTGGTTTTTCCCCGGTACGGAACGGGTGCCAAATAGGGGCTGTCGGTCTCAATCAGCAGGCGATCCATCGGCACCCAGGTTGCAACATCACGCAAATCTTGTGCAGTCTTGAAAGTCAGTATTCCTGAAAACGAGATGTAAAAACCCAGGTCTAGCGCCTGGCGTGCAACGGCCTCGCTCTCGGTAAAACAGTGAAAGACACCGCCTGCGCAGCCTGCACTGCCGTCTTCGCCCTCCTCCTTCAATATGGCCAAAGTGTCGACTGATGCGCTGCGGGTGTGGATGACCAAGGGTTTTTGTAACTGGCGCGCAGCGCGGATGTGCACCCGAAAGCGCTCGCGCTGCCACTCCATGTCTGCAAGGGTGCGCTCGCCCAAACGGTAATAGTCCAACCCGGTCTCGCCAATGGCCACCACCCGCGGCAAGGCGCCACGTTGCAGCAAGTCATCCACGCTGGGTTCTTGTACGTCTTCGTTGTCCGGATGCACGCCCACGCTGGACCAAAAGTTGTCGTATTGCATGGCAAGCTGGTGCACGTCGGCGAATTCTTCCAGCGTCGTGCAGATGCACAGCGCACGATCAACCTGGGCTTCGGCCATGGCGCTGCGGATGGCAGGCATAGCCGATTTCAGCTCCGGAAATGTCAAATGGCAATGGGAGTCGGTAAACATGGTGGGGATTCAAATAGTAGGTGCACAGCGAAAAACTGACGCGGCAGTGGCGCCAGTATGCACAGCCCTAGCAAGGCTCAAACGGTCTGTGTGGCGCGGTCTGAGCCCAAGTGGGCACCGAGGATTTCTTCAATCTTCAACTTCAATTGGCGGGACTTGTCGTCTTTAGGAAAGCTAATGCCCACGCCTTGGGTGCGCCCACCGGCGGCGCGCGCGGGTGTGACCCAAGCCACTTTGCCGGCTACGGGGTAGCGCTGCAAATCGTCTGGTAAAGACAACAAAACGTAAATATCGTCGCCCAAAGCGTACTCACGCGAGGTGGGAATAAACACCCCACCCTCCGAAAAAATGGGAATGTAGGCCGCATACAAGGCCGATTTTTCCTTGATGGCCAGCTGAATAACACTGGGCCGGGGCGCGGGGGGGGTAGGTGCTGTAGACATGGCGATCTCTCAATGGTCCGAGTGTAGGGCGGTTTGCGCCTGCAAGACAAGTGCTTCCTGCATCAAGCCCGCGTTAAACGGGTGGTCAACGGTGCGCCGGGCGCGCGCCAAGGCCTTGCTCCAATGCGCCAGCGCCAACCAGGAGCTGCCGGCGCCCAGTTGTTCGGCCACAAAATAGCGTGGCTCGCCGCCCGCGCGCATCGCCATCATGTCGTGACATAGCTTGTGCAGGGCGTCCAGCGTTTGTGGCACGGACCAATCTTTAAAGTAAGCAACGTCACCCTGGGCGACAGCTTTGGGCAGATGGCCCCAAGCGCCCGGGTCGCGTCCGGACGCACCAAATGCCAAAGCGTCATCGGGCCGATCGCCGCTGGCGCGCAACAGCAGTTCGGCTTGCGTGCTAGAAAAACCCTGGGCTACAAGCCAGTCTTGGCTCGCGCGTGCGTCGGGCCAGTGCATGGTATGGCCCAGGCAACGGCTGCGAATGGTGGGCAACAACTGGTGGGCCGCCTCGCTGGCCAGCACAAACTTAACATCGCCCGGCGGCTCTTCCAAGGTTTTGAGCAGCGCATTGGCGGTGATGTGGTTCATGTCTTCAGCCGGAAACACCAGTATCACCTTGCCCCGGCCCCGGGCGCTGGTTCGCTGCGAAAACTCCACGGTATCGCGCATGGCATCCACCCGAATCTCGCGGCTGGGTTTGCGTTTTTTGTCGTCCACCTCGGCCTGCGCCTTCTCAGACAAGGGCCAGTCCATGGCCAGCATGGTGGTCTCAGGCATCAGCACACACAGGTCGGCATGGGTGCGCACGTCAATCGCGTGGCAACTGCCGCAGTGCCCACAGGCACCCTGGGCATTGGGTTGCTCACACAGCCAAGCCCGGGCCAGTGCCATGGCCAAACTGTATTGCCCCAGGCCTGATGGGCCGTGCAGCAGCCATGCGTGACCGCGCTGGGCTAAAAGCTGCTGGGCCTGCGCCGCAATCCACGGCGCCAAGGCAGACGTATTGGCAGGGGCGTTGTCCATTGCGGCGCTCATAACAGGGCTTTGGCAGTGATGGCTGCAATCACATCGCTCCACACCGCACCTGCCGCCTGATCCGCGTTGATGCGGATAAAGCGGCCGGGGTCAGCCCTTAGGCGTTGTGCGTAACCCGAAGCGACCTTCTCAAAAAAGGCGGCCGGCTGCGATTCAAACTTGTCTGGCACGCGGGCACCGGCAAGACGTTGCGCCGCCACGGTGGCTGGCAGGTCAAACCACAAGGTCACATCGGGTTGCAAATGGGTTGGAACGCCCGTGCTTGGATCGGCAGGTGGCAATGCTTGCACCCAACCTTCTAGGGTTGCCAAAATACCGCTGTCAAAACCCCGCCCAGCGCCCTGGTAGGCAAAGGTGGCGTCGGTAAAACGGTCACACAGCACCACTTCGCCACGGGCCAAGGCCGGCACAATGACCTGCTGCACATGGTCGCGCCGGGCGGCGAAAACCAACAGGGCTTCGGTCATGGCGTCCATGGGTGCATTCAAAATCAGGCCGCGCAATTGTTCGGCCAAAGGGGTTCCGCCGGGCTCACGGCTTAATGTCACCACCCTGCCCTGGGCTTTAAACGCTGCTGCCATTGCATCGATGTGGGTGGATTTGCCAGCACCGTCGATGCCCTCAAAGCTGATAAAAAGTCCGTTCATTGTCCGCGCTGGTATTTGTTAACCGCCCTATTGTGCGCGTCCAGTGATTCGCTAAATTCACTGCTGCCATCCCCCCGCGCCACAAAATACAGCGCTTTAGACGGCCCGGGCTTCACCGCTGCCAACAAGGCCTCTTTGCCAGGAATAGCAATGGGGGTGGGCGGCAGACCAACCCGGGTGTAGGTGTTCCAGGGTGTGTCGGTCAGCAAATCTACCTTGCGCAAATTGCCGTCAAAGGATTCACCCAAGCCAAAAATGACCGTTGGGTCTGTCTGCAAGCGCATACCGATACGCAGGCGATTGTTAAAAACCGCTGATATGTGGGCGCGGTCTGCCGCAGTGCCGGTTTCTTTTTCGATGATGCTGGCCAAAACCAATGCCTGCTCTGGGTTGGCCAGCGGGGAACTAGGGTCGCGCTGTGCCCATGCTTGGGCCAAGTGGGCGTCCATCGCCCGCATGGCGCGCTGCAAGATCGCCACATCGCTGGAGCCTTTGCTGTAGGCGTAAGTGTCGGGGTAAAACCGCCCTTCAGGCGCCACACCGGGACGGCCCAACTTGCCCATGAGTTGCGCAACGGGCAACTCATGCGTGTCGGGTTTGAGTTGATCGGCCTTTTTAAGGGCGCTTCGGACTTGCCGAAACGTCCAGCCGTCTACCAAAGTGACGGTGCGCAGTGATTCTTCGCCCTGCACCAGCTTGCGCAGCAAACTGCGGGGCGTGGTTTCGCGCGTCAGTTCGTAACTGCCGGCCTTGATCTGGCGCGCATGGCCCGATAGCCGGAACCATGCATACAGCACGCCTGCGTTGACGGGTACACCCGCTTGCACCACGTCGTTTGCTACTTCACGCGCGTTTTGGCCGGGCTCAATCGACAAGTCCACGGTCGGTGTAGCCAGATCAAACCGGTGGTTTAGCCACACAAAACTGGCCCCCGCAAGCCCCAAGATGCAGCCAAAGACCAGAGCAATAAAAGTACGCACAGCCCTACATCCTCTGTATATGAATGGCAGGAATGATAATTCACAGTATCAAACCTTATAAAGGAATCAATCCGTGACCGATAGCGCAAACACAACGCCCCTCAATGGCGTGAGCCCCCTCAACCACTTGGGCTTGATCCGCGTCGAGGGCGAAGATGCGGCCAAATTTATCCACGGGCAGTTGACGCACGATTTCTCCCTCCTGGGCTTGGATGCGGCGCGCTTGGCCGCTTTTTGCACGGCCAAGGGGCGCATGCAGGCCAGCTTTATCGGGCTCAAGCGGCCCGGTGGTGACCTGCTGCTGGTTTGCAGCCGCGACATATTGCCCGCCACCCTCAAACGTTTGTCGATGTTTGTGATGCGGGCCAAGGCGAAGTTGTCGGATGCCAGTGACGCCTTTTCACTCTATGGTCTGGCTGGAAATGCTACACAATCGATAGCTGGTGGCGCAACATCTGCGTGGGCTAAGGGCGATTTTGGCGATATTTCTGTGCTTAACCTCTACCCTGCGGATGGCACTGCCCGCCAGCTTTGGATTGCGCCTGTGGGCACACCGGTACCGGCCGGACCTGCGCTGGCGGCAGGCCTGTGGGCTTGGGGTGAGGTGCGCAGCGCGGTGGCCACCATCACGGCACCGGTGGTCGAGGCCTTTGTGCCCCAAATGCTTAACTTTGAGTCCGTCGGTGGGGTCAATTTCAAAAAAGGGTGTTACCCCGGGCAAGAAGTGGTGGCCCGCAGCCAGTTCCGAGGCACGCTCAAACGCCGCGCCTACCTGGTGCACAGTGAAACGGCCTTGGCGGCCGGCCAAGAAGTCTTTGCGTCTAGCGACCCCGAGCAGCCCGTTGCAACCGTGGTGCAGGCCGCAGCAGCACCCCACGGTGGGTTTGATGCCATTATTTCAGGGCAGATCAGCGCGGTGCTCGAGGGTGACTTGCATGTGGGCACTGTGGGTGGCGCGCCACTGTTGGTGCAGGCTCTGCCCTATGCTTTGCTGGACGACGTGTAAACCCCAAACACGCGGTAAACTGAATTACATCAAGCGCTGCACCGCGGAATTTCCCGGGTGCCGCATTCGTTGAACGATTGGGATTGATATACCTCCATGTCTGCAGCAGCCCTTACCAAAGAAGAAGCCTTTTCCCGCTTGGGTTCCATCACCCGGGAAATGCACGAGGCCTTGTCGGTCTTAGGGGGCAACCACCAGTTGCACGATATCGTCGACGAGATGCCCAACGCGCGTGATCGTTTGGCCCACGTCGGCAAGATGACCGAGGAGGCGGCTAACAAGGTGTTGAACTTGGTTGACGCCGCCAAACCGGAATGTGACGACTTGTCCAAGCGCGGAGTCGAGTTGTCCCAATCGCTGGCCCGCATGGCAGCCGCCGATGAATTGAATGTTGAGCGTGCGCGGGCGCTCATGAGTGTGTGCGGCAAGTTTGCCGAACGCACTGCCAAATTCGCCGAAAACCAGGCCAATGTGCTCAGCGACATCATGATGGCGCAAGACTTTCAAGACCTGTCGGGCCAGGTCATCAAGAAAGTGATTGACATCATTTCTCGCACCGAACATCAATTGGTGCAGCTACTTGTGGATAGCTCTCCCAAGGCCGAAGCCCGTGAAGAGGTTGCGTTCACGGGTGAAACGCATCAACTCCAAGGGCCGCAAGTCGCAGCGGCGGCTTTGGCGCAAGACGACGTGGACGACTTGCTTGCGTCCATGGGCTTCTAAGCCCCCGAATCCAGCCGCTTCGCCATGGTGATGTGGCGAATCCCCGCCTCTTCAAACACCGCGCCGCGCACGACAAACCCCTGGCGGGTGTAAAAGCCCTGCGCGCTGCACTGGGCATGCAGCATCACCTCGGAGTCGCCCCGCGTGCGGGCCGCGTCCACCAAAATCTGCAACACATCGCCCCCTAAATGAGAGCCCCGGAGCGGCCGGGCCACTGCCATGCGGCCGATACGCCCAACGCCGGGCGCATGTTGCAGCAGGCGAGCGCTGGCCACGGCCAAACCCATGCGGTTGCTGATGAGCGCATGCACTGCATCGGAGTCGGCACTGTCCCACACGACGGCAGCATCGATGCCCTGCTCTTCCACAAACACCGCTTGGCGTAGGGTGGTCGTTTGGGTGCCCACATCGGCCCAGTTACCTGTTTGCCGCTGAACAATCGGCGCGCCGGATTCAAAGTCTTGAAAAAAGGGTGCGCAACAATTCAGGCACCGGCACCGGTCTTTGGGTGATGGGGCTAGCGAACACATAGACCAGCTCACACCCCACCAGCAGCGCCTCGCCACAAAAGATGGCACAGGTGAAGGTGAGCGACGAGGTGCCCACCCGCTGGCAGCGCAGACCTACGTCTAGCACATCGTCGTAACGGGCAGAGGCGTGGTACTCAAGAGTGGACTTTTTGACAAACATGTCACCACCGAGCTGCTGCATGGCAGACTCATACGGCAGCGCCAGCGAGCGCCAGTAGTCGCCCATGGCGTTATCAAAAAACGTGAGGTAGTGACCATTGAAAACAATTTTTTGCATGTCCACCTCAGCCCAGCGCACCCGCAAGCGGTGCCACAGGCGAAAGTCGGTGCGCTTTGGCAGCGTTGAAGGGGATGTAGGGGATGCAGCGGTCATTGTGAAAAAGCCTTTTTGAGAGCGCGACCGGCGTCGCAATGGGCGGTGGTGGCCTCAGGAATAGCCCGCCCCATTTTGATGAACTCGTGCGCCATGCCGCGGAAAATTTCCAGATCCACCGATACACCCGCCATGCGCAGGCGGTCACCGTACAAAACGCCCTCGTCCACCAACGGATCGCACTCTGCCAAGCCCAGCCAGGCGGGTGCCACACCTTGTAGGTCAGCCAATTGCCCGTTGGGCATCAGCCCATCCAAGGGTGCAAAGCGCCAGTCATGGCGGTCTTGCGGGGTGCGGATGTAGTGGTTAAAGAAGTAGTTCAGGTGTGATTCTTCCAGCACAAAGCCCTGGGAAAACGTGTGGTGCGAAGGTGTGTCGCCAAGGGCAGCTGTGCCGGGGTAAAACAGCAACTGCAGGGCCAGTTTTAACCCGGCATCACGCGCGCTAATGGCGCACACCGCGGCCAGTGTGCCACCGGCACTGTCGCCGCCCACCGCGATGCGCGTGGTGTCGAGTTGGCAGTCCGCGCCATGCTGCGCCAGCCACTGCACCACGTCCCACGCGTCGTCAACAGCGGTGGGAAACTTGTGCTCAGGCGCCAACCGGTAGTCCACCGAAAGCACCGCGCAATGCCCGTGGTGGCAGAGCTGGCGGCACAAGCCGTCATGGGTGTCGAGGTTGCCAATGATGAAGCCCCCGCCGTGAAAGTACACCAAGACTGGCAGCTTCTCCAGGCTGGGCGCAACCAGCCGCACGGCGATGGGGTGACCGTCACGCGCAGTCACCGCCCATGCTTCATGGCGGGCCACGGTGCGCTGGGGCAACTCCAGCACATTAGCCCCTGCGGTGTACGCGGCGCGGGCCTGCTCCGGCGTCAGCGCATGCAAGGGAACGTGGCCGGCGCGGGCCATCCGATCCAGCACACTGTGCATAGCCGGTGTGAGCAGTGATTTGGGGTTGGGGCGGTGGTAATGTGCGTGACTCATGCTGCGGAGTGGCTTTGCTACAGTGGGTGTTTCCATCCTACACCGCAAGACGCCATGGCCTTTATCTACTACGTGACACAGATTCAGTTTGAGTTTGGCGCGCTGCGCCTGCTGCCCCAAGAGTGCCAGCGGGTCGGTATCAGTCGCCCCTTGCTGGTGACCGACCCCGGCGTCAAGGCAGCGGGCATTTTGCAAAAGGCGCTGGATGCCATGGCGGTTGCGTCAAACGAAATGCCAGTGGCCGTGTTTGACCAAGTGCCGTCCAACCCTACTGAAGCCGCAGTGCGCGCAGCGGCAGCGGTGTACCACGCCAACCGGTGCGACGGGCTCATCGCCGTGGGCGGTGGTTCAGCCATTGACTGCGCCAAGGGCGTGGCCATTGCGGCCACCCACGAAGGGCCACTGACCCATTACGCCACCATTGAGGGCGGCTCTGCCCGAATTACCGATCGGGTCGCGCCCCTGATCGCGGTGCCCACCACCGCCGGCACCGGCAGCGAGGTGGCGCGCGGTGCCATTTTGATTGTGGACGACCACCGCAAGCTCGGCTTTCACTCGTGGCACCTGGTTCCCAAAACCGCCATTTGCGACCCTGAGCTAACACTAGGCCTGCCGCCCAGCCTGACGGCCGCTACCGGCATGGACGCCATTGCCCACTGCATGGAAACCTTCATGGCCAGCGCGTTTAATCCGCCCGCCGATGGTATTGCGCTGGACGGTCTGGCGCGCGGCTGGGGGCACATTGCCCGCGCCACCCAAGACGGGCTGGACCGCGAGGCGCGCCTGAACATGATGAGTGCGTCCATGCAGGGCGCCATGGCGTTTCAAAAAGGGCTGGGCTGCGTGCACTCCCTGAGCCATAGCTTGGGCGGTGTTGACCCCCGGCTGCACCATGGCACGCTCAACGCCATGTTTCTTCCCGCCGTGATTGCGTTCAACGCCAGCGCGCAATCCATGGTCAAAGAAAACCGTTTGCAGCGTATGGCCCATGCCATGGGACTTGCATCAAGCGACGACATTGGCCCCGCCATCCAGGACATGAACGCCCGTTTAGGCTTGCCCAGTGGCTTGGCCGCCATGGGGGTGAACCCGTCGCAGTTTGACGCCATCATCACCGGTGCGCTGGCCGACCACTGCCACACCACTGGGCCGCGTCTGGCCAGCGCAGACGACTACCGAGACATGCTTGGCCAGTCGATGTAGCCCACACAGCACTGCCGCGCAACACGGCGCTGATTACGGTTTGCTGTAAGTGGGCCTTGTCAAATTTTGGATAAATGCATCCACCGCCTCGGTGTAGGCACCAGGCAAGCCCAACTGCTGGTTGATATCGCGGTGCGACAGGTCTTGGCGCAGCACCTCGACCCGCACACCCAATTGGCCACCCCGGCTCGCCATGCCATCAGCTTGATTGCAAGAGTCGTCACGCCGCGTTGAACACACCAGCAGCAAAGGCTTGGCGCCTGCGGTGAGCTGCTGCGTGGGCGAGGTGGCGCGCCAAAATGCGGGGTCAGTGCCAACGGCAGCGTCGTAGAGCCGATAGTGTTTGTCTTGCATGATGGGCGAGACATCGACCGCCGCGGTGTCCAGCGCCACCGTTCCCAGCCAGGGCCGCGCGCCTGCTTCGGCCACCAACTCGGGCGACGCGTGGACCAGTGCTACTAAATGGGCCCCAGCAGAATGTCCCATCACAATAAACTGGGCAGGATCTGCGCCCCAAGAAGGCGCTTTGGCCTGCGCCGCAGCCAAAGCCAATGCCACATCGCGGGCCTGCTCTAGCGGGTTGGCCTGGGGCAGCAAGCGGTTGTTGATAGACACAAATACATAGCCGCGTGCCAACCAGTGTGCCGCTTTGTTGTCCACCACGCTGCTGGCGTTTTTGTCGCCCCGGCGCCAGCCACCGCCATGCACCATCAGAATCACCGGTGCTTTGCGGTCGGCCGTGGCCTTGGTAGTGGGTTCAAAAGCGTCTGGCAGGTACACATCCATACGTTGCAGCGGGTCGTTGCCGTAGGACACATCGCGCTGGCTGGGTTGGCGCTTGCTGGTGGCATCCGCTTCGCCCTCTGGCGCAGCAAGGTCTGGGTCTTGCGCAGCCCGGCGTTCTTGCACACGCTCTTTGATGCGGTCTAAAAAAGTGCCTGCGTGGCTGGGCAGGGTGGCGCAGGCCAGTGCGGCCAGGCAAACTGAAGAGACAAGTAAGCGCATGGGCACCGCCTTTTTTTAAATGGGGAGTACTTTTGCCATGTCCGGGCGATGCAGCCAAGCGGCGAATTCGTCGGCCAACTGGCCGCTGGCGCTGCACGCCGTCGTCCAGGCTTTAACCCGCCCGGCAAGGTCGTTACCGTAATGGGTGAAGTCGGTACGGTCAGGAATTTTGCCGTTGGGCAGGGTTTTGACCCACTCAGGGTTGGGTGCCAACAGCACCATGGTGTCTAGGTAATGGGTTGCGCGGTGGCGCCACTTCAGGCTTTTGTCTAGCCAGCCGGGCACCACGGCCTTTTGAAAATGCGGGTAAAGCACCAGACCAGCACCGGCTGAATTTTTTAAGCCATTTTGGCCTCTAGCCCTCGTGGAACTTGCGCAAGCAGCTCCTGAATCGATAGCATTTTGACTGGCAGCCGGATAGTTCAGGTGCAAGTGGTAGTCGGTAATGCCACCGTCCCAATAGGCGCCGCGCGGCGCGCCGGGTATGTTGTGCACCGCTTGCAGCACAAACGGAATCGAACAGCTGGCCTGCAGCGCAGGGTTGAAGTTGGAGGCGCTTAGGTCCACTTGGCGGGTACGGTAGTCTTGCGTGCCAAAAGGCAACGCCGCGCCGGGGGTGGAGAAAACCACCCGCTCTAACCAAGCACCCATGGCCTTGCGGTGCACGGTGTTGGTGACAAACGCGCCGAAGTAGCCTAAGGGGGTGCGCAGCGCGTGTTCCGTATTCAAAATATGCCGCCCGCGTGAGGTGATGATGTGCAGCTGGTAGCGCGGGTGCTTGAGCACCTCGCCCACCCGACCGCCGTAAAAAGCCTGCAGGTTTTTGCCAAACAGTTCACTCACATGGGCCGCGCTGGGGCGCTTTTGCCCCGGAGCGGTCTCATAGTGCTGGCGAATGTAGTCGTGCTCTAGCCGCTCAAACCCCTGCACTGACTGGTTCAGGCAGGCGGTCGCCATGCGCCACGCACCGATGGATGCGCCAACCAGGTCTATGGGGTGCTGCGTGGGCGCCAACCAATCGCCAAAAATAAAGCGATCCAGTGCGCCCAACAACAAACCCTTGGGGCCACCGGCTGCACCGGCAATGGTGGACACATCGTGTGGCTGCAATCCCTGCTCAGCCAGTACCTTGCGCGCAAGCGGCCCGGCATGGATGTGCAGCGCTGGCGTCATACGTGGGCGGCCCAATTGAACGGGTCTTGCTGCAAGACCATATCAATGTCCAACTCCAGCGCAACACCCACTGCGTCTGGAAAGGTCACCGCCAGCGCCCGCTCACCCAAGCCAGCCTCGCGTCCGCGCGCGCGCCAGCTGGCCAAATGAATCACACCGGCTAGCGGCTCGTACACATTGTTGTCAAACGGCGCATGCTGGTGCTCCAGCGCGTCGATCAAGGGTTGGGGGAAGTGCCACATGCGGGCAAATCCGGCACTGACCGTACCGTAGCAGTAGTCAAAAGTGCGGCGTTCGACCTTGGCGCGGCGCAGGTCCAGCGGCGCCACTTCGGAGTCGAGCAGTGCCATTTCTTGCGGCATGGCAAGGTGCATGGCCAATTCACCCACCGCATGGATCAGGCCGCCGGTAAATGCGGCTTGCTGATTTTGGCGCACCAGGCCAGCCAGCGAGCGCGACACCCGCGCCACGTTGAGGCTGTAGGCCCAAAAACGGGCCAAATTGATGCCAGGAACGGCCTTAATGGATGCACCCGTAGCGGCTGTTTGCGCCATGCCGCGCACATGGGTCAGGTCCAACAGGGCCAGTGCTTCAGAGGCGCTGTTGATCTTGCCGGCCAGCTGAAAAAAGCCAGAGTTGGCCAACTGCATCAGCCGCGTGGTGAGGGCCGGGTCGGTGCTGATAAGCCGGGTGACCGTGCGCAGGTCCACCTCTGGGCGATCCAGTTCGCTCAATAGCAGCGCAACCACCTTGGGGATGCTGGGCAGAACGAACTGCTTTTCCAGCAACTCATTGAGTTTCATATCAGACAAGCTCCAGGGCCCCGCCAGCACGTTCGGGGTATCGCGCCATTATGTATTGCTTGCTGTCGCCCGCAAACTACGAAAAGGCTAGCGTTTGAGTTTCGCAAAGGCCGAGGCCATCGCTGAGCCGCCTAAGGGCGCGGCGTTGTAATTGCCGGTTTGGCGCTCGCCCCGGGCAGGGCCCTGGTAGCGGTTGTCACCTTGGTTTTGGCCTCCAGCCCTCGTACTACCTGCGGGAGCCGCTCCTAATTTCATAGTCAGCGCGATGCGCTTGCGGGCCACATCCACCTCAACCACCTGCACTTTGACGATGTCGCCGGTCTTGACCACCTCGCGCGCGTCGGTGGTGAACTTGTGGCTGAGCTGGCTGACATGCACCAAGCCGTCTTGGTGCACGCCCAGGTCGATGAACGCGCCAAAGGCGGCCACGTTGCTAACGGTGCCTTCCAAAATCATGCCTTCTTTGAGGTCGGCAATGTCTTCTACCCCATCGTTAAAACGGGCCACTTTGAAGTCGGGGCGCGGGTCACGGCCGGGTTTCTCTAGCTCGGTAAAGATGTCTTTGACAGTGATAACACCAAATTTCTCATTGGCAAACAGCTCGGGGCGCAGGGTTTTGAGCATGTCAGCGCGGCCCATGATCTCGGCCACCGGCTTGCCGGTTCGGGCAATGATTTGCTCGACAACGGGGTAGGTCTCGGGGTGCACGCCGGTCATGTCCAGCGGGTTGGAGCCACCGCGTATGCGCAAAAAGCCGGCCGCTTGTTCGAAGGTCTTGGCACCCAGCCCGGTGACCTTGAGCAGGTCTTGCCGGCTGCCAAAGGCGCCATTGCTTTCGCGCCAGCGCACCACCGCCTTGGCCACGGTGCCCGACAGACCCGACACTTTGGACAGAAGCGGCACGCTGGCGGTATTCAGATCCACACCGACCGAGTTCACGCAGTCTTCCACCACGGTGTCTAGCGTGCGGGCCAGCTCGCTTTGGTTGACGTCGTGCTGGTACTGACCCACGCCAATGCTCTTGGGGTCGATCTTGACCAGCTCGGCCAGCGGGTCTTGCAGGCGGCGGGCAATGCTGGCCGCGCCGCGCAGGCTCACATCCACATCGGGCATTTCTTGGCTGGCAAATTCGCTGGCGGAGTAGACCGAGGCGCCCGCCTCGCTGACCACCACTTTTTCAATTTTGGGTTCGGGCGCACCGGCTTGCGCGGCCATTTTGCCCAACAGTTTGATCAGGTCACCCGCTAGCTTGTCGGTCTCGCGGCTCGCCGTGCCGTTGCCAATAGCGATGAGGTTTACCCCATGTTTGGCACACAGCTTGCCCAGGGTGTGCAGGGAGCCTTCCCAGTCTTTGCGCGGTTCGTGGGGGAACACGGTGGCGGTTTCGACCAGCTTGCCGGTGGAATCGACCACCGCCACCTTGACGCCGGTGCGGATGCCAGGGTCCAGCCCCAGCACCACACGCGGGCCAGCGGGCGCGGCCAGCAACAGGTCGCGCAGGTTGTCGGCAAACACCTTGATGGCGACTTTTTCGGCGTCTTCGCGCAGCCGGGTGAACAGGTCGCGCTCGGTGGACATGCTGAGTTTGACCTTCCAGGTCCAGCCCACGCACTTGCGGATCAGATCGTCTGCGGCGCGGCGCTGGTGGCTCCAGCCCAGCTTCAGCGCAATGCGGGCTTCGGCCAGTGAAATGACCGGCGCTGCACGGGTTGTGGCCGGTGTCGACGCACCCATGACCCCTGATGCTCCTGCTTTTATAGCTGCTTGCGCAGTATTGGCGAGGGCTACAGGCCGATTTGGTACTAAATTTGATGGCGCTGGTGGCTCGGGCAGCACCAGCTTGGCATCCAAAATATCCAGCGCCCGGCCCCGAAACACGGCCAGCGCGCGGTGGCTGGGCACGCGGCCAATGGGCTCGTCGTAGTCAAAATAGTCGCGAAACTTGGCCACGTCGGCGTTGTTCTCGTCCTTGCCATCGGCCAGCTTGGACTGCAGCAGGCCCTCTTGCCACAGCCACGCACGCAGGTCTTGCACCAGGGCGGGGTTTTCGGCCCAGCGCTCGCTCAAAAGATCACGCACACCGTCCAACACCGCTTGCACGGTACTGAAGTCTGGCTCTTTGTCGGCGATTTGTTCGGGTGTCAACGGCGGTTTGAGGTAGGCCTGCGCCGCGTCGGTGGGCACCCGCGTCGGGTCGACAAACAGCGCATCGGCCAGGGGCTCCAGCCCCGCCTCTTTGGCCATCTGGCCTTTGGTGCGGCGCTTGAGCTTGAACGGCAGGTAGATGTCTTCCACCTCTTGCTTGGTGGTGGCGTTGTGGATGGCGGCGATCAAGACTGGGGTGAGCTTGCCCTGCTCGTCAATCAACTTGCACACCGCCTCTTTGCGGTCGCGCAATTCGCGCAGGTAGCTAAGCCGGGTTTCCAGCTCGCGCAGTTGAATGTCGTCCATCCCGCCGGTCACCTCTTTGCGGTAGCGGGCGATAAAGGGCACCGTGGCGCCTTCGTCCAGCAACTGCACGGCGGCTTCGATCTGATTGGGGCGGACTTGGATTTCTTGCGCGAGTTGCGCGATGATTTTCTGCATGAATGTGAGGCGAATCAGTTGCCGTGGCCCCGGGGACTTTGGCGTGAATGAAAACAAGGGCTGCAGTGTGCCACAAGGGGGGTGGCGGGCAAGGGATTCAGCCGCTTCTGGCTGGCAGAATAGGTTACTCGGCAGCCCATACACCCCAAAGACCAGTTCAAAACGCTCAGCAGTCTTAAGTTGCTGCGTAATGAATAGCACCAAACCCAATATTGAC
>JBBRNS010000044.1:0-21617 GCA_038230175.1 Burkholderiales bacterium
CGGACCGCGATAGCCCGCATGTGGCGCTGGCTGACGAGGCGGTGCACATTGGCCCATCATCTGCCGCCGAGTCCTACTTGAAGTTTGACGCCATTTTGGACGCCTGCCGCAAAACCGGAGCCGATGCTCTGCACCCCGGCTATGGCTTCTTGAGCGAAAACGCCGCTTTTGCCCAAGCCTGTGTCGATGCCGGTGTGGTGTTTATTGGCCCACCAGCCAGCGCGATCGAAGCCATGGGCGACAAAGCCTTGGCCAAGCGCCGCATGCTGGACGCCGGTGTGCCGTGCGCACCGGGCTACCTGGGTGCGGACCAAAGCGATGCGGTGTTAATCAGCGAGGCCAAAAAGCTGGGTTTCCCGCTGCTGGTCAAAGCGGTAGCCGGTGGCGGCGGGCGCGGTATGCGTTTGGTGCGCTCGGATGCCGAACTGCAACAAGGCATTGACGGTGCGCGCCGTGAGGCCACCAGCGCCTTTGGCGACGGCACATTGATGCTGGAGCGCTTGATTGACAACGGCCGCCATATCGAGATTCAGGTGTTTGCCGACGCCCACGGCAACGCGGTCTACCTGGGTGAGCGCGATTGCACCGCCCAGCGCCGCCGCCAAAAGGTGATTGAAGAAGCGCCATCACCGGTGGTCACCCCTGCCATGCGCGAAGCCATGGGTAAAGATGCGGTGGCCGCCGCTCTTGCCGTGGGCTATCAGGGCGCGGGCACGGTGGAATTCATCGTGGACGAGAACCTCAAGCATTACTTTTTGGAGATGAACACCCGCTTGCAGGTGGAGCACCCGGTGACCGAATGTATTACCGGCTACGACTTGGTGGAGTGGCAATTGCGCGTGGCGGCGGGCGATGTGCTGCCCGCCCAGCAGGCCGACATCACGCTCACTGGCCATGCGATTGAGGCGCGCTTGTATGTGGAAGACCCGTACACCGGTTTCACGCCGCAAACCGGCACGGTGGTGTGGTGGCGGCCCGAGCGGTCGGTGCACGCACCCGATGCCCGGCCCGGTGTTGGGCACGGCGTACAGGGCGGTGGAGGGCATGCGTATGGTGTGCGGGTGGACGATGGCATCCGCCAGGGCAGCGTCATCTCTCCGTTTTACGACCCCATGGTGGCCAAGATCATCGTGCACGGGCGTGACCGTGACGATGCCATTCGCCGCTTGCGTGCTGCATTGGCCAACACGCCTTTGTTGGGCTTGAAGAACAACGGTCGCTTCTTGAGCGATCTTGTGGATCACCCGGCATTCCGCAAGGCCGAGATGACCACCACCTTGATCGACCAGTGGTTGGAGCAGGGCGAGCCCATTTTGCAGGCCCCCATCCCCAGTGATGCGGTGTGGCGCATCGCCGCAATGACGCTGGCTACGCACCACGGCAACAGTTGGCGCGCCGACAGCGTAGCGGCCTTTGATGTGCAGTTGCAGTGTGGCGAGCAGGTGCGCGTGATTCGCACGCAGCCGGACCGCCACGGTGGTGTAGCGCTCACACTCGATGGCGTGACCGAGCAGGCCCAGTTGGTGGCGTTAAACGCCGGACTTCTACGCTACTCGGTAGATGGTGTCACCCGCAGCGCCATCGCGGTGGTTGAGGGCGCACGGGTCCACCTGGCCATCGACGGGCATTGCCATGTGTTTAGCGAAGTCTCGCCTTTCCCCGATGCCGACGCCCTGCAAGATGCCAGCAAGGCGCGCTCGCCCGTAGCGGGCAAAGTGACGCAGGTGTTGGTCGAACCCGGCGTGTCAGTCGTGGTGGGGCAGCAACTGGTGTGTGTCGAGGCCATGAAGATGGAAATGTGGCTGTGCGCGCAAGCCGCTGGCGTGGTCCGGGGGGTGCATACCACGGTCGGCCAGCAAGTGGAATCGGCTGCGCTGCTGGTCGAACTGGAATTGTCCCCAATCAAGGAATCATGATGGAAAAAGCCATACTCACCTGCGCGCTCACTGGCGTGCTGACCAACCCCAAACAGCACCCCGTGCCCGTCACCCCGGCGCAAATGGCTGCCGAGGCGCGCGACGCCTTCAACGCGGGCGCCAGCATCATGCATGTGCACATGCGCAACCAAGAAGAGGGCATGGGGCAAATGCCTTCTTGGGACCCAGACGTGGCCGAGAACGTGGTGAATGCCATCCGTGAAGCTTGCCCAGGTGTCATCATCAACCTGACCACGGGGGTTGTGGGTAAGGACATCTCCGGCCCGCTTAACTGCATACGCCGCGTCAAACCCGAGATCGCCGCCTGCAATGCCGGCAGCCTGAACTACCTCAAGATCAAGGACGATGGCCAGTGGGCCTGGCCCCCTATGGTCTTTGACAACCCCGTCTCCAAGGTACAGCAGTTTCTGGATGTGATGGAAGAGTGCGGCACGCACCCTGAGTTTGAGTGTTTCGATGTGGGTATCGTGCGCTCGGTGGCTATGTTTATCAAGGCGGGCATGCTCAAGCCGGAGATGGGCCGTGCAGAATACAACCTGGTGATGGGTGTGGCCTCTGGTATGCCGTGTGACGCCGACTTGCTGGCGCTGCTGCCGCAGTGGATGGCACCGGGCAGCGTCTGGCATTCCAACTTGATTGGCCGCTGCGATATCTGGCCGGTGCACCAAAAGACGGCCGACCTGGGCGGCATGCTGCGCACGGGTTTGGAAGACACGTTTTACCTGCCCAATGGCGAACGTGCCAGCGGCAATGGTGCATTGATTACAGCGCTGGCACAGTGTGCCGCCAACGCCGGTAGAGCCATCGCCAGCCCGGCAGAAGCCCGCGCCTTGCTCGGATTGCACGCCTGATCCATGCGCCAGAATTCGCCAGCGTTAGCTTCGGCCACCGATGCGAATTCTGGTTCTGCCTCTGCTTCGACTTTTGATTGGGACGTCATCATCGTGGGCAGCGGATTTGGCGGCGCAGTCAGTGCGCTGCGCATGGCCGAGAAGGGCTACCGTGTGCTGGTGGTGGAGCAGGGCCGCCACATCAGCCCGCAGGATATGGACGCCGCCGCAGAAAGCGCACGCCATTTGCTGCGTATGCCGCTGCTGGGTTTGCGCACTGGGTTTTTCGCGCAAGAGGTCTACCAGCATGTGAGCCTGGTGCGCGGCATTGCGGTGGGTGGTGGCAGTGTGGTGTGGGCGGCGGTCATGCTGGAGCCTAAGCAGGCCTTTTATGACGATGTGGCGTGGCAGCGCCTGCCCCCGCGTGACTGGCGTGCCGAGCTGCGGCCGCATTACCAGACTGCCACACGCATGTTGGGGCTGGCGACCAATCCGCGCCATACGTTGCAAGACGACTGGCTGCAGGAGACGGCCCGCCAGTGCGGCGCCGCTGACACCTTTGGCCCCGTCACCCAAGCTATTTTTTTTGGCCCACAGGGCGCGCCAAGCCCAGACCCCTATTTCGGCGGCCAAGGCCCCAGCCGCAGCGGCTGTACGTTTTGCGCACGCTGTGCCACCGGTTGCGCCAAAGGGGCCAAAAATTCACTCGACAAAAACTACCTGCATTTGGCGCAGCAACTGGGCGTGGAAATACGGGCTGAGCGCAAGGTGCAGCGCATCGTGCCGCTGCAGGGTGGGGCAGGGGGCTACCAAGTGGTGCTGCAACATCCGTGGGATGCATCGCAGCCAACCCAGACGCTCACCGCCACCAAGGTAATCGTGTCGGCGGGGGTGGTGGGTACGCTGGAGTTGCTCATGGCCTGCCGCGATCGCTACCGCTGCTTACCCAAACTCTCGCCCGTCTTGGGGCAGCATGTCCGCACCAATAGCGAAAGTATTCTGCCGGTGACATCCCGCGACCCGACCACCGATGTGAGTGACGGCGCAACCATTTCGTCCCACTTCTTTATGGGTGACACCCATGTCACCCAAAACCGCTTTTCACCAGCACACGGCGTTCTACGTTGGCAAACCGGTCCATTGGTGAGCGACCCGGTGCCATGGCGCAGGGCACTTAGAACCCTGTGGCAGTTTGTCGCCCACCCGATTCAGTCAACCCTGTGCCTGCGGGTGGGGCGCAATTGGTCGGTGCGAACGTCCGTACTGCTGGTGATGCAGGCGGCCGACAACCAGTTGTCTTTTGACTATGGCCGCAGCCTACTGCGTGGTTTGCGCTGGAGCCTACGCTCGCAGGTTCCCGCGCAGGGGGCACGTGCGCCAGCGTACCTGCCCATCGCCAACCGCATTGCGTCCTTGTTTGCCCGGGTGAGCAATGGGGTGCCTGGCAATGCGTTGCTCGAAACGTTGGGTAATGCGTCGATGACGGCGCATGTGCTGGGCGGCTGTGTGATGGGCGGCTCGGTGCATGATGGCGTGCTAGACGAGCAGCACCAAGTTTTTGGCTATCCGGGCCTGTACGTGGTGGACGCCTCGGCCATTCCGGCCAACGTGGGTGTGAACCCCAGTCTGACCATCACTGCCCTAGCCGAACGTGCCATGGCCTATATGCCCGCCGCAAATGCCCCTAGCAACGCTGACTAAATCACGCAATTTTTGCCTGATCTTTTGAAGGTCGCCAAAAATCTCTGCTAGAATTCGAGGCTTAGCGGCTGTAGCTCAGTTGGATAGAGTACTTGGCTACGAACCAAGGGGTCGTGGGTTCAATTCCTGCCAGCCGCACCAAAAAGTAAAGGCCTGTGACTGAAAAGTTACAGGCCTTTTTCTTATTTCTGCTTCGGTATTGCGCTGGGCGCAATTGGCTTTATGCACGCTGTTCCATGAGCAAGGCTTTCACCAAAGAGTCCGATACCGCAGAAGGGGCTGACGACGAGCTCCAGCTGCCGCCGATTCCTGCGGGCGGCAAAAACTACATCACCCCCGAAGGTTACGCACGCATGCGTGCCGAATTGCTCGCGCTGATTGATGACGAGCGTCCCAAGGTAGTGGAGGCCGTTTTTTGGGCTGCCAGCAATGGTGACCGATCTGAAAACGGCGACTATCTGTATTGCAAAAAACGCCTGCGGGAGATTGATCGGCGTATCCGGTTTTTGACCAAGCGCATGGAAATCGCCGAGATCGTCAACCCATCGCTCCACCATGGAAAAGACCAAATATTTTTTGGTGCAACGGTTACTTATGTGGAAGAGTCTGGCCTGGAGCGCACCGTCACCATCATGGGGATTGACGAATCCAACAGCGCCTTGGGCCAGGTGAGTTGGATTTCGCCCATCGCCCGCACGCTGCTCAAAGCCCGAGCGGGCGATGTGTTGAAGTTGGTGATTCCGGGGCGGGTCGAAGAGATTGAGGTACTGTCGGTCCAGTATCCCGTGCCGCAAAGCGTTTAGCCTGGCATCGTCACTTTGCTGCGAACCGCGCGCACCACCGCCTCTGATCGGTTCAGATTGCGAAGTGCCAGGCCCAAGTGTGCGACATCGCGCACGGCTACGACAAAGCGCAAGTCGGAGTGGTCATGGATGGCTTCCTGCCCCATGTCGATGTGCACGATGTCCGCCTCTGCAGCTGCCATTGCCGCCGCCACTTTGGCCAACACACCCTTGCCGTTGTGCACGGTCACCAAAATGCCGGTTTCAAAGGCCCGCACCGGCTCCTCCGACCAATCGACTCCGATAAAGCGTTCGCTGTCTTTGTGCAACAACTTCTTAGCGACCGGGCAGTCATGGATGTGTACCGCCAGACCTTCGCCGCGACCGAGGTAGCCGACGATGGCGTCACCGGGTATGGGTCGGCAACAGGGCGCATATTGGACCGACGCGTTTTCACTGCCGTCCAGCGTAATGACGCCTTGGGCTGCGGTTTCGTGGGCCGTATAGCGCTCTCGGGTGAGTAGCAAGGCGTCTGGGCGCTCACCGTGCTCGGCGAGCAATTGTGCCAAGCGCTTGGCCACAATGTTTGCAATGCGTTTGCCCAAGCCAATGTCGGTTGCTAATTCGCGGCGGTCTTTACTGCCGGTAAAACGCAGTAACTTTTCTATAACGGTGGCGTACTCAGCACTATCTGGCGGAAATTGTTTGATGCCTTCGGCCCGCAAGGCCTGGGCTAACAAGCGTTCACCCAACTCTTCGGATTCGGCGTGGGCCCTGGTTTTTAGATGGTGTCGAATTTTGGAGCGCGCCCGACCGGTGCGCACAAAGCCAAGCCAGGCTGGATTGGGTGTTGACGACGGCGCCGTGACCACCTCCACCACATCGCCATTTTTAAGCTCGGTACGCAGCGGAACCGACTCGCCGTTGATGCGGGCCGCCAGGGTTTGGTCCCCCACATTGCTGTGGATGGCGTAGGCGAAGTCCACCACTGTGGCGCCGCGCGGCATGGCCATGATCTGGCTTTTTGGGGTAAAGACATACACCGCATCCGGGAACAGGTCGACTTTGACATGGTCCCAAAACTCGGTGGCGTCGCGGGTTTCGTCCTGAATATCCAGCAGGGATTGCAACCATTGGGTGCCCAGCCGATCGGCGGCCGAGCCGTCGGAGTTTTTAACTTTGTACAGCCAGTGGGCCGCAACGCCGGTCTCTGCCACGATGTGCATCGCTTCGGTGCGCAGCTGGAACTCCACATTCACTCCAGAGGGGCCGATCAACGTGGTGTGCAACGATTGGTAGCCGTTGACTTTGGGAATGGCGATGTAATCTTTGAACTTGCCCGGTAGCGGCTTGTAGAGTTGGTGCAATAGTCCCAGGGCGGTGTAGCAGTCCAGCACTTGCGGCACCAGTACGCGCAAGCCGTAAATGTCGGTTACTTGCGCGAAACTCAGGTTTTTGTTGTCCATCTTCTTGTAAATGGAAAACAATGCCTTTTCGCGCCCAGCAATACGAACCTCCATGCCCGCTGTTGCGAAGGCAGTTTCCACATCCTTTTGGACCTTTTGAATCAAATCCCGGCGACGGCTACGGGCCTTGGCAACCGCCTTGGACAAAATTGCGTACCGCCAGGGCCGCAGGTGCCGAAAGGACAGGTCTTGCAGCTCTCGGTAGGTTTGGTTAAGGCCAAGCCGATGGGCGATTGGGGCATAAATGTCCAGGGTTTCTGAGGCAATACGCCGCCACTTGGCGCGGGGCGTGTCTGACAGGGTGCGCATGTTGTGCGTGCGGTCGGCCAGTTTGATCAGGATCACCCGCACATCGCGCGCCATGGCGAGCAGCATTTTGCGAAACGATTCCGCCTGGTTTTCCTCGCGGGTGTTGAACTGCAGTTTGTCCAGCTTGGTGAGCCCGTCAACCAATTCGGCCACTGACGAGCCAAAGTGTTCTATGAGTTCGGCCTTGTTAATGCCGCAATCTTCCAGCGCGTCGTGGAGCAGGGCGGCCATGAGGGCTTGCGCGTCAAGCTTCCAGTCAGCGCACTGCTCTGCAACGGCAATCGGGTGGGTGATGTAAGGCTCGCCGTTGTTGCGCAACTGCCCAAGGTGCGCTTGGTCGGCAAACCGATAGGCCAGACGCACCTGCTCCGAGTCGGCGACTGAAAGGTAGTCGAGCTTGGCCATCAGGCCGGCAAAGCTGGCGGCGGTCGCGTTAACGGCCGCCGGGTGTGGTGTGATCAATGGTTGCGCGCCACCCGCAACCGATGGTTTCAATGAGTTTCCCATCTCTCAAATGTAGCGCGCTGCTCTCGCATGCGTTGACGACAAGGTCAAAAGACGAAAAAAAAGCACCGCAAGCGGTGCTTTGCCTTGGGCGCCTGCGATTTACAGAGGGACCTTTTTGAGCATTTCGATGCCGATTTTGCCAGCGGCGATCTCGCGCAGGGCGGTCACGCCGGCTTTATTTTTACTCTCAATCTTGGGCGTATGGCCCTGGTTCAGCATGCGTGCACGGTAAGTCGCAGCCAACACCAACTGAAAACGATTAGGGATCTGCGCCAAGCAGTCTTCTACGGTAATACGGGCCATGGAGTTCTCCGAAGGACTAGGGGATATTCAACGCTTTGAATGTTTCGGCTCGGGCGCGACGCTGCGCGGAAAATTTAAGCCGCTGGGCGTGAACAATGGCTTTCAGGTCGAAGAGCGCTCGGTCAAACAATTCGTTGATTATAACGAAGTCAAATTTTTCCACCTGCGCGACCTCGGTGGCCGCATTTTTCATGCGCACTTCAATGACCTCTGGCGCGTCTTCGCCGCGGCGTTCCAAGCGGGAGCGCAGCTCGTCCCAGCTGGGCGGCAGGATAAAGACTGAGATGGCGTTCGCGAAGATGTTCTTAATCTGGATTGCGCCCTGGAAGTCGATTTCCAGAATCACATCGGCGCCTTGTGCCATTCGGTCTTCAATGGCTTTTTTGGAGGTGCCGTAGCGGTGGTTATGCACATGGGCCCACTCGACGAACGCGTCCGCCTGCACCATGGCATCAAATTCGCTTTGCGAAACGAAGAAGTATTCGCGCCCATGTTTTTCTTGGCCTCTGGGCGGGCGGGTGGTATGTGAAACGGATGGCTGCACATGGGAGTCCAGCTCCAGCAATGCTTTGACCAGACTCGATTTGCCCGCACCGCTGGGGGCGGCGACGACAAAGAGGTTGCCAGGGTATTCCATAGTGATTCGGCCGTGGACCACAGTATTGAGAGTCACTCTATTCTATGTTCTGAACCTGCTCGCGCATTTGCTCGATCAGGACTTTCATATCGACTGAGATATGGGTGAGTTCCAGTGCTGCGGATTTAGCCCCCAGGGTGTTGGCCTCGCGGTGCAATTCTTGAATCAAGAAGTCCAGGCGTTTGCCAATTTCCCCGCCTTTGCGGATCAGGCGCTCCAGCTCATCCAAGTGCGAGCCCAGGCGTGTTACTTCTTCCGCTACATCAATGCGGATGGCAAAGGCGGTGGCTTCGGTTAGTGCGCGGTCTTGCGCGGCTTCGGGCAAGGTGGTGCCATCGGCCAGCGCCATCGCTTCTTTCCAGCGCGTCAAAAATCGCTGGCGATTTTGCTCGACCAGTTGGGGAATTAAGGGCACGGCCTGCTGCGCCAATGTTCGCAGCTGGGCAATGTGGTCTAGCAACATGGCTGAGAGTCGGCCTCCCTCGCGTTCACGCGCGGCCAGCAGCGCGGTGAGGGTTTTTTCTGCCAACGGCAAGACGGCCGCGCTCCAATCCTGTGTGCCGACGTTTTCAGTGGCCGCGATCCGTATCACGTCGGACACGCTCAGGGGTGCGGCAGTTGGGAGCCAGGCCTTGACGCTGTCCTGCACCGCATTGAGGCGCTGAAGCAGCTTGGGTGTAGGGTCGATGATGGCAGTGGCTGCGGCGACCTCAATCGAGGCACGGACCTCAACCTTGCCCCGTTTGAGGCGGCTAACCAACAGATCGCGCAAGGCCGGTTCAAATTGTCGCAAGTCTTCTGGCAGCCGAAATGACAGGTCCAAAAAGCGGCTGTTAACCGACCGAATTTCGAGCCCCAGCTGGGCGCTAGGTGCTTTTACGTCGGACTCGGACGCCGTAGCGGTGGTGCTGTGTTGTGCACTGGCATAACCAGTCATGCTGTAAACTGGCATTGCATATTCTCACGTCATGAAATAACCTTGAGAATAACCCGGTTCAGACTGTTCAGATGGGCGTTTAATTCATAAATTATGTCGAAGGTTAAACCTGCACCCCTCCCACCGGACACCACGATCGGCGGCTACCGCATTATTCGCAAAGTAGCCGCTGGTGGATTTGGACTTGTGTACTTGGCGCTCGACAGCGAGGGTCAACAAGTGGCCGTCAAAGAGTACCTCCCATCATCCTTGGCCAGCCGTGCCCCGGGTGAGTTGTTGCCCCAAGTGCAACCTGAGAAACTATCCCTATACCGTTTGGGCTTAAAAAGCTTCTTTGAAGAAGGGCGCTCGCTGGCGCAGATCTCCCATCCGTCGGTGGTGAGTGTGCTGAATTTCTTCCGGGAAAACGAGACGGTTTACATGGTGATGAACTACCTTGAGGGCGCTGCCCTTCAGGATTTCATCGTCACCGCCCGCGACCTCAAACAAAGCAAGGTGTTCCGCGAGTCCACCATCCGTTCGCTGTTCGACGAGATATTGCGCGGCTTGCGCATCGTCCATCAGCACAAAATGTTGCATTTGGACATCAAGCCGGCCAATATTTTCATCACCGACGACAACAAATCCGTGCTGATCGATTTTGGTGCCGCGCGCGAAGTGTTGAGCAAAGAAGGCAACTTCATTCGCCCCATGTACACCCCCGGTTTTGCGGCGCCTGAGATGTACCGGCGCGACTCGTCCATGGGGCCCTGGACCGATATTTACGCCATTGGCGCCTGTATTTATGCCTGCATGCAAGGCTACCCGCCCAGCGAGGCACCGCAGCGCATCGAGAAAGACCGCATTTCGGTGGCACTGTCGCGCCTGCGTGGCGTCTACTCTGACAACCTGATCGAGGTCGTGGAGTGGTGTATGGCGCTAGACCCGCTTTCGCGTCCCCAGTCGGTGTTTGCTCTGCAAAAAGAGTTGAGCCGCGAAGGCGAGCGCCGCTACACCAAGTTGTCGGTCAGCGAAAAAGTACGTATGCAATTCGACACCATGGTGGCGGATACCAAGAAATCCGTGGCCGGGGTTGCCAATGTTGCAGGGATGAAGCCGAAATGAAGTTTTCTGTTTTTCAAATCAGCCGGAAAGGCGGTCGTGAGAAGAACGAAGACCGCATGGGGTACTGCTACACCAAGGCATCCGGCATCTTCTTGCTCGCCGACGGAATGGGCGGGCACCCTGAGGGTGAGGTGGCTGCGCAGATGGCTTTGCAAGTCATCTCTGCGATGTTTCAGCAAGAAGCCAAGCCTGAGATTGAAGACGTAGAAGCCTTCTTCAACAAGGCCATCATGGCGGCGCACCGGCAAATTTTGCGCTACGCCACCGAGAAGCACTTATTGGACACGCCGCGCACCACGGTGGTCGCCGCCATTGTCCAAGGTGGGCGAGCCAGTTGGGTGCATTGTGGTGACTCTCGGCTGTACTTCGTGCGCCATGGCGAGTTGCTGGCGCGCACGCGGGACCATTCGTATATCGAGCAGCGCCAAGAGGCCAAGCCGGGCGTTGCCTTACCCGAAAATTTCAATCGCAACGTGCTCTACACCTGCTTAGGCTCGCCAGCCAAGCCCGTGTTTGAAGTCACCGGGCCGGTTCCCTTGTTGCAGGGGGACCGCATGATGCTGTGTTCCGACGGCTTGTGGGGCAGCCTGGATGACTCCGACATCGTCTACCACATGGGCCAAAAGCCTATTGGTACATCGGCGCCGGATTTGGTGGAGCGTGCGCTGGCCAAGGCCGGCTCGCACAGTGACAACGTGACCCTGATCGCAATGGAGTGGGAGACGCCAGACGCGTTTGAGTCCACCCGCGGCGCCATTTCAACCGACCACATTGACGATGGTGTATTTGCCTCGACCGTGCAAGCCGGGTGGATTGATGCGGGCGAAGATGATTTGGATGACGAGGCCATTGAGCGCTCGATTGCTGAAATCAACGAAGCCATCAAACGTTCGGCCGCCCGAAGGGCTTAACACTGTGAACGCCTTTGTTCGTGCCCAGGCACGCAGTGCTGACCAGTTGCGCCCTGTGCGCATCACGCGCGGCTACACCATCCATGCCGAAGGTTCGGTGCTCATCGAGTTTGGCGCCACCAAAGTGCTGTGCACCGCATCGGTAGAAGAAAAAGTACCGCCCCACAAGCGCGGCAGTGGCGAAGGCTGGGTGACTGCCGAATACGGCATGTTGCCCCGTGCCACCCATACCCGAAATGACCGCGAGGCCGCGCGTGGCAAGCAAAGCGGGCGTACCCAAGAGATTCAGCGGCTGATTGGCCGCTCGATGCGCGCGGTGTTTGACCTCAAATTGCTGGGCGAACGCACCATCCAAATTGACTGTGATGTGCTGCAGGCCGACGGTGGCACCCGGACCGCCGCCATTACCGGCGCTTTTGTTGCGGCGCAAGATGCGGTCACTGGTTTGTTGGCTGCGGGCAAGATAAGCCGTAGCCCCATTACCGCCGCGGTCGCGGCGGTATCGGTTGGTATCGTGCAGGGCACGCCGCTGCTGGATTTGGAGTACACCGAAGACGCCGCATGCGACACCGACATGAATGTGGTGATGACCGGCGCTGGCCATTTTGTGGAAGTGCAAGGCACTGCCGAAGGTGCCGCGTTCTCGCGTGCGGAGATGGACAGTTTGCTCAACCTGGCCGAAAAAGGCATCACCGAGTTGATGCACCTGCAGCAAGAAGCACTATCAAAATAATAGCTGCTTGCGCACGGTTGGCGAGGGCTGGCGTGTTTTTTCGTTCATAAATTCACTGGCCCGACGTCGTGTGTCGCCGGGCTATCTTGGCACCGACCCGTCTATGCAAATCGTTCTCGCATCCAATAACCAAGGCAAGCTGGCTGAATTGCAAACCATGTTTGCGCCCCTGGGCTGCACGCTGGTGCGCCAAGGGGACTTGGGCGTGCCCGAAGCAGCAGAGCCCTTTCGCACCTTTGTCGAAAACGCCCTGGCCAAGGCCCGCAACGCAGCCCAGCACACCGGCCTACCGGCGCTGGCCGACGACGCGGGTTTGTGTGTGGACGCCTTTGGGGGGTTGCCAGGGGTGGACACGGCCTATTACGCCACCCAGTTTGGCTACGCCAAGAGTGACGACAACAACGTACGTACCTTGTTAGAGCAAATGCGCGATGTGGATAACCGGCGCGCCGCGATGGTGAGCACCCTGGTGGCTGTGCGCAGCGCCGACGACCCCGAGCCCTTGATTGCGGTCGGGCGGGTGCAGGGCCAAATCGCGCGTGAACCCGTGGGTAGCAACGGCTTTGGGTTCGACCCGGTGATGTGGATTCCTGAGTTTGGGCAAACTTTTGCCCAGTTGCCACTTGCTGTCAAAAACGCCAACAGCCACCGGGGCCGCGCTGCCAAGGCCATGGTGCAGCTGATTCAGGCCAACTGGCTCTAGCGCATCGTTGCCAGCCCGTTCGCATTTTTGTCATGATTCCAATCCTGCCGTCCGCCAGCGCCCAACCCGACAGCACGTCGCCCGCTGTGGTGCACGACATGGCGTATTACATGCGCCCCGGCACCTTGCAGCTCACGGCCCTGCCGCCCTTGGCCTTGTACGTGCACCTGCCGTGGTGCTTGAAGAAGTGCCCCTACTGCGACTTCAACTCCCATGAAATGCGCGCGCAGGAACTGCCCGAGCAGCGCTATGCCGACGCACTGATTGCGGACCTGGAGGCGGCACTGCCACTCATCTGGGGCCGCACTATCCACAGCATCTTTATTGGTGGCGGCACGCCCAGTCTTTTTTCACCGGCCAGCATCGACCGCTTGTTGGGCGACATACGGGCGCGCCTGCGGCTGGAGCCCGACTGCGAGATCACGCTGGAGGCCAACCCTGGCACGTTCGAAAAAGACCGGTTCCGTGGTTACCGCCAAGCGGGTGTGACGCGGCTGTCGGTTGGCGTACAAAGTTTTAACGATGCGCACTTGGCGGCTCTCGGGCGGGTGCACGACAGGGCGCAGGCACTGGCCGCAGTCGAAGAAGTGGCGCAGTCTTTTGACACCTTTAACCTGGACATCATGTATGCCTTGCCGGGGCAGACCATGGAGCAGGTCGGGCAAGACATGGCATTGGCCTTGTCCTTTTCGCCCCCGCATATCTCGATTTACCACCTGACGATTGAGCCCAACACCTACTTCGCCAAGTACCCGCCGGTTATTCCGGAGGACGACACCGCCTATGCGATGCTGGACCACATCACCGAACTTACCGGACAGGCGGGCATGGACCGCTACGAGGTGTCGGCCTACGCCAAGGCGGGACACCGGTGCAAGCACAACCTGAACTACTGGCAGTTTGGCGACTACCTGGGTATTGGCGCAGGGGCGCACAGCAAGCTCAGTTTTGCCCACCGTGTGGTGCGTCAGACGCGTTTTCGTGAGCCCCGCCTGTACATGGACCATGCCTTGGCCAAAAACGCGGTGGCGCAGGCCGAGGAGGTGAGTCGCGCTGACCTGCCGTTTGAGTTCATGCTCAATGCCTTGCGGCTGCGCGGCGGCTTTGGTCTGCGCGAATTTACCGAACGCACCGGCCTGCCCTTGACCGCCATTGAAGCCGCCTTAAGCCAGGCTGAAGCCAAAGGCCTGGTGGAGCGCGACTTTGCGCGCGTGCGGCCTACGGAGCGGGGGTTTGATTTTTTGAGTGACTTGCAAGCGCTTTTCCTGTCCAATCCGGCTTAACAGGCATCAGCCATAGAGGCTGAAAAAGGAGACGCCGTATGTTCTCGGTCTATGGCAAAGCAGGTCGTATTTTTAGGGGTTCTATGGAAGGCTTGCGCCACATCGGGGCAGTAACGGCAGCGGCCAAGTCCCGCGCAAGTGCGCCCATTGGACGCGACCCGGAAGACCAAATGCCAGCACAGATTGTGGATGCCGAGCCGCAGGCGAACACCGATTTCATGCACCGTGACCCGGTCACCGCCTATGAGCAGACCCGCACAGTAGAGCATGTTCGTCAGCCCCTCACCCGTGCCGACGCGGTGATGAGTCCGGGGGTAGTTACTCTAAAGGATACCTTGACGGTGGAAGAAGCTTGGCAGTTGTTGGCCAAGAATGGTGTAGGCCAAGCGCCGGTGGTGACGGCCGATGGTGTCTTGGTGGGATTGTTGTCACGCGCCGACTTGATGCGCCCTGAAAGGCTGCCGGGGCCGGAAAGTCACGCTCTGGTCTGGCGCACGCTGCTCATGCAAAGTGTGGTGGACGTGATGTTGACTCCGGTACCCAGCGTGGGGCCCGAGACGGACATCCGCCGCATTGCCCGCGTGTTGTTGGACACCCACCTGCCAGGTTTGCCTGTGGTCAATGACGATGGTGGCGTGGTCGGTTTTGTATCGCGCAGTGATATTTTGCGCGCCGTGGTGGCCGACCCGCCGCTGGATTTGTGGACCTGAGTCGGATTTAACCCACGCAGGTTTTGCCGATGGGGGGGGCGGCTTCACACTGTGCCCAGTGCACCAAAACCGGGCGGGCCATGGCGCAGTAACGCGTTTTCGGGATCACTGCGGCCCAGGGACCAGAAAATAGTGGCATAGATTGTGCTTACGCTACTGCGCGGGCAGCCAGAGCGGTTTGCTTTTCAAAAATGGACGCTAGGGTTCCGGCTCTCTCTGTATAGATGGGGTGTCTGGTCCGAGAGCAGCCGGCCAGCAGTGGCATCAAACTACTGCGGGCTCCACGGCGGGACAAAAGCCCGGGAGATATCACTTCGTGATCGAGGTGGTTTCCCGTATTTGTCTTTCAACATGGGGGCTCGTTATGTCTACTTCTCTCTTCTCTGATTTTTGTTCGCTCAAACGCGGCGTCGGTGCTGCGTGTCTGGGTGCAGCCGGGCTGTGCGCTGTGATTGAGGGTAAGCCCGATGTCGCCGAGGGCATCGAGGCATCGCTGTTGCAAGACGCCCTTAAATAAACAGGAGGCACTATGTGGTCCATTCGATTAGCGATTCCGCGTCGCACTTATATCGTGCTGGCTCTGGTCGGCCTGCTGCTGCCCCTGATTGTCTGGGCCCTGTTCAGTGAATTTGGGGGCGTTAATCCCGTCTTTCTGCCAGGGCCGGGCAAAGTGGTGGCGCGCATGGGCACCTGGGCGCTGGACGACGACTTGCTGGGCGATGTGTTCATCAGCACGATGCGGGTCGTCTCCGGCTGGGGCCTGTCGCTCGTTCTGGCTTTGCCGCTGGGTTTGGTCATTGGCAGCTGGCGCTCGGCGCAGGCCTTGCTGGAGCCGCTGACCGACTTCATTCGCTACATGCCCGCTGTGGCCTTTATCCCGCTGGTGATGTTGTGGGTGGGTATCGACGAAGGTGCCAAAGTGGCCATCATTTTCATTGGCACGTTTTTCCAGATGGTGTTGATGGTGGCGGAGGATGTGCGCCGCGTCCCAATGGCGCAAATTGAAGCGGCCCAGACCATGGGCGCCACACGCGCTGAGATTTTGGAAAAAGTGATTTTTCCATCAGCCAAACCCGCTTTGCTGGATACCCTGCGCGTCACCATGGGCTGGGCGTGGACCTATCTGGTTGTGGCTGAGCTGGTGGCTGCCAACTCGGGCCTGGGCTTTGCTATTTTGAAGGCACAGCGCTTTTTGCAAACCGACAAGATCTTTGCCGGCATTTTGATTATTGGCCTGATCGGTATGTTTATTGACCAGCTTTTTCGGTGGTCCCATCGGGCGGCATTTCCTTGGTTACATGGGCGGTCTTCATCATGAAAATCCAGTGCAAAAACGTTTGTAAAACCTTTGGCCAAACCAAAGCGTTAGACAACATCGACCTGTCGATTGCCAACAACGAATTCATCACTTTGGTTGGTGCTTCTGGCTGCGGCAAATCCACTTTGCTGCGCACCCTGGCCGGTTTGGAGTTGCACAGCAGTGGCGAGATCACGGTTGACGGACAAGCCATTACTGGGCCTGGGCAAAACCGCGCCATGGTGTTTCAACATTACAGCCTTTACCCCTGGCTGCGGGTGTCAGAAAACATCCGCTTTTGCCGCCAGCTCAGCGTCCACACCCAAAACCGCAGCAGTGCCGATGTGGAGGCTGCCTCGGGGCGCTCTGATGCTTTGCTGCAGTTAATGGGGTTGACGGCCTCGGCCGGTGCCTTCCCCAATGAGCTCTCTGGCGGCATGCAGCAGCGGGTGGCCATTGCCCGCGCGCTCATGGGCAGGCCACAGATTTTGCTCATGGACGAGCCCTTTGGTGCGCTCGACGCCCAGACCCGCGAGGTGATGCACGACCTGATTTTGCATGTGCACCGGCTAGAGCGCACCACCATTGTCTTTGTGACCCACGATGTGGAAGAGGCCATCTACCTGGGTCACCGGGTGGTTTTAATGGCACCACGCCCCGGGCGCATTGACTCCATCTACGACGTGCCTTTGCCCGCCAAGCGCAACCAAGACATGAAGCTCGCACCGGAATTCATCCAACTTAAGCGCCAGTTGCTGCAGCGTATTCGTGAAACATCGGGCATGAAAACCGATCTGGAACAGCTGGAGCGCCTGACCCAATTGGCCGACGAAAGGAACCCTGTATGACCGCCACCCCTGCGTCCACCCTGTTGTGGGAGGAGTTGATCCCCGGCGGTAACCACTGGTCGGGCCGCTTGCGCCGTGGCACCGCGCTGCGCCTGACCGACCGCCAAGGCGGCGCCAACCTGTCGGCGCTGTTTTATAACGCCGAGCAGCCGCTAGAGCGCTACAACATGCCCGACACCTTGAAGTCGCAGCACACCGGTTTTTTGACCGCGGGTTACGTGTGCCAGTCCGACATGGGCCGGGTGTTGTGCTCTATCACCGCCGACAGTGTGGGCTGGCACGACACCTGGTGTGGCGTGAGTGACGCCGCCATGGTTGCCGCCAAGTACGGTGAAAAGCGTTACCAAGAACACCGCAACGCAATGCACCGCAACGGCCGCGACGGCCTGTTGATCGAGCTGGCCAAGTGGGGTTTGGGCGTGCGCGATTTGGTGCCCACCGTGAATTTTTTCAGCAAGGTAGTGCCCGACGAGCAGGGCGCACTCAGCCATATCGCAGGCCACAGTGTGGCTGGCAGCACTGTGGACCTGCGATTTGAGATGGACACTTTGGTGGTGTTCAGCAGCGCCCCGCACCCGCTGGATGCGCGGCCCGAATACGCCCCCGCCGATGTGCTGCTCAGCGCCTATACCGCCGCACCGATGGCAGCCAATGACGCCTGCCGCACCCAGTGCCCCCAAAACGAACGCGCTTTTATTAACACGCAGCGCTACCTGGGAGTTGCCGCATGAACGCCTTGTTTGAAAGCACCTTAAACCCCGACACCGCCGTGTTGGACCAAGTCTGCCAAGCGGGCGACCCGTGGATGGCCACCGTGCGCGCTGGGCAAACCCTGCGCATTTTGGATTTGGAAGGCAACCAAGCGGTGGACACCTTGTTCTACAGCGCGGTTGATGGCCAAGAGCGCTATAGCGCCGCCGACACCATTGCCCGCAACGGGCAGTTGTATTTGGGGCTGGGCTCTAAGCTGTATTCCAACGCCGGGCGGGTGATGCTCACCATCGTGGCCGATACCTGCGGCCGCCACGACACGCTGGGCGGCGCCTGCTCTAGCGAGAGCAATACCGTGCGCTACGCGCTGGATAAGCGCCCCATGCACAGCTGCCGCGACAGCTTTATGCACGCTGTGTGCCACTGCCACGAGGCGGGTGTAATGGGCCTGGGTAAGCGCGACATTGCGCCCAACATCAACTTCTTTATGAACGTGCCGGTCACCCCGCAGGGGCATTTGCACTTTGCCGACGGCATCTCGGGTGCGGGCAAATACGTGGAGCTGAAGGCCCAGATGGACGTGGTGGTGCTCATATCCAACTGCCCGCAGCTCAATAACCCCTGTAACGGCTACAACCCAACGCCGGTGCGCCTGCTGGTATGGGACTAGGCTGCTATATAAATAGTAGCTGCTTGCGCAATATCTATGAGGGCTAGAGGCCATTTTGGCTATAAATTCTGGCCTCCCTGCGGGACGACCCGTGGCGTATCACCCCAACCGGCGGGACGACCCGCTGAATGACGGAAGCCCACCATGTTTGACACCGTATTAATCGCCAACCGTGGCGCCATCGCCTGCCGCGTGATCCGCACTCTGAGGGCTATGGGCCTTCGCTCGGTAGCCGTGTATTCCGAGGCCGACGCCGATTCGCTCCACGTCGCCATGGCTGACGCCAGCGTGTGTATCGGCCCCGCCCCCGCGGCGCAGAGTTACCTGGACCCCCAGCGCATCTTGGCGGCGGCCCACGCCACGGGTGCCGGTGCCATTCACCCCGGTTATGGTTTTTTGTCAGAGAACCCCGACTTTGCCCAGGCCTGCGAAGACGCAGGCATCGCCTTCATTGGCCCCACACCGGCGCAGATGCGCGCCTTTGGCCTCAAGCACACCGCGCGTGCGTTGGCCGAGGCACAGGGCGTGCCCTTGCTGCCCGGCAGTGGTTTGTTGGCGGATGTGGCGCAGGCCCAGTCAGAGGCCGCGCGTATTGGCTACCCGGTCATGCTCAAAAGCACGGCAGGTGGCGGCGGCATTGGTATGCGGCTGATCCGCAGTGATGCCGAAATGGGCCCCGCGTTTGAGGCGGTGCAGCGCTTGGCGCAGGCCAACTTCAAAGACGCCGGTTTGTTTCTGGAGAAGTTCGTCGAACGTGCCCGCCACATCGAAGTGCAGCTCTTTGGCGACGGCCGTGGCCAGGTTGTGTCTTTGGGCGAGCGCGACTGCTCGGCCCAGCGCCGCAACCAAAAGGTCATCGAAGAGACCCCTGCGCCTGGGCTGACCGACGCTACCCGTGCCGCCTTGCAGCAAACGGCCGTGCGTTTGGCCCAGGCGGTGAACTACCGCTCGGCCGGCACGGTGGAATATGTGTTGGACGCCGACACCGGCACCTTTTACTTCCTTGAGGTCAACACCCGCCTGCAGGTGGAGCACGGTGTCACCGAGCAGGTCACCGGTGTGGACCTGGTGGCGTGGATGGTGCGCTTGGCGCGGGGTGACACGTTTGCGCTGGATGTGCCGCCGCCCCAAGGTGCGTCCATCCAGGTGCGCCTGTACGCCGAAGACCCGGCCCGCAACTTCCAGCCCTGCGCGGGCGGCTTGACCGAAGTTTTTTTCCCAGACCAGACCATTGCCGGGCCGCCCCAAGATGGGCTGCTTCCCTTGGGGGACGGGGCGCCTTTGGGCGCACCTAGGGGCCAACAGTCCACGCGTGTGGAGACCTGGGTTGCTACCGGCAGCGAGGTACCGCCGCACTACGACCCCATGGTGGCCAAGCTCATCGTCACCGGTCGCGACCGTGCAGACGCGGTCGCTAAGCTGCAAGTAGCTTTGGCCGCTACCCGCTTGGCGGGTATTGAGACAAACCTGCGCTACCTGCGCATGGTGGTGGCACAAGAGGTTTTTGTGCAGGGCCACATGGTGACCCGCAGCCTGGCTGACCTGCATTACCAACCCCAGGCGCTGGAGGTGCTAGAGGGCGGCGTGCAAACCACCGTGCAAGACCACCCGGGCCGCGTGGGCTACTGGGCCGTGGGTGTGCCGCCCTCGGGCCCCATGGACGACATGGCCATGCGCCTGGCCAACCGCTTGGTGGGCAACGCAGCGCATGCCGCCGCGCTGGAATGCACCCTGAGCGGCCCCAGCCTGCGGTTTCTGTGTGACACCGTGGTCGCGGTGTGTGGTGCCGCCATGGCGGTCAGTGTGGACGGCGAAACACTGCCACTGTGGCAGGCGCATACCGTCCCGGCGGGTGGTGTACTCACGATGGGTGCGGTGCAGGGCGCTGGCGCGCGCGCCTACCTGGCCATTCGCGGTGGGTTGGATGTGCCGCTGTATTTGGGCAGCCGCGCCACCTTTACCCTGGGCCAGTTTGGCGGCCACGCCGGGCGCACTTTGCGCACCGGTGACATGCTCCACATCGGTGCGGACGCTATTGCGGCGCCCATGGCTGCCTTGCCGCTAGCGGTGGTGCCGGTCTACGCGCACCACTGGGACATTGCGGTGTTGTATGGCCCGCATGGCGCGCCTGATTTCTTCACCGACGGCGACGTGGACATGTTCTTTGGCACCGACTGGCAGGTGCACTACAACTCCAGCCGAACCGGTGTGCGTTTGATAGGCCCCAAGCCCCAGTGGGCACGGCGTGACGGCGGCGAGGCGGGCTTGCACCCGTCCAACATCCATGACAACGCCTACGCCATTGGCGCCATCGACTTTACCGGCGACATGCCCGTCATCCTGGGCCCCGACGGCCCCAGCCTGGGCGGCTTTGTGTGCCCGGCTGTTTTGCTGGCCAGCGAGCGCTGGAAGATGGGCCAGTTGCGCCCAGGCGACACGGTGCGTTTTCGCTGTGTCACCGCGCAAGAGGCATTGGTCCTGCATGCTGCGGCAGAGTGCCGCATTGAGGCGCTGGAGTGGCACGCCCCAGCGGTGGTGCAGCGCAGTGCGGCGGTGGGCTCGCCCATTCTTGCGCGCCGAGCCGCACAAAACGGCAACCCCGAGCTGGTGGTGCGCCAAGCGGGCGACCGTTATGTGTTGGTAGAGCTGGGTGACGCGGTGCTCGACATCGCCCTGCGCATGCGGGTGCATGGCCTGATGCAGGCGCTGCAGGCGCAGCAGTTGCCGGGCATCGTCGACCTGACGCCGGGCATACGCTCACTTCAAGTGCATTTTGAGCCGCTAGCCCTCGCCGCTTCTGCCTTGATTGCTGCAATTTTTGTAGCAGACGAGGCATTGGGTGCGACCGATGACTTGGTCGTGCCATCGCGCACGGTGCACCTGCCCTTGTCGTGGGACGACAGCGCCACCCGTCTGGCGATTGAAAAATACATGCAGTCGGTGCGACCGGACGCGCCCTGGTGCCCCAGCAACATTGAATTTATTCGCCGCATCAATGGTTTGAATGACATCGACGCGGTCTACCGCACCGTGTTTGACGCCAGCTACTTGGTGTTGGGCTTGGGCGATGTGTACCTGGGCGCGCCAGTGGCCACCCCGCTGGACCCGCGCCACCGCCTGGTCACCACCAAATACAACCCCGCCCGCACCTGGACGCCCGAGAACGCGGTGGGCATTGGCGGCGCCTATATGTGTGTCTATGGCATGGAAGGCCCCGGCGGCTACCAGTTTGTGGGCC
>JBBRNS010000045.1:0-21361 GCA_038230175.1 Burkholderiales bacterium
GGGCTCATGAACCTGCGGTTCCGAAATCGCCCCCAACATCCGCCCCGCCCGCGCCTGGTGGTGGTGATTGGTGACAAAAGGCACACAATTCATTAAAATGCACGCCATGAAACCGTTTCGATGGAGTAGTGAGAAAAACGAGTCGCTCAAATCCGAGCGGGGCCTGTCGTTCGAGAGCATCGTGGTGGCGGTGGAGTCCGACAGCTTGCTGGATATCGTGGAGCACCCCAACAAAGCCAAATATCCGAACCAACGGATTTTGGTCGTCTCGCGTGGTGGCTATGTCTATCTGGTTCCCTACGTTGAAGAAGCGGAGCACTTCTTTCTTAAAACCATAATCCCCAGTCGTAAGGCGACGCGGGACTATTTGCAGCGAGGTGAGCACAATGCCAAAAGTTGATGCGTATGAACAGGAAATTCTGGCTGCCTTTGACACAGGCAAGCTGAAGTCTGTAGCGACGAAAGCCGAACTTCAGAAGTTTCGTGACGCGGCCAGGGCCACCGCCGTGAAGGACCGCAGAGTCAATATTCGCCTGTCATCCATTGACCTGAGCGACATTCAAGTCCGGGCACTGGAAGAGGGCATGCCGTATCAAACCCTGATCGCGAGTGTCCTGCACAAGTTCGTTAGTGGTCGGTTGGTGGAGAAAACGTAAACCGATGCAGATTGCTATACATCAAACGCCCGTAAGCCAATGCGTAAATCCGGCGTGGGCGGCACAGGTGCCGTTGGCTGACGCGCCTGTGGGTCCGAAATAGCCTCCAACATCTGCCCTGCCTGCGCCTGGCGGCGGTGTCCGGCTAACTTTAGTGAATTGCAATCATGTACGTTTTGACCTACCTAGTTTTTCTTGTATTGCCGGCTGGCTTGGCAACGTTCCTTTTTTGGCGCGCATATCAATTGGGTGTGAAGCATCGATTGGATCTTGCTCGTCAGTGGATATCGCGGCCGCCAGATGGGATTGAGGCGTTCGCTCGTTTTTTCGTGTTGCGTGACCTGATCTTTGGGTGTGGTCTGTTTCTGTGCTTGGTATTGATATTGACCTTGCCGCGCCATTTCTCTGTATGGATTCCACTTATGGGCGTGTTTAGTTTTGTTCACCAAGGTTTCACGGGATACGCACTGCAAAAGCTTAAGAAAAAGCAACAGACCTAGCCGGCTTCTATTTGGACGCTCCCACGGGGCAACACGCTGAACGGCAGTATGACTTTGGGAGTGGTGCCTACCTCTCGTTTCCCATTAACACGGGTTACGAACCTCATACCCCCGCGCTCGCTGGGGCACCGCAATCCCTGTCACGCCCCGCACCTACAATCCCAAGTCCCGGCAAGGTGACATCAAATCAAACCTTGCCACCGACAAACCAAACAGGGAAAACGCCATGCAACTCTCACCCAGCATCTTCAAAGCCTACGATATCCGCGGCATTGTGCCAAGCACCATCAACGAAGAGGTTGCCCGCGGTCTGGGCCGTGCCTTTGGCACCATGGCCATGCAACAGGGCGAACGCACTGTGGCGGTGGGGCGCGACGGGCGCCTAAGCGGCCCTGGCTTGGCCGACGCGCTGATGGCCGGTTTGCAGGATGCTGGCATGACGGTAATCGACGTGGGCATGGTCACCACCCCCATGCTGTATTTCGCGGCCAGCACCCTGTGCAAAAGCGGTATTCAGGTTACCGGCAGCCACAACCCCAAGGACTACAACGGTTTCAAAATGGTGCTGGGCGGGCGCGCTATTTATGGTGACGATATCCAAACCCTGCGCACCACCATGGAAACCAATAGCTGGATGCTGCAAATCGGTGGTGCGCGCCAGCAGGCCGACGTGCTGGCCGACTACAGCGCGCGCATTGTGGGCGACATCAAGTTGGCCCGCCCGATCAAGATCGTGGTCGATTGCGGCAACGGCGTGGCGGGTGCTTCGGCCCCGGCTATTCTGCGCGCCATTGGCTGTGAGGTCACCGAGTTGTTTAGCGAGGTCGACGGCACCTTCCCCAACCACCACCCAGATCCCAGTAAGCCCGAGAACTTGAAGGACCTGATCGCCGCCCTGAAAGCGGGCGATGCCGAACTGGGCCTGGCCTTTGATGGTGACGGCGACCGCCTAGGCATCGTCACCCGCGACGGCACCAATATTTACCCCGACCGCCAGATGATGCTGTTTGCCCAAGACGTGCTTAAGCGCGTGCCCGGCGGCACTATTATTTTTGACGTGAAGTGTTCGCAACGCTTGGCACCGGCTATTGAGGCCGCAGGCGGCGTGCCTTTGATGTTCAAGACCGGCCACTCGCTGATCAAGGCCAAGATGCGCGAGCTCGATTCGCCCCTGGGCGGCGAGATGAGCGGTCACATTTTCTTCAAAGAGCGCTGGTACGGTTTTGACGATGGCACCTATGCAGGTTGCCGTTTGCTAGAGATCGTCAGCCGCGCACCCGATGCGGGTGTGGTGCTCAACGCCTTGCCAACGAGCTTCTCCACACCCGAGCTCAATGTGCAGTGTGCCGAGGGCGAACCTCATGCGTTGGTGACCCAGTTGGTCGCTTTGTCGGGCCCGGCTTTTGCCGGTGACAGCGCCGCCAAACTCAACACCATTGACGGCCTGCGGGTCGATTGGCCGGATGGCTTTGGACTGATTCGCGCCTCTAACACTACACCGGTGCTGGTGCTGCGGTTCGAGGGCCACACCAATGCGGCGCTGGAGCGCATTCAGGCCACCATGCTGGCGCTGCTGCGCCAGGTTAAACCCGACGCGCATTTTTCAGAGGCGGCGCATTGACCCAGGTCGACGCAAGCGCATCGGGCGTGTTACCGCTTAAGGGCGCTGGCACAGGGTTCCCATCGGGGGGGCGGGTACTGATTGTCAAACTGTCGTCCTTGGGCGATGTGGTGCACGCCATGCCAGCGGTTCAAGACATTCGCCGCGCGCTGCCCGGCGTGCAGATTGATTGGGTGGTGGAGCGTGCCTTTGTGTCGCTACTCGCCCGCTGCGAAGGCGTGGGCCGTGTCATTGCCTGTGACCTGCGGCGCTGGCGCAAGAACCCCTTGACTGCGCAGACCCGCCAAGAGTGGCGGGCGTTTCGCAGCGACCTGCGCAGTGTGGCCTATGACGCGGTGATTGACCTGCAGGGCTTGACCAAATCTGCCCTGGTGTCGCGCATGGCGTGCACCACGCCCAGTGGGCGGCGCTACGGCCTGGCCAACCAGACGGAGGGCTCCGGGTTTGAGGCGCCGGCCCGCTGGGTGGCCGATGTGGCCATCCCCATGGAGCGCCGTGTGCATGCGGTGCAGCGCTCGCGCCTGCTGTGCGCTGCCGCCCTTGGTTATACCGTGTCGGGGCCGGATGTGTATGGCTTGCACGGTGGCAACTTGGCTGTTGAGCCGCCCGACCCGGCGGGCCTGGCCGTCAATCCTTTTGCGCCGCGCAAAGCCTGGGTCGCCCTGGTGCATGGCACCTCGCGTTTGGATAAGCAGTGGCCTTTGGAACACTGGGTCGACCTGGGCCAGCGCCTGAACCACAGCGGCTTCGCGGTAGCTTTGCCCCACGGCAACCCGGCGGAATGCGCCACCAGCGAAGCCATTGCCGCGCAGTTGGATGACGCCTGGGTGTGGCCTGCGTTGACGTTGGACGCATTGACCGACACGCTGGCCCGCTGCGCCGGTGTGGTGGGTGTGGACAGTGGCGTGAGCCACATTGCGGTGGCCTTGGACTTGCCGCATGTACAAATCTACAACTTCGACACCGCCTGGCGCACCGGCCCTGTTCCCAGCGACCACCAGTGCAGCGTGTATGACGCGCCCCAGCCCAGCGTGGCTGCGGTGTGGCAGGCCTGGGTTGACCTAGCTACGCCGGTTTTTAGCCGCTAACAACCCGCATGGCGCGCTGGCTGTATTCCCTGTTGGTGTGGCTCATTACGCCGTTCATGCGGCGCAAGTTGCGCCTGCGCGCCCAAGCAGAACCCGGCTATGCCGAAGCGGTGTCGGAGCGCTGGGGTTACTACACCACGCCGCCCATGCCGGTTATGCCCAAGGACGCCGCGCCCACCGTGTGGGTGCATGCGGTGTCTTTGGGCGAAACCCGCGCTGCCGCCGTTTTGGTGGCGCAGTTGCGCCTGCAATGGCCAGGCATGCGCCTGCTGCTGACCAACGGCACGGCCACCGGGCGCGCGCAGGGCAAGGCACTGCTGCAGCCGGGGGACGTGCAGGTGTGGCAGCCATGGGACACCCTTGCTGGCGTGCAGCGCTTCCTGGCACATTTCAAACCCGATGTAGGTCTGTTGGTCGAGACCGAGGTTTGGCCCAATATGGTGGCCGCGTGCCAACGTGCCGGTGTGCCGCTGTGCCTGGTCAATGCCCGCTTAAATGAAAAATCGCTGCGCCAAGCCCAGCGTATTGCCTGGCTGGCACGCCCGGCCTACCGGGGCCTGCGGGCGGTATGGGCGCAAACGCAGGAAGATGCCCAGCGCCTGGCCCAACTGGGCGCGGATGTGCGCGGTGTGCTGGGTAACTTCAAGTTCGATGTGCAGCCCGATAGCACGCAGCTGGCACAAGGGCGGGCGTGGCGCCAAGCGCAGGCCAAGCCGGTCATCATCTTCGCCAGTTCGCGCGACGGCGAAGAGGTGCTGTTGCTGGATAAATTAAAGCAAATAAGGGCTCTAGCCCTCATGGAACGTGCGCAAGCAGCTACGCATTTGATAGCAAATCAGGTGCAGTGGCTCATCGTTCCCCGCCATCCGCAGCGCTTTGATGCGGTTGAGCAGCTATGCCAAGACGCCGGTTTTTCAGTATCCCGGCGCAGCCAGTGGCAGGGCGCCCCCGAGGCGGCGGATATTTGGCTGGGCGACAGCTTGGGCGAGATGGCGCTGTACTTTGGCCTGGCCGACGCGGCGTTGCTGGGCGGCAGCTTTGCCCCGCTGGGCGGTCAAAACCTGATTGAAGCGGCGGCCTGCGATTGCCCGGTGTTCATGGGGCCGCACACTTTCAACTTTGCCCAGGCTGCCGAACTGGCATTAGAGGCGGGTGCCGCCTTTGTGGTGAATGACTTGGCCCAGGCGGTGGACCAGGCAGTGGCCTTGGTGCAAGACGAGTCGGCACTGCAAAACGCCCGCCACGCTGCGCGGTCCCTAGGCACAGCCAATCAGGGCGCAGCTCTGCGCACGGCGCAGGCGGTTCGGGCTTTGGTGGGTGCTGGTGGTGTCTAAAAGTTACTGCGCCAGCAAGCCGTTAATCGCCTGCAAATCATCCGCCTTGAGTGAACCATTGGCTTGGCGCAGCTTTAGGCCACCTACCAGCACGTCGTAACGTGCTTTGGCCAGTTTGGCTCGGGTGTCAAACAGCTGACTCTCTGAATTGAGCACATCGATGTTAATACGCACGCCCACCTGGTAGCCCAGCTTGTTGGCTTCCAGTGCGCTCAGGCTGGAGGCTTGCGCCGCTTGCAAGGCGCTGACCTGTGCCAAGCCCGATTGCAGGCCAAAGTAGGCGGTGCGGGTGGCTTGGGCTACCGCGCGGCGGGCGGCTTCTAGGTCGGTGCGGGCTTTTTCCTCCAGCGCCAGGGTTTCCTTGACGCGGTTTTGCGTGGCGTAGCCCGCAAACAGGGGCAGGTTAAAGGCCAAGCCCACCGATGCCTGGTTGCCTCGGCTGTTGGCGTTGGCGCTGAGGGACGAGCCATTGTTGGTGGCTGCCGTGGTGTAACTGCCAGTCAGGTCCAGCGTGGGTTTGTGGCCCGCTTCGGCTTTGGCCGTTTCCAGCTTGGCGATGTCCAGCGCCAAGGTGGCCAACAAGACGCTGGGGTGATTGGCTTGGGATTGGTCCACCCACAGGTTGACGTCGGTGGGTTGCACCGGGGTCAAAACCACCGGTATGGCCAGCGGTTTGGGCTGGGCCTGCGCCAAGCCGGTTACCGTGTTCAAGGCCAGGCGTTTGACCAACAAATCGTTTTCAGCCGCCAGCTCTTGGGCGGTGCCCAAGTCGAAGCGGGCCTGGGCCTCGCGCGAGTCGGTGATGGTAGATGTACCCACTTCAAAGTTGCGCTTGGCTGAGGCCAGTTGCTCGCCCACGGCGGATTTTTGGGTCTTGACAAAATCCAGTGTGTCGCTGGCCGCCAGCACGTCAAAGTAGGCTTGGCTGACCCGTACGATCAGGTCTTGCTCGGCCACCGCGAGTTGGACCTGTGCCAGTTCGGCGCTCTTCTTGCCTTGCTCAAAACTGGCGAGGTTGCCGGGCCGGTAGAGCGGTTGGGACGCTGCAATGGTGGCCGTCTGCGAGCCGTAGCTGTAGTTGGCCGAGACCGGCGATTGTGTGTCCTGGTTGATCTGGCCCACACCGGCGGACAAGCCCACCGTGGGCAGCATCAGTGCCCGTGCCTGGTCGGCCTTGGCCTGCGAGGCATCGAACTGCAGTTTGGCCGATTGGTACGCGGCGTCGTAGCTGCGCGCTGCGCTGTATACGTCCACCAAACTTTGGGCCTGAACCGATACAGACATGCTGCCGGCGCCCAGGGCGATCAGCAAGGGAAGCAGGCGAAGGCGAGGGCTAAAACGTGGCATGGACATGGTGGACTTTCTCAGGCTCAGAAACAAATCAATCGGTGCACTGTGACGCGGTTGCGTGTGCTCAATACCGGGCAATGGTGGGGTCCAATTCTGCGGACCAGGCGTTGATACCCCCCGCAATATTGGCAACGTGGTCGAAACCACGCCCTTTTAAAAAATGGGCCACTTGCATGCTGCGCCCACCGTGGTGGCACAGGCAGGCTATGGGGCGCTCGGGGCTGAGCTCGGCCAGCCGGGGCGGGATGGCCCCCATGGGGATGGTGAGCAATTCAAAGCCATCGGCGCGGATGCTGGCAATTTGCAGCTCGTGGGGTTCACGCACATCCAGCACCACCGGCTCGCCGTGCGCGCGCACAGACGCCAGCCACTGGGCCAGTTCAGAGGGGCGGACTTGGTCAATCATGGGCAGCGCTCCGTGGGTCTATCAAAATTGAAAACGCGATGGCTCGGGGAAATGCAGCAGCCGAGGTGCCACCGTGTCCCAGTTTTGTGTGGTGACAAAGTCGGTGGCAGTGGTACGCGTCACGATGGTGGCGCGCATCATCGGCTCATCGCCCACGATGGCGGCAAGCCGACCGCCGACCTTGAGCATCGCCAGTAATGCGTGCGGCACTTCCGCCACCGAGCCGCTGAGCAAAATCGCATCGTACTGGCCTTCGGCGGGAGTAGGGTCGGCACCGTCGGCCTGGCGTACTTCGGCATTCTGGATGCCGGCATAGCGCAGGTTGTCGCGGGCCATTTTTACCAGTTCAGGAACAATTTCTAGCGACACCACGCGGTGGGCGCGGCTGGCCAGCAAGGCCGCCATAAATCCTGAACCCGCGCCAATTTCCAACACGGTTTCGTGGGGTTGCACGGCCAAGTCCTGCAGCAGCCGTGCCTCCAAGCGGGGGGCGAGCATGCATTGCCCTAGGCGCATGGCTTCTTCGGTGTCACCCAGCAGTGGGATCTCTAGGTCGGCGAAGGCCAGGCCTTTGTGCGCAGCAGGGACAAAGTCTTCACGTTTAACGACGGCCAAAAGCGCCAGCACATCCGCATCCAGCACGTTCCAAGGTCGGATTTGTTGCTCGATCATGTTGAAGCGGGCTTTTTCGATGTTCATTTAATACTCCGTGGGGTATGTAGTTGCATTGTAGCCAATTTTACGGCTGAGGGGGTTTGCCACCAGTAAAGAGGCGGTGCGCCCATTGCGCCAGATCGTCCATGTAGCAATAAACCACCGGCACCACCACCAGCGTCAAGAGCGACGAGGTGATGACCCCACCAATCACCGCTTGGCCCATGGGCGCGCGCATTTCTGAACCCTCCGACAGGGCAAAAGCCAGTGGCACCATGCCAAAGATCATGGCCAGGGTGGTCATCAAGATAGGGCGCAAACGCACCTTGGCCGCTAGCAGCAAGGCGGCGTTGCGGTCCATGCCGTCTTCTTGCGCGCGAATGGCAAAGTCCACCAACAAGATGGCATTTTTGGTGACCAAGCCCATCAGCATCACCACACCAATGACCGAGAACATCGACAGGGTGGAGTTAAACACCATCAAGGCCAGCACCACACCAATCAGGGTGAGGGGCAGGGCGGTCATCAAGGCCAGGGGCTGCAAAAAGCTTTTGAACTGGCTGGCCAAAATCATGTAAATAAACACCACTGCCAGTACCAGTGCCGAGATGGCGTAGCCAAAAGCCTCAGCCATGTCTTTGGTAGAGCCGCTGAACTTGTAGCCGTAACCCGGTGGCATGGCGATGGTGTCCATGGCGGTCTTGATGTCGGCCGACACCTCGCCCGCTGAGCGGCCCGAGACGTTGCCACTGATGGACACCTCACGCGTCAAATCGCGCCGGTTGATCTGGTTGGGCCCGGTGGACTCGCGTACGGTGGCCACTTGGTTAAGGCGCACGACCCGTGGGCTACCGTCGGCATTGTTACCCACGCCGAACGGCATTTGGCCCAAGCCTTCTGGGCTGTTGCGGGCATCGGGGCTTAGGCGCACGTTAACGTCATAGGTCTGGTCATCGGGCGCGCGCCAGTTACCCACCGTTTGCCCGGCCACCAAGGTGCGCAGCGCTGAGCCAATTTGCCCCACCGACAGGCCGAGGTCGGAGGCCACATCACGGCGTACTTGCACCTCCAGCGTGGGCTTGTTGGGCTTGACGCTAGAGTCCAGGTCTACCAGGCCGGGAACGGTGCGCACTTTGTCCAGCGCCAGCTTGGTCAAACGCTCTAGCTCGGCCGTATCCGCGCCTTGAATGGAGAACAAAATCTGCTTTTGTCCACCCACTGAATCGAGAAGGCCAACGTGGGTTACCGTGATGCCCGGCACGCGCTTAAGCCGCTCACGCAGGACGACGGACATCTCATTCACACCCAGCGTGCGCGCCTTGCGGTCCACCAAGCGGATGTACACACTGGCGTAAATCTTGCCGTTGGCGTTGCCGGTGTTGATGGTGGACAGGGTGTAGCGTACTTCTGGGAATTCGCGGATGATGCCCTCCACTTGGCGAGCCTTCGCCTCGGTCACTTCTAAAGACGAGCCTACTGGCGTGTTGAAGGTCAGTGTGGTCTCTGAGAAGTCAGACTTGGGTACAAACTCGGTTCCCAAGAGTGGCACCATGAAAATGCTGGTTACAAAAATAGCCAGTGCCAGCCCTACGGTGGCCAACTTGTGCGCCAGCGACCAGCGCAGAATGTTTTGGTAGGTGTCTGCCAGGGTGTCCGTGCCACGGTCAAACCAACCCGTCACGCGGCCAATGGTCTTGTCATAAAAGGTCACCGGTGCGTGGCGTTTGCCATGACCTTCGATGCTGGGGTCATGCCAGATGCTGGACAACATGGGGTCGAGCGTGAAGCTGACAAACATCGAGATCATCACCGCCGCCACGATGGTGATACCAAACTCATGGAAGAACTTGCCGATGATGCCGCCCATAAAACCAATGGGCAAAAACACCGCCACGATGGACAGGGTGGTGGCCAGCACGGCCAGTCCAATTTCTTGCGTGCCGTCCAGTGACGCGGCGTAGGCACTCTTGCCCATCTGGACATGGCGCACGATGTTTTCCCGCACCACAATGGCATCGTCAATCAGCAGGCCCACGCACAGGCTCAGCGCCATGAGCGTGATCATGTTGATGGTGAAGCCAAACAACTGCATGAAGAAAAAGGTGCCAATCAAAGCGATGGGTAGCGTCAGCCCAGTGATGACGGTCGAGCGCCACGAGTTGAGGAACAAAAACACAATCAGCACGGTCAGCACTGCGCCTTCAACCAAGGTGCGGCGCACGTTGTTGACCGACACGCGGATCTGGCGCGAGCCGTCGGTAATCTCTTGCAGTTTGATGCCTGGGGGCAACTGCTTTTGCATCGCTTCCATCGTTTTTTGCAGACCATCCACCACCGCAATGGTGTTGTCGTCTTGCGTCTTCTGTACGTTGAGCAGCAGCGTGCGCTGGCCGTTGTAGAGCGCCAGGCTTTCGGTCTCCTGCGCGCCGTCGTTGATGCGTGCCACCTGTGACACCCGGATGGGCACGCCGTTTTTGCGTGCAACGATGATGCGCCCGAAGTCCTCAGGCCGCTGCATGCGTGCATCAATCTGGATCACCCGTTCTTGCTCGGCGGAGCGAATGGCACCCACCGGCAGGTTTTGGTTTTCACTGCGTACGGCTGCCACCACCTGGTCGGGCGTGATGCCCAATGCTTCAAGCGCCCTGGGGTCTAAATAGATGTTGATTTCGCGTTTGGTACCACCCACCAGCGTGACCGACCCGACGCCGCGCACGTTCTCTAGGCGCTTCTTGAGGGTTTGGTCGGCCCAGTTGGTCAGTTCAATGGCGCTGGGCACTTTGTCGCTCGCCACGCTGTTGTCGGGCACCACGGCAATCGACCAAATCGCCCGGGCTGAAGGGTCAAAGCGCAACACGCGCGGCTCTTTGACCTCGGTACGCAGGCTGGGGCGCACGGCGGCTACTTTCTCGCGCACATCGTCTGCGGCTTTGCGGCCATCAATGTGCAAGCCAAATTCAATCACTACCACCGACTGGCCCTCGTAGCTGCGCGAGGTCAGGGCGTTGATGCCGGCAATGGTGTTGACACCTTCTTCGATCTTTTTGGAGACTTCGCTCTCCACAATCTCGGGCGATGCCCCGGGGTAGTCGGTGAGCACCACCACCACCGGAAAGTCGACGTTGGGGAACTGGTCAATCTGCAAGCGCTGCAGCGAAAACAGGCCCAGCACCACCAGTGCCAACATGACCATGGTCGCAAAGACCGGGTTCTTAAGGCTAACCTTGGTAAACCACATTTACTGGCCGCCTTGGGTGAACTTGACGGCCGTACCGGCGCGCACGGCGCCCACGATGCCACTCAATATTTGGGCGCCCTCTGGCAGCCCTTGCACTGCCACCATGGTTTGGCCCTGATACTCGCCGCGCGCACCCGGCACCACCGTTTGGTGCACCACCTGGTTGTTGATGATTTGCTGCACATAGGGCTGTGGCTTGTCTGTGCGCACCGCCGTTAGTGGCACGGCCAGCGTCTTGGCGCTGCCCATGCCCAATCGCCCTTGGGCAAACAAACCTTGGCGCAGGCCCGCGACCGGCTCTAGCGCCAGGTAGGCCAGCACGGCGCGGCTACCGGGGGCTGCACTGGGGTTGATGCGGGCCACCTTTGCGGTGATGGGCTGCGCGACGCCCTCCACGGTCAGTTGGGCTGTTTGGCCCACCTGCACGCCCACCGAGTCGGCGGGGCTTAAGCTGGCTTCTAACTCCAAGCGGCGCAAGTCCACCACTTCGATGATGCGGGCGTCAATGGCGACACGCTCGCCGGGTTGCGCCAGGCGCTGTGCCACCAAACCCTCAATGGGTGAGCGCAGCACCGTGTCGTTCAGTGCCTTGTTGGTGATGTCGGCCCCGGCTTGCGACGCCAGGTAGGCCGCCTGGGCCGCTGCCAGGTTGGCGGTGGCGGATTCCATCGCGGTTTTGGAAATAAAGCCTTGCTCCACCAGGCCGCGATTGTTCTCAAAGTTGCGTTTGGCAATGTCCAACTGCGCCTTGGCCGACTCGGCCTGTTGCTGCGCTTGGCGCACCCGTGCTTGGTATTCGGTGGCGTCCACCCGTGCGATGACCTGACCGGCCTGCACCCGGTCGCCTTCGCGCACCGTCAAGCCCTGTAGCTCTCCGGAAACGCGCGCTTTTACAAAGGCCGAATTCACCGCCTTGATGGCACCCGATATGGCCACGCCTTGGGCCAGATCGATCGTTTTTGCCTGCAGCACATCAGCGCTACCCAGTTCGATCACGGCCTGTGTTTTAGCGGCCTCTTGTTGGGCCTCTAGCGCCAAACGCTGCGCCTTGCGGGCCGACAGGGTGCGTAAGCCCCCACCCACCACTGCGAGCGCAACCAGTGCAATGACGATCCATTTCAGCCAGCGTTTCATGGTTTAAATTTTCAAAAAATAAGGGGTTTTATGGGGCGCTTGGCGCTGTGTCGGGCCGCACGTTGAGGCCCATTAAGATGCCTTCGATTTGCGCTGCCAAGTACTCTTCTGGCACCAAGTGGTCTTTGGCGTCGCTGAGCGTCCCATACGAGTGTTTCCACAGCGCGAGAAACAGCATCGGCCCGAGCACGGTGTAGACCGCGTACTTCATATTCACCGGGCGAAACTCACCCCGGTCTACGCCGCGTTTCAATATCCGCTTGATCAATTCATTGCCTGGGCGGATGACTTCGTCGCGGTAAAAGGTGGCCAGCTCGGGGAAGTTACCCGCTTCGCTGAGCATCAGCTTGGTAATGCCTGAGACTTTGGTCGAGCCAATCCGCTCCCACCAAGCCAGCATACACATGCGCAGCATTTCGGCCGTGCTGCCTTGGAACGCATTGATCTCGGTGCCCCACTGGGCAAACCGGCCCGAAATGTTCTCGCGCACCACGGCTTTAAACAACTCTTCTTTGCTAGAGAAATACAAAAACAGCGTGCCTTTGGACACCCCGGCGCGTTTGGCGACCTCTTCGGCGCGGGTGCCGGCGAAGCCTTTTTCAACAAACAGGTCCAGCGCGGCGGCCAACAGCTCCCCAGGGCGCGCCTCTTTGCGCCGGGCGCGTTTGGCGCCCACGGAGGCGGCGATGGAGCAAAGGTTGATAGGGGAGGGCATAGGCTTAATGACTGATTGGTTATTAGTATAGCCAATCACCCCCCACAGCGTCAACCAGCGGGTGTCATCGCACCTGCTCCGCCGGGCTACCCGCCTACCCGCCTACCCGGCTAGGCCCGCCCTCTGAGGGCTATGCACTACGTTGTTACGCGCAGCCGCAGCCTGACGAGCCGCAACCCTGCGCTGCCGGTGCAACCGCCGGGGCCGGGGCGGATTCAAATTGCGGGAACAACACGTTGTTTTCCAAGTGGATGTGGTTGATCAGGTCATCGTGCAGCTGTGCAATGCCGGCATAGAGCGCACGCCAGGTGTTGCAGGCGCCCGGCGGTGGGGTGGCTTCGCTCGTCAAAACCATAATTTTGTCCAAGATGGCGCCGTGGTCCACATGGTCCAAGCGCATCATGCCGATGGGCTGCGTGACAAACGGGTTGCCCCCCGCTTTCAACATGGGAAACAAAATCTGTTCTTCCTTCTCCATGTGGGACAGCAGCTCCTGCTCGGCCGCCTCTAGCAATTCGGCCAATCCGGCCGGAACGTGCGGGTTGTCTCGGTGTACCAACTCCACGCGGCGCGCCATGCGGATGAGTTCGGGCAACTGCTGGCGGTGCACCTCGTGGTAACGGGTCAGTATGTGGTCAATCATCGCACCCGGCTCGGTCGCCGTGGGTAGGGTGTCGGGGCGCTGCAATGCGCTCAACTCGCCCACCACGGCGCTGAGGTCTAGCCCCTTGTCGGCCGTAGCTTGGCGCAGGCTCACCTGGCCACCACAGCAAAAGTCGAGTTTCAAGCGGCGGAAAACGGCGGTTGCGCCCGGCAGTTGCACGGCGATTTGGCCGATGGCCTGCTCGGCATTGACTTCAGAAACGGCGGGTTGGCGGGTTTCAAGGCGGGCGTTCATGGTCAGGCTTCCTTTAAAGATTCATTTAACATGCATATATTAATAGATATAGATGCATTTGTAATGAATATTTTATTGACCCAGGGCAAGTTTTGACGCGATTGCCGTCAGCGCGGGGCTGCGCGTGCACCGCCAAGCTGTGATACCTGACTAAATTTGTAAGACTTTATGCGCCGGTGTTGACCGAGATCAGAGTCGTTCAGAACCCATTGGCCTATCTTTCGGGGCTGGCTAAACCCACGCTCAATCCCCACACCCGATCGTATGAATTCCTCTACCCCCGCTGCCGATTCCGCCTGCGCTGCGGCCTCACTCGCTAATGGTCAGGCATCGGCCCCGATGGAGTTGGTCTGCCCGGCGGGCAGCTTGCCGGCGCTGAAGGCGGCCGTGGACAACGGCGCGAATTGTGTCTACCTGGGCCTGCGTGACGCCACTAACGCGCGCAACTTCGCCGGCCTTAATTTTGACGAGGCGGCCATCGCGACCGGCATACGCTACGCGCACGATCGGGGTGCCAAGGTGTTCATGGCGCTCAATACCTACCCACAGGCGAGCAACCCTACGCCGTGGCAAACGGCGGTAGACAAGGCTGCGGATCTGGGTGTCAACGCGGTCATCTTGGCCGACCCCGGCCTGATGCAGTACGCCGCCCAGCGCTACCCGCAATTGCGCTTGCACTTGTCGGTGCAGGGCTCGGCCACCAACTTTGACGCCATCAATTTTTACCGTGCGCAGTTTGGCATCGTGCGGGCGGTGTTGCCGCGGGTGCTGTCGCTCAGCCAGGTGCAGCAGGTGATTGAAAAGACGCCGGTTGAGATCGAAGTATTTGGTTTTGGCAGCCTGTGTGTCATGGTGGAGGGGCGCTGCGCGCTGTCAAGCTACGTCACCGGCGAGGCGCCCAACACCCACGGGGTGTGTTCGCCGCCCAAAGCCGTGCGCTGGGTCGAAACCCCACAGGGCCGCGAGTCGCGCTTGGGTGGTGTGCTGATCGACCGCTACGCACCGGGTGAAAACGCCGGTTACCCCACGCTGTGCAAAGGCCGCTTTGACGTGGGCGATGACCATAACTACTACGCAATCGAAGAGCCCACCAGCCTCAACACCCTAGAGTTATTGCCCCAGTTGCAAAAAATGGGTGTGCGCGCCATCAAGATCGAAGGCCGCCAACGCAGCCCGGCCTATGTGGCGCAGGTCACCAAGGTCTGGCGCGAAGCATTGGACTTGTGCCAAGCCAACGCCCACCGCTACGCCGCCAAACCCGCTTGGATGAATAGCTTAAACGCGGTTGCCGAAGGCCAGCAACACACCCTAGGTGCCTACCACCGCCCCTGGAAATAAGAAGCGCCAAAACCATGAAATTAGCCCTGGGTCCATTGCTCTATTACTGGCCGCGTGATGTGGTGTTTGGTTTTTACGAAGCCTTGGCCGCCACCGCTGTCGATGTGGTCTACCTGGGCGAAACCGTGTGCTCGCGCCGCCACGAAATACGGTTGGCCGATTGGCTAAAGATCGCTGCGCGCCTGAGCGACGCAGGTAAAGAAGTGGTTTTGTCCACGCAGGTGTTGCTGGAGTCAGGCGCCGAAGTGGGAACCATGCACAAGGTCACCGCCAACGGGCGCTACCGTGTTGAGGCAAACGACATGGGCGCGGTGCAATGTCTGGCCGAAAAAGTGCCGTTTGTCGCCGGCCCCCACCTCAACATCTACAACCTGCCCACCTTGCAGTGGCTGGCGGGCCTGGGCGCGAACCGTTGGGTCATGCCGCTGGAAATGGCGCAACGCGATCTGGCGTTGCTGCAAGCCGGACGCCCCGAAGGGTTGCAAACGGAGGTATTTGCCTATGGCCGTATGACGTTGGCGTTTTCGGCCCGCTGCTTTACCGCGCGCCACCGTAACCTGCCCAAAGACGACTGCCGCTTTAGCTGCCTGGACAACCCGGATGGCTTGATGCTCAAGACCCGCGAGCAGGAAGAATTTCTGGTACTCAACGGCACGCAAACCCAAAGCGCCAAGGTCTACAACCTGATCAGTGCGTGGGCTGATATGCAGGCGCTGGGTGTGGACGTGGTGCGCATCAGCCCCCAGTCGTGCGACACGGCAGAAATCATTGCGCAATTTGACGCGGTGCGCATGGGCACCTTGACTGGCGCGCAGGCCCAAGAACGCATGCAAGCCCTGATGCCCGACCAGGGTTGCAATGGCTACTGGCACGGCCAACCCGGCTTGAACCAGGTCGACCGCCCCGCGCTGGCCGCGCAGGACTAGCCACCATGTACCACGGTGAACGCTTTAATAGCATCAGCCACCTGGCCGGTGCGGCCTTGGCCCTGCTGGGCGCCACTGTGTTGGTAGCCGGTGCTGCCCGTGTGGGCGACCCCTGGAAGGTGATCAGCTTTAGCATCTACGGCGCCATGTTGGTGGCGCTGTATGCAGCCAGCACCCTGTACCACAGCGTGCGCGGGCGGGCCAAGGCGGTGCTTCAAAAATTTGACCACTGCTCCATCTACCTGCTGATTGCGGGCAGCTACACCCCCTTTGCTTTGGTGTCCTTGCGCGGCGTTTGGGGTTGGTCCTTGCTGGGGGCAGTGTGGGGCTTAGCCCTGATTGGCATCGTGCAAGAGATCTGGTTTGCCAAAGGCGCACGGGTGCTGTCACTGGTCATTTATGTGCTGATGGGTTGGCTCGCCTTGGTGGCGGTGGTGCCGCTATGGCGCGCGTTGACACCCGTCGGCTTTGGCTGGCTGGTGGCCGGAGGCGCGCTCTACACCCTGGGCATTGTTTTTTTTGTCGCCGACAAGCGGGTGCGCCACGGCCATGGCATTTGGCACCTGTTTGTGCTGGGCGGCAGCGCCTGCCACTTCTACACCATGCTGCGCTTTGTCGCTTGAACGTATTGATTGTCATGAGCCAACAAACCCCCACCTTTCGCTTGCCGCCCCACCTGGGGTCGCTGTTGGCGCTTTTGCCCGCGTACCCGGGCTCGTTGTTGCTGGTCACCGTCTTGAACCGGTTTTTGGCCCAGCAGCTGCCAGAAGATGTGCGCCTGCACCTGCTCAACAAAAAGCTGCGCATCCACGTGCGTGATGCACGGCTGACGTTTGACTTCACCGGTGCGCAAGACCGCTTTGTAGCCTGTCAACCCCAGGCCACCACGGACCTGACGGTGAGCGCCAACGCGCAAGATTTCGTGCGCCTAGCCCAGCGCCAAGAAGATCCCGACACGCTATTTTTTAACCGCCGCTTGTCCATGGAAGGCGACACCGAACTGGGCCTGCTGGTCAAAAATGCGCTCGATGCTTTGGAGCTTCCGGTACTGGATGTGAAGCAATGGACGCCCCAGCAACTCTTGGCCCGGTTCGCGCCTCCGCGCCGCGCCAAACGCACGGCGCCTAAAGGGAAGCCGGTATGAGTCACAAGCCCAACCCCCTGCCGCTGGTCTATTCGTGTTCGGGCTGCTCCAGCGCGGCGCAGCTGGCTAACCATGTCGCGTTGCGGCTCGACCGCAAGGGCGTGGCCGAAATGTCGTGCATTGCCGGGGTGGGGGGCGATGTGCCCCATTTGCTAAAAATCGCCCAATCGGGTAGGCCCATTGTGGCGTTAGACGGCTGCCCGCTGGTGTGCGTGCACAGCACGCTGGCGCGCCATGGCATTGCGCCACAGCGCCATTACCAATTGCAGCAGTACGGGGTCAAGAAGCGCAAGCACGAAGACTTTGATGCCGAACAGGCCGCCATGGTGCTGGCGCAGGTAGAGGCTGATTTATTGAACCCACCACCAATACCACCAACACCATGAACGCCAGCCCAGCACCCGCACCCCGGCGCATCATCGTTGGCATCTCCGGTGCCAGTGGTGCGGTGTATGGCGTGCGGCTTTTGCAGGTGCTGTTTGAGGTGCCCGGCGTGCAAACCCATTTGGTGGTGTCCGACGCCGGTTGGCGTAACGTGGCGCAAGAGCACGGTATGCAGCGCGCCGCTGTTGAGGCGCTTGCCCACACGGTGGACGATGTGCGCGACGTGGGGGCAGCAATAGCCAGCGGCTCTTTTCAGTGCAGCGGCATGGTCATCGCGCCATGCTCCATGCGTACCCTGGCAGCGGTGGCGCACGGCCTGTCAGACAACTTGCTCACCCGCGCCGCCGATGTGGTGCTCAAAGAGCGCCGCCGCTTGGTGCTGATGGTGCGCGAGTCGCCCTTGCACCTGGTGCACCTGCGCAACATGGTCAGCGTCACCGAGATGGGCGCCATCGTTTGCCCGCCGCTGCCGGGGTTTTACTTACGTCCGCAAACGGTGGACGACATCGTCGATTTCAGTGTGGCCCGCGTGCTGGACCTGCTGGATGTTCCCCACACCCTGGCCGCGCGTTGGCAGGGCCAAGCATGAGCCCCGTTCTCAAGTCGAATAGCACCGCAGCGCGCCGCATAAAGGTCTTCTCATGAGCTACCGCGACCTGCGCGACTTCATCGCCCAGCTAGAGCAAGCAGGCGACCTGCGCCGCATTGCCGAGCCTGTGTCGCCCTATCTGGAAATGACTGCGCTGTGCGACCGTGTGCTGCGCGCCAACGGCCCGGCCATCTTGTTTGAAAACCCCACCGGCCACAGCATGCCAGTGCTGGGCAACCTGTTTGGCACGCCAGAGCGTGTGGCCCGCGCCATGGGCGTGGACAGCATCAGCGGCCTGCGCCCCTTTGGCGAACTATTAGCATCGCTCAAAGAGCCGGAGCCGCCCAAAGGCATCAAAGAGATGGTGGCCATGCGCAGCCTGCTGGGCACGCTGTGGAACATGGCGCCCAAAGAGCTGCGTTCAGCCCCCTGCCAAGACGTGGTGTGGGAGGGGCAAGACGTCGACCTGTCCTGCTTGCCAGTGCAGCACTGCTGGCCGGGCGATGTGGCGCCGCTCATCACCTGGGGCCTGGTCATCACCAAAGGGCCGCACAAGGCGCGGCAAAACCTGGGCATTTATCGCCAGCAGGTGCTGGGGCGCAACCGGCTCATCATGCGCTGGCTGGCGCACCGGGGCGGCGCGCTCGACTTTCGCGACCACGGCAAGTTGCATCCTGGTGAGCCCTACCCGGTGGCGGTCGCCATAGGTGCCGACCCGGCCACCATTTTGGGTGCAGTCACACCCGTGCCCGACAGCCTGTCCGAATACCAATTTGCCGGCCTGCTGCGCGGCGGCCGCACCGAGTTGGTTAAAGCCATTGGCAGCGAACTGCGCGTGCCCGCCAGCGCCGAGATTGTGTTGGAGGGTCATATTTACCCCGATGCCACCCACCCCAGCGGCTACCAGCATGCGCTGGAAGGCCCCTATGGCGACCATACCGGTTATTACAACGAGCAGGCCCTATTCCCGGTGTTCACCGTAGACCGCATCACCCTGCGCAAAGACCCGATCTACCACTCCACCTACACCGGCAAGCCGCCCGACGAACCTGCGGTGCTGGGTATGGCGCTCAACGAGTTGTTCATCCCACTGTTGCAGCGCCAGTTCCCCGAGATAACCGACTTTTACCTGCCGCCCGAGGGCTGCAGTTACCGCATGGCCTTGGTGCAAATCAAAAAGGCCTACCCCGGCCACGCCCGGCGCGTCATGATGGGCGTGTGGAGCCACCTGCGCCAATTCATGTACACCAAGTTCATTGTGGTGGTGGACGACGATGTGAACGTGCGCGATTGGAAAGAAGTCATCTGGGCCCTGACCACCCGCGTGGACCCGACGCGCGACACCATGCTGGTGGACAACACCCCCATCGACTATCTCGACTTTGCGTCCCCCGTGAGCGGCTTGGGCAGCAAGATGGGGCTGGACGCCACCAACAAATGGCCCGGCGAGACCCAGCGCGAGTGGGGTACCACCATCACCATGGATGCGGACGTGCAAAAGCGCATGGATGGGGTGTTTTCGGGGCTGGGGTTGTAACGTCCCTCACCGCTAAGGGCGGAGCGCTGGATGTAGGGAGGCAGCAGGCAGTGGCGGCCGCCAGCTTCCATTTGCTATATTTTTAGTAGCTGTACATGGACGCTCCCGGTTTGCCAAGTTCTCAATTCATGCTGACTCGAAGGTAAAGATTGCACCCGTACATTCGGACTTTTGGTGTGACTTTTGATCACTGTCCCTGATGGGATTCGCTGGTCGGCTCCTCTACTGCTTGCGCGCACTCAACGGTGCAGCAGCTATGACGGGGTTTGCCAACCACGGTCTGACCTGTCTTGCCATCACTTCATGATCGCCTGAGCAATCGGTAGTTCAGTTCTCCCTGCTGTTGTTGTTTGGTTTTCTATCGACCGGGTTGACTATGTGCCCGTCTTGACGGGTGCATAGTCAGCTCGGAACTCTCGCTCGTGGGCCATCAAGGCCCAGACGATGCGCGCGTTTTTGTTGGCCAGGGCCACTGCTGCCACATTTTTGTTTCGTCGCCCCAGCACGCCGTTGATCCAGCTGCACGCATCTGGCCTTTTGCGCGTTTCCCATTGAATCACTGAGCGCGCACCGTGAATCAGCAGGGTTCGCACATAGGTGTCCCCACGCTTGCTGATACCCAGCAGGTTTTGTTTGCCTCCGCTGGAGTGCTGTCTGGGCACCAAGCCCAGCCAGGCGGCGACCTGCCTTCCGTTGTCAAAGCTTTTAGCATCTCCAATGGTTGCCACCAGCGCACTGGCGGTGATGGGGCCAATTCCAGGTATGGAAGCCAGTTTGTTGCTCACCTCGCTTTGACGGTGCCATTTGACGATCTGCGCTTCGAGTTCGTCGACCTGTCGGTCAAGTTCCTTGAGGTGATCGAGCAAACGTTGCACCAACAGCCTGAACGAGCCAGGTAACTCGTTGCCGGCGTCTTCAATGAGTGCGGGTACGCGCGTGGTGATGTGTGCAATCCCTTGGGGAATAATCAAACCAAACTCTCTGAGAGCAGGCCCCGAATCTGGTTGGCCTGCGCGGTTCTGGCTTTGACGAAGCTCTGGCGCACACGGTGCAGTGCCAGCACGCTTTGCTGCTCTACGTTCTTGATTGGTACAAAACGCATATTGGGTCGGCTTACCGCCTCGCAAATGCCCTCAGCATCGGCTGCGTCGTTCTTATTGGTCTTGACGTAGGGTTTGACGTACTGTGGGGCCATCAGTTTGACGGTGTGGCCAAAGCCTTGGAGCTTGCGCGCCCAGTGGTGGGCACTGCCACAGGCCTCCATGCCGATCAAACAAGGGGGAAGATTGACGAAGAATTCGGCCATTTGCTCACGACGCAACTGCTTCTTGACGATGAGCTTGCCAAATTCGTTGACGCCGTGGACTTGAAACACATTCTTTGCCAGATCGATGCCTACTGTTGTAACCTTCATATCGGACGCTCCTGTCTGTTCAAGTGGTTGATAAACACCTCCACTTTGGCACATTACGATGCCGCTTGGGTGGGAGCGTCCATCCCATTGCTTGCGCACATTCCACGAGGGCTGGAGGCCGATTTGACCAATAAATTCAGCACGTTGGCGGTAGTTACCACTTTTCAGACCATTGTGAAGTTGAAATTGCATAAAGTGTTTCTTGAGCCTTGTCCAACGAGGTATGAGCCTGAACGGCCTGCGTATTTCCAACCAGAAATGAGCCTGAAGGGGTAGGTTTAGGTCAAACTGCCTTTGGCTTGATCATCCAAGGATGGTGATCAACATGGACGAGACAAAGCTGCGCACGATTGCGCAACTGCAGGAATTTCTGGACGCAACCCCCGAGGTCAAATTCACGCTCGCCGCCGGAGTTGGTGACGCCGAGCGTTACGA
>JBBRNS010000046.1:0-21129 GCA_038230175.1 Burkholderiales bacterium
CGCAGCTTTGTCTCGTCCATGTTGATCACCATCCTTGGATGATCAAGCCAATGGCAGTTGGACCTAAACCTACCCCTTCAGGCTCATTTCTGGTTGGAAATACGCAGGCCGTTCAGGCTCATACCTCGTTGGACAAGGCTCGTCTTTGACAATACCCCATACATTGACTAATGTATGCACCCATTGATGACGTTTAGCCGGAGCCGTTATGTCAAGACGCTTTATGCATTTAATCAGCCTCTATCAGGACATGCGCGACCGTTACGGGGCGGATGACCCGATGGTTATCGAGGTCAGCAAGGAAGCGGCATTGTGTGAATCCGAAGACGACATAATGCCCGCATCGGAGAGGCGGGGACACCAAGAAAATCCAAAATTCTGGAACCGCAAGGCGCCAAGAGAAGCCACATCGCTGTCGGCGTAAGTGCGCATCAATATTAAAAAACGCAAAGCGTTTTACGTCAACGCAAATCGCCCCGCCTTAGGGGCAAATTTCGACAACAAAGCCGGCCATGGAAAATGCATTGAATTGGGTGAATATACCTACGTTGGGTAGGCCTACAATGCCACACTTCAAACTCAAAAAAACCTCGAAAAACGGGGGGAGACAAGTGTATGCCATCCATGCTGATGCATCTGCTGCTGGCCGTTTTGCTTTGCTGGATGGGCCCCACGTGGGCCGCCAGCCCACCGCAAGACAACGCCATTGTGCTCGACGCTGGCACGCCGTCCTTCCAGATTAAGGGCGAGATTCAGAGCTGGATCAGCACGGGCACTGGCGCCACGATCAGCACGGTCGCCGCCGACCCGGCACTGTTTTCTACCCACCCAGCGTTGGTACGCCACCCCATAGCCGCCTTTGACACCCTGTGGATTAAGTTGCGCTTGGTGCGCCCAATAGGGTCACCGGCAACCTGGACCTTGAACATCCCACTGCCTTTTTTGGATGCAGTATCGCTCTACCAACCCGACGCCCGCGGCGGCTGGACGGTGCAAAACGCGGGTGACACCTTGCCCCAGTCGCAATGGCACACCCGGGGTCTTTACCCGGAATTTGTGCTTAATCTGCCCAGCGAAATACCACAAGACGTGTACCTTCAAGTGCGAAATTTCAAGGACCTGAGCGTGCCAGTTCGCCTAGCCAGTGCGTCGGTGCGCGAAGTCGAGCGCCTACGCGAGATGATGGGCATGGGGCTGATGCTGGGCGCCTTGCTCAGTATGGCCCTGCTGTCGGTCATTCGGTATTTAGAGCACCACAGCAGCATCGACGGATGGGCGGCGGCGTACAGTCTGCTGATCACACTCACGGTCGCCCAAGTTGGCGGTGGGCTCAATGCGTTTGTATGGGCCGCTTTGCCCGAATTTGGCAACTACGCCAACAGCGTTTTGCCCGTGGTGGCTGTAGGTTGCGCGCTGATTTTTATCCATACGCTCTCAGCACGATCCTCGCACCTGCCCACTTACCATGCGGTATTGTCCAGCGTGGGCTGGGGCTGTGTGGCCTCAGTCCTGACCTATGCAGTATTTGACCGCTTTGTGGCCGAGTGGATCTGCAACGTGGTGATACTGGTGGCCTTGGGTATTGGCATGGTGGCCACGGTGATGAGTTGGCGTGATGGGTCATTGATTGGGCGCTGGCTGATTGCCGCCATGCTGCCGCAATTTTTGGGGGTGATGTACCTGTTTGCTGAAGGCCTTGGCCTGGTGCCTCCATTTTGGGAAATGCGTTATGTCACCTCGCTGGCCGTTGCAATGTCGGTGCCCGCCCTGGTCTATGCTTTAAGCCAAATTACCCATGACCGAAAAGAGCTGGTCATGCGCGCACGCCACCTGCCGACCCAGGACGCGCTCACCGGGCTCTTGATCCCCGACGTTTTCCAAACCCATTTGGCCGAAGCCGTGCAGCGCGCCATTGACAGCCGAGAGCCCATGGGGCTGGTGGTAGTGCGGGTGGTCAACCACGAATTTATCCGCGAAACCTATGGCGACGCCACAGCCGAGCACTGCTTGCTGCGTGCGGTCATCAAGCTGCAGCGTGTGCTGCGCGACGTTGACCCGGCTGGGCGAATCGACACAGCAGACTTTGCCCTGCTGCTCAAAGGGGTGCCCAATCGCCAGACGCTAACGGAACGTATGGTGACCCTGATCGCATCTGGCCTGATACCCTTGCCCGATCTGGTGCCCGAGGTCACGCTGCAGTTCCAAGCCACCTGTGTGTTGCTGCAAGAAAACCCGGTCCCGGCCGACCGGGTGCTGACAGACTTGCAACAGATGCTCTCGGGTATGTCGCCGCGTACCCGCCGCCCGATTCGCTTCCTGGAAGCACTACCGACAGAAGCCTCCATGATCAGTGACGAAGACCTCACCCAAGCTGGGGTGCCACTCTGACACCACCCCGATACCGCGCTAGGGCGTAGGGCTTTAGCTGCCTTTTACAATGGGCCAATGACAAGACCGTTTGACATCTGCATTCGTGGCGCGGGCATTGTGGGGCACACCTTGGCCCTACACCTGGCCCGCAAGCAATTGCGGGTGGCGCTGACGGCACCCGGCATCCGCACGCCTGCAGCAAATGCCAATGCCGATGTGCGGGCATACGCGCTAAACCCCGCCTCCCGTGCACTGCTGGAAGCGGTGCGCTGCTGGCCCGATGCGGCGGATGCCACGCCCGTGGTGGCCATGCAGGTGCATGGTGACGACGGCGGCCAAGTGGACTTTGCCGCCACCAGCCTGGGCACCGACGCCCTGAACTGGATCGTTGACGTGTCTGCTCTTGAGGGCCGCTTGGCCGAGGCAGTGCGATTTCAACCCCTCATAGAATTGTTTGACACCCCCCAGCCAGCCACACTGACCGTGGTCTGCGAGGGCAAAGCCAGCTGCTCTCGCCAAGAATGGGGTGTGGAGTGGGACGTCACCCCTTACAACCAATGGGCGTTAGCCGCCCGTGTGCAGTGCGAAAAGCCGCACCAGCAGGTGGCACGGCAATGGTTCAGCCAGGGCGAAATCCTGGCTTTTTTGCCTTTGGGCGGAGCGGATGGTTCGCAGTGCGCCGTTGTCTGGTCAGTCAGCCCAGAGCGTGCGCACACCTTGGTGGACGAGCCTCAAGATTCGTTTGGTGCCGCCTTAAGCGCGGCCAGCCACAACCAACTGGGCGCCGTCTCGCTGGCTAGCCCACGGGGTATCTGGCCATTGCAACAAGCCTTGGCGCAGCGCTGGTGTGGCGTAGCCGAGGCAGGCACCTGGGTACTTGCTGGTGACACCGCCCACACCGTACACCCCTTGGCCGGACAAGGGCTGAACCTGGGTCTGGGTGATGTGGCCGAGCTGGTGCACGCGCTGGGCGAGCGCCCCTACTGGCGCAGCGTGAACGACATGCGCCTGCTGCGCCCCTACGAGCGCGCCCGAAAGGCTGAATTTGCCCTGATCGGCAACACGGGCGATGCGATTCAACAGCTGTTTGCCAACCCACACCCTGCCGCACAGGCGTTGCGCAACTGGGGAATGAACCAATTTGAACGCAGCCGATCTATCAAGCACTGGGTCACCCAACGCGCCATGGGCGCCATGGAAACCAGCAAAGCCCCCAAACCACCAAGAAAGCCCTATCCATGAAGTCTGTCCGCCAATTTTTTCTGCCCCTGGCCCTCACCCTTTTGTGTACAGGGGCCATGGCCGACGAGGCCGCTATCCGCAAGAACATCGGTGAGCGCGTGCCCCAGCTCAAGAACATTAACGAAGTCAAAAAATCGCCCAGTCCCGGTCTCTATGAGGTTCGGATCAATGAATCGGAAATTTACTATGCCAGCGAAAAAGGTGATTACCTGTTTATGGGCCAGTTGATTGATACAAAAACGCGGCGCAACCTGACCGAAGAGCGGGTGGACAAACTCACCGCCGTCGCGTTTGACGACTTGCCCTTTAAAGATGCATTCACCATTGTGCGTGGTAACGGCAAACGCAAGCTCGCCGTCTTTGAAGACCCCAACTGTGGCTACTGCAAACGATTTGAGCGTGACCTGCAAAAGGTGGACAACGTCACGGTCTATATGTTTTTGTACCCTATCCTGAGCCAAGACTCGGCCGACAAGTCCAAGGCCATCTGGTGCGCCAAAGACCCGGCCAAGGCCTGGCAAGACTGGATGGTGCGCGACCAAGCCCCCGCTGCCGCTAGCTGTGACGCATCGGCTCTGTTGCGCAACGTGGCGCTGGGACAAAAACACAAAATCTCAGGTACTCCAACCCTAATTTTTACCAATGGCAACCGGGTACCCGGCGCCATTGACGACAAGCAGCTCGAAAAATTGCTGTCGGAATCCAAAGGTTGATGGCGGCCAACGCAAAGGGCCCGGCGCCCATTCACTACCGAGTTGAGGTCGCCGACCTACACGCCCATCTTTTTGGCATCACCCTGACCATTGCCAAGCCGGCCGCGGACCAACGCCTTGTTTTACCGGTGTGGATCCCGGGCAGCTATTTGGTGCGGGAGTTTGCCAAGAATCTGCAAGGGCTTCAAGCCCGCCAGGGCAAGCGCAGGGTAACCGCGCGCCAGATCAACAAACACAGCTGGACTATTTCAACCAACCCCGAGCAGCCGCTGGTGGTGCAGTACCAAGTCTATGCGTTCGACAATTCGGTGCGCACTGCCTGGCTGGACAGCCAGCGCGGCTTTTTTAATGGCACCAGCCTGTGCCTGCAGGTCGATGGCCAACAAGACGTCGCCCACGCGTTGGAAATCGTCGCTACAAATTCCATAGCGCACTGGGCAATAGCGACGGGGGCTAGCGCTGAAAAAGTCAACAAGAATGGCTTTGGCACCTACCGTGCGGCCAATTACGACACCCTGGTGGACTGCCCGGTAGAAATGGGGCCTTTTTGGAGCGGCAGCTTTGACGCTTGCGGTATCCCGCACCGTTTTGTGGTGGCGGGTGCACCCGCCAGTTTTGACGGCGCAAAGCTGCTTGCCGACACCCAGGCCATCTGCGAGGAAGAGATTCGTTTTTGGCACGGCGAGGCGAAAGGCATCAAAAACAGTAGCAGCCAGGCCAACAAATTCGAGGGCCAGGGGCCGATTCCGTTCAAAAATTACGTCTTTATGCTCAACGCCGTGGCCGACGGTTATGGCGGCCTGGAGCACAGCAATTCCACCGCGCTCATTTGCGACCGCAAAGACCTGCCGCGCTTGGAGCGCAACACACTGGCGCCCAGCATCCACAAGCAACCCGAGGGCTACACCACGCTCTTGGGCTTGATCAGCCACGAGTACTTTCACACCTGGAACGTCAAGCGCCTGCGCCCTGTGGAGCTAACCCGCTACGACTACACCCAAGAGAACTACACCGAACTGCTGTGGTTCTTTGAAGGCTTTACCAGCTACTACGACGACCTGTTCTTGCGCCGCAGCCAGCGCGTGGACAACGCGGCCTACCTCAAGCTGCTGACCAAAACCATTAACCAAGTCACCCAAACGCCGGGGCGCAAGGTGCAAAGCGTGGCCCAGTCCAGCTTTGATGCTTGGGTCAAGTACTACCGGCAGGACGAAAACACCGCCAACGCTACAGTGAGTTACTACACCAAGGGCTCGCTGGTGGCCTTGTGTCTGGACCTCACCCTGCGCAATGAGGGCCACACCACGCTGGACGCTGTCATGCGTGCGCTGTGGACGCGCTGCCAAGGCGGCCCCATGGCGGAAGTAGACCTTTTGGCGGTCCTGGCCCAATTGGGCCAACGCCCCTTTTCCGAGGAAATTCGCCAGTGGGTGCATGGCACCGACGAGCTGCCGGTGGCGGCCCTGTTGGCGCGCCACGGAATCGAAGTGCACCAAGAACCCGACCAGGTAGCACAGCAGCTCGGCCTTCGGATGAAAGACGGCAAAGGCCTGCACATCAAACAGATTCTGCGCGGTGGCGCGGCTGAGAAAGCCGGCTTTGCCAGCGGCGACGAGTGGATTGCCGTCACCGTAGACAAAGGCCCAGGCTGCGGCTCTTGGCGCATCCATACGCTGGACGACCTGACCGTGTATGGCGGAAATGCCAAAAAACTCCAATGTCTGGTCGCACGCGACCAACGGCTGCTGAACTTGGAGCTGACCCTTCCCAAAGCCACGCATGCGGTGCGATTGGCGGTGAAGGACGCCGCACTGGCCGAACGCTGGCTGGGTGGCGCGACACCTTAGGTCTTGCGCGTATCGACGGCCACCAAGCCACCGTTCGTCCACCGCCCTAGAGCCTCTGGCGAGGCCGTCGGCTTTGTTGAAGGCGTCAAATTCTGGCTATAATCTGGGACTTCGGTGATATAGCTCAGTTGGTTAGAGCGCAGCATTCATAATGCTGATGTCGGTGGTTCAAATCCACCTATCACCACCAGAATTTGGCCCCAAGCCACTCCGAAACCCGCACGCTGAGCAGCGTGGCGGGTTTTTTGTTGTCTGTAGCGAGGGCACACGGTAGCATCCCCTACTACCTAAATAACGGCAAGCCCGCTGGACGCAACCTCTCTACCCATTTAAAACCATGACACTTTTCGATAAGCTCCGCGCCATTGGAAGCCCGTTCACGTCCAAACCCAAAGCAGAATCAGCGCCACAACACCAACAGCCTGCACCGCAAGAAAAAGCCCCCAGCGCCGAGGCCCAACGCTTTGACCAAGCGGTGGCGCTGCACCAGAGTGGCGAGCTGGCGCAGGCGCAAGCTATTTACGAAGAAGTCTTGCGGGCCCAGCCAGAGTATGCCGATGCGTGGCATTTTTTAGGGCTGATCGGCACCCAGTCCAACGACCCGCAGCGCGCGGTAGACCTGATTGGCAAAGCCATTGCCATCAACCCCAACCATCCTTTCTACTACATCAATTACGGCAACGCGCTGCGCACGCTCAAGCGCTTGGAGGACGCCGTGGCCGCCTTTGATAAAGCCATTGCCGCCAAGCCCGACTTTGCCGACGCCTATGTGCTGCGCGGCAATACCCAGCAAGAACTCTTGCAACTCGAGGCCGCCGTCGCCAGCTTTGACCAAGCACTGGTGCTGCGACCGCAGGACCTAACGGCATGCTTTAACCGGGGCAACGCACTCAAAGCACTGGGGCAACTGGAGGCCGCCATTGCCAGCTTTGACCAAGCGATTGCCATTGAGCCCGGGTTTGCCGAAGCCTTTGTCAACCGAGGCCTGGCACTGCACGAGCACAAAGAGCACGACGCCGCTGCGGCCAGCTTTGCCCAGGCCATCGACATCCGTGCGGACTTTGCGGAGGCCTACTTAAACCGGGGGCTGGCTTTGCAGGCGTGCCAGCCCATTGATGCCCACCTGATGGAAGCGATCCGCATGTTTGACAAAGCCTGCCAATTGCTACCCGACGGCCCCCTGCCCCATTTGACCCACGCCCGCGCATTGGCCAAAGCACTGCGCTTTGAAGAAGCAGAGGCCGCCGCGCGCCGCGCCCTTGCGGCCGACCCGCTTGACAGCTGCGGAGCAGGCATGTTTTTAGCGGGTTTGGGTGTCGCGCCCATGCCTGAGCGCATTCCGAACGCTTTGCTGCAGAGCCTGTACAACGCCCGCGCCACGACCTGGGACAGCGACGAAAACAGCCATTACCAAGGTGCGGCCCTGGTAGGGCAAGCACTGCTGGCGCGGCGCCAGGGCGAGATTCTGGATGTGTTGGACGCTGGCTGCGGCACCGGCATGGTGGGCAGCTTGGTGCGCCCACGCGCACGTCGGCTGGTGGGTGTGGACATGTCGCAACCCATGCTGGACCGGGCCCAGGAAAAAGGCGACTATGACGCCCTGGTGTGTGGCGACTTGGTGGCCTACCTTGCAGAGCATCCCCAGGCATTCGACGCCGTGGTTAGCGCAGCCACTCTCATCCACTTTGCCAGCCTGCGCCCTATTTTTGATGCGGCAGCCGTGGCACTGCGCCCGCAAGGCTTGTTGATCTTCACCGTCTTTCCCAATGAGAAAGACCCGGCCGGGTTTGGCGTAGACCACCTCGACGGCATGGCCCAAGGGGGCTGTTATGTGCACGGGCGCCAATACCTGCGGGACTTGGCGGCAGATACGGGGTTTGCGGTGGACGAGTTGGCCGAGCAAATCCATGAGTACGAAGCCAACGGCAATGCCAAAATCTGCCTGCTGATCACCCTCAGCCGGCCGCCCAGCCCAGCACCATAAACCCGACACGAATGGCCTGGGTGATACACTTCGCTCCCCTTTCAGCCTCTGGATAGATACCATGAACCGCTGCTTCAAAGCCCCTGCCCTGCGCTCTTCCGCAACCCTGCTCGCCGTTGGTGTGCTCGGATGTGCCCACTTCGCCAGCCTGGCGCAATCCATCCCCTACGCAGAGCCGGCGGTGCGCCCCTTCCCCGTGGCAGCCATACGCGCGGCCATGGTGGTGACCCAGCCGCCCGAAATTGAGATCGACGGCAAACCCGAGCGCCTGTCGCCCGGGGCCCGCATTCGGGACGCCAACAACATGCTGGTCTTGTCCGGCTCACTGGTCGGTAAACGCTACCTGGTGAACTTGGTGCGCGAACCAGTGGGCTTGGTGCATGAGGTGTGGATACTGACCGAGGCAGAAGCCCGCCTACCGCGCCCAGCGGCCGCCCCTCGCCCTAACTGAGGCGTATCCCGGCACCAAGGTGGGTCGCGCCTTCAGCCATCGCATGGTGGCGCAGGTGCAGCCAATCACATGCCAAATGGGCCCCTAGCCCTCGCAGACATTGCGCGAGCAGCTATTCATTACATAGCGTTTTCTAAATCCGTTTTCAGGTCTCCTCATGAGCAAAAAAGTCTTTATCAAAACCTTCGGCTGCCAAATGAACGAGTACGACTCGGACAAGATGGTCGACGTGATGCACGCCGCCGAAGGCTATGAGACGACCCAGAATGTGGACGAGGCCGATCTGATTTTGTTCAACACCTGCTCGGTGCGTGAGAAGGCGCAAGAAAAAGTGTTCTCCGACCTGGGGCGCGTGCGCCATCTGGCCAAAAAGGGCGTGCTAATCGGCGTGGGCGGCTGCGTGGCCAGCCAAGAGGGGGCGGCCATCATCAAACGCGCGCCCTATGTGGATGTGGTGTTTGGCCCGCAGACCCTGCACCGGCTGCCCGAACTACTCAACCAGCGCAAGCTGCAAAACCGCTCGCAAGTGGACATCAGCTTTCCTGAGATTGAGAAGTTTGACCACCTGCCCCCCGCCAAGGTGGACGGCGCCAGTGCTTTTGTCAGCATCATGGAAGGCTGCTCCAAATACTGCAGCTACTGCGTGGTGCCCTACACGCGGGGCGAAGAAGTCAGCCGCCCGTTTGAAGACGTGCTGGTGGAAGTGGCAGGCCTGGCCGACCAGGGCGTGAAAGAGGTCACGCTCTTGGGCCAAAACGTCAACGCCTACCGCGCCAAGATGATTGGCCAAGAATCGTCCCTGAGCGCTGACATGGCCGACTTTGCAACGCTGCTGGAGTATGTGGCCGATATTCCCGGCATTGAGCGCATTCGCTACACCACCAGCCACCCCAACGAATTCACCCCCTCGCTGATTGCCGCCTACGACAAGCTCCCCAAACTGGTGAGCCACTTGCACCTGCCGGTGCAGCACGGCAGTGACCGCATCCTGATGGCCATGAAGCGCGGCTACACCGCCATGGAATACAAAAGCACGGTGCGCAAGCTGCGCGCCATTCGCCCCGACATGGCGTTTAGCTCCGACTTCATCGTTGGGTTCCCCGGTGAGACCGAAGACGACTTTGGCAAGATGATGAAGCTAATCGACGACGTGGGCTTTGACAACAGCTTTAGCTTCATCTTCAGCCCCCGCCCCGGCACCCCTGCAGCCAACTTGGCGGACGACACGCCGCACGAGGTCAAGCTGGGCCGCCTGCACGTCCTGCAAGCCGCTATCAATGCCAACATCACCCGCATCAGCGAGAGCCGTTTGGATACGGTGCAGCGTATTTTGGTCGAAGGCGCCAGCAAGCGCGACGGCGGCGAGCTGATGGGCCGAACCGAATGCAACCGCGTGGTCAACTTTATCGGCCAGCCGCGCCTGGTGGGCCAATTGGTAGATGTGAAGATTACCGAGACACGCACGTACACGCTACGCGGCGAGGTGTTGACCCAAGAAGCCGTCGCTGGTTAATTGGCAGGCACATTGGGCAGCACAACCACCTTGCCCAGAAACGGTTTACCGTAGGCCTTCCAGTTCTCTTTCCAGGTGTCCTCGGGGCTTTGGAAAGTAAACACATGCACGGTGTCGGCTTCGTTGCTGGCCAATATAAATTTGTGCACGATGACCGGGTTGCTGCCCGCCAAGGCGTCGCGGTACCTAAATACGGTGCGCTCCGAATCCGCGTTCTCACTGCGCTCCAGCATCAGTACGTTCTCTTTGGTGTGGGCGTCGACAAAGGGTTGCAGGTATAGCAAGCCCATGTCCTTGGCCTCTATTCTTCGGATCTTTTGCGATCCATTGATGATCTGTACTGTGAGCCCCATCTCAAAAGGTCTTTGCTCCGAAAACCGCTCTGGGCTGGCGGCATAGACTGTTGACGGAACACCATCGGTACTGGACAAGCGCTGCGCATCGTTCCAATTCACGGCCTGCAAAAAGACCGCGTTTTTGTACAGCTGCCAAACAAAGCCTACAGGTGGGGCGGGAAGTTGGGTTTTGATGGCTTCGCGAATGTCTTCGATATCGACCACTGGCGCATCCGCTACCTGAGCATGGGCACCCAACGCAGAAAGGGCGACGGCCATAAAAGCAGTTGCGGCGATAACCCGCATCGCGTGGGCAAAAACAAGGGGGTTGAGTTTCATTGGAGACAAATCCAGCATGGGGCAATTGGGCGTGGCACAAGCAAACGAATGGCGCCAAACGTGTCGGTGTATCGTAGGTTTATATCCCCGGTATCGCCTTAAAACGCCATTACTTTTAGGCCGTTCCAGCGGCGCAACAGGCAGAAATGTCTCCCAATAACCGTTCTTCTCTCCCCTATTGCCCAAGGGAAAGCCCCTAGTGCCAATGGCTGGGCACTTCGCATAATGGTTGGCAAGTCACTACACCGTGCATGCCTGCGTGCTACGCATCCAAATTCATTAGCGCGGCGGCCATAGGCTGGCATTACTTCTCACACATGGGCACACACATGGGAATCGTCAAATGGGGTGGATGGGTCTTGGCAATGGGCATGCTCGCCCATGGGGCCTACGCGCAAGACACACTGAATCTAGAGCAAGCCGAGCAGCTGCTGCGCAGCGGCCACGGCGAGCAGGCCTACGAAGCGCTGCTGCCGCACGAATTCACCCACGCGGGTGACCCGGATTTTGATTACCTGCTGGGTGCGGCGGCCCTGGAATCGGGCCATGCCGATCGTGCCACGCTGGCTTTAGAGCGGGTGTTGGCGGTCACCCCCAACCATGGTGCGGCACGGCTGGACATTGGCCGCGCCTACTTTGCGCTGGGCGACATGCAACGTGCACAAGAGCAACTGGTGCTGGCACAAAAACTCAACCCGCCGGCGCCGGCCCGAGCCGTCATTGACCGGTATTTGGCCGCCATCAAAGAAAAAGAAACCGCGCCAGCGACCCGCGCCACGGCCTATGTAGAAGTGGGCGCAGGCAATGACAGCAACGTCACCCAAGGCCCCACCAACAACACCGCGTTTTTGCCCGCATTTGGTGTCAACTTCACTTTGAACGCAGCCAACCAGAAAAAAGCCGCCGACTTTGGGCAATTGAACCTAGGCGCTGAGGTGACGCACAAGCTTGACGACACCCACTCGCTGTACGCCGGGGTTGATGCCAAAGGGCGCGGCCACAACAACGCAACAGACTACGACTACGCCAGCGCAGACTGGCGCGCCGGCATGCAGTGGACGCGCGACCGCGACACCTGGCGTGCAGGCCTGGGCCTAAACGACTACACATTGGCCCAACAGCCCTACCGGCAAATCATCTCCTTGGTTGGCGAATTTCGCCGCACCTTGACGCCCCGGCAGCAACTGGCACTGTACGGCCAATATGCAACCGTGCACTACCTGCCCGAAGCCCAGCGCAACAACGATGTGAACCAATGGACCGTTGGCGGCGGCTGGACCACCCAGTTGCAGGCCACCATGCCCACCTTGCTCAATTTGTCAGCCTACCTGGGCCAAGAGACCGAGGCCAAGGCCAGCTTGCCGCGTGTGGACGGCGACAAAGACTTTGTGGGTTTGCGCGCCGCCATGCAATGGGCTTGGCGTGCCGACCTTGACCTGGTGGCTTCCGCCGGTGTGCAAAGCGGCGCCTACCAGCGCACCAACCTGCTCTACCAAACCAAACGTGCCGACACGGTCTATGAGGCTGCCGTCAGTGCGGTGTGGCGCTGCGCACCCGCATGGAGCGTCAAACCCCAGTTAAGCTGGCTGCGCAACAACTCCAACCTGTCCGTCAATGACTTCGAACGTGTGGAAGCGGCAGTGGTGCTGCGCCGCGATTTCTAAAAGGAATTCCGCCATGAAAAAATTTATTGGGTGCTTGGGCGTGCTGTTCGCCGCTTTGAGCTCGGCGGCGCTTGCCGACGCGGGTAAATTTCAGTTTGTGCATGGTGATGTCACCCTCACCCGGACTAACGGAAGCCGCGTGGTGCCGGTCAAAGGCGACCGTTTGGAAGAAGGCGACGTCATTACCACCGGCGCGCAGGCGCAAACCCAGCTGGTACTGAACGACGGCGGCCTGATTGCCATGCGCCCCGACAGCCGCATGCGTATTGACCAATTTCGCTTTAATGGACAAGCCGACGGCTCGGAGCAAAGTGTGTTTGGCCTGCTCAAAGGCGGCTTTCGTGCCATCACTGGGCTGATTGGTCGGGTGAACAAAGACAACTACAAGATCCGCACCGCCACCGCCACCATTGGTATTCGCGGCACAGACCACGAGGCCCTGTACATTGCCCCGCCCGCCCCTGGCGAGACACCCATTGGCCCACCCGGGACCTATGACAAGGTCAACGTTGGGCAAACCTACCTGCAAACACCCGCAGGCAGGCTCGAGCTGTCGGGTAACCAGGTGGGCTTTGTGCCCGCAGTGGGCAATGCGCCGCCACAGCGCCTGCCCACCATCCCTGATTTCTTAAGAGCCACGCCCGACATTCAAACCGCCACCAAGGGGACCGGCCCAAAAGCAGCGGCCGCAGGCAGTGAGAAAGATAAGGCTGGTGCAACCAAAGGCAGTGATGCGAAAGACGGCGCCACCGACGCCACTGCCGCGGGCCCAACAGACGGCCCAACGCCCTCAGGCCCCAATACCAAAGTGGGCGGCGACGGTGCTTCCACGACTGCTACAACGGCAGCTGCGGCGCCCAGTACGCCCATCATTGCCCCGACGCCGAATGGCGTCTTCAACCCACTCAACGCGGTCGGTGCGCCCACTGGGACAGCCCTAGCAGGCGGCGCCATGAGTTCGTCTGGGCCGAGTAACGGCGCCGGCACCATCGGCATGGGCAGTAACCCACTGGCACTCGTGGTCGACTCGGTGGGCGACACGTTAATTGTTAAAGCAGACAAGTTCAGCTACAACCGCAACGGTGCGCCAGCCATCATGACTGATAGCACCACGGTGGGGTCCGAAACGGTCCGCTGGGGGCTATACGACGGAGGCACCCTGATCGACAACGGTGTAACGGCCGGCAACGTCCGGTTTTTTTGGATGACGTCCACCAGCACGTCGACGGCGGCCTCACTTCTGACAATAACCTCGGCGAACAACCTGACATTTAGCACGGTTGGCGGTTTTACCAAACCCATCAATGAGGCCGGCAGCGCGGGTGGCACCATTACATCCACCTCCATCACCATAGGTAATATCTCTGCGGTACCGACGCTGATGAGCTACAACCTGGGCGTCACTGACGCGCTGGGGCGCAATTGGAACGGCTCTTTGTCTGCGTCCCAATCGCTGGCATCCTTTCAAACTGGTGGCGTCAACAATCTGTCTGTCTGTATGGGAGCCTGTAGTGTCCCCAACGGAACCGGGAATGCACAGGGTGTGGCCATTGGCAACCCAACGCCTGTAGGCATGATTTCATCCTACAAGATGACCTCTGGCACGGCCTCGGTGGTCGGTGCCGTACTCAGCAAATAGGCCACAACAAAAACGGCATTTAGTACGTGCCGATGTAATCCTTCTTGCCCACCTCAACGCCGTTGTGGCGCAATAGGGCATAGGCCGTGGTGGTGTGGAAAAAGAAGTGCGGCAAGCCGTAGTTAAAAATGTAGGACTGCCCGGTAAACCGTTTCTCTTTGGGCGTGCCGGCCTGGGTCACGATTTCACGCTCCGCCGCCTCAGCAAACTGCGCCTCTGGCAAGCTGTCCAAAAATGCCAATACCGTGTTGATGCGCGCTTGCAAATCGGCAAACGACTGCTCGTTATCGTCCAACTTGGGCACTTCTACACCGGCCAAACGTGCCGACACACTTTTGGCAAAGTCGCTGGCCACCTGCACCTGGCGCAGCAGGGGGAACATGTCGGGAAAAAGGCGCGCTTGTAGCAAGGCGTTGGGGTCGATCTTCTTATCGAGGGCATGGGCCTCGGCTTTGCGCAAGACGGTCTGCAAGCCGCCCAACATTTGCTGAAATACGGGAATGGACGCGGTGTAGATGGCAGGGGTCATAAGGTACTCATAGGCAAAAGGAGCCCGACGGTAACAGGCTTTAGGTACCCATACAGCGCACAGGGAGCCCCACTGCCTACAATGCAGGCCTTCAGGAACGCACCCCATGACCACCGAAAACACCCCCGTCGCCCCCCCAGATACCGACACCGATGCCGAAACTGGCGCGACTGGCGACGCCACTTCCACCAAGCCCTTCATGCGCACCATCAAGAGCTTCGTCAAGCGCGCAGGCCGCACCACCTCCGGCCAGGCCAAGGCGTTTGACGATCTGGGGCCCCGGTTCCTATTGCCCTACCAAGCACATGCTATTGATTTGGTAGCTTCTTACGCAGATTCCACGAGGGCTACAGGCCAAAATGGCTTAGAAAATTCCACCCCCGCCCTCGTGGTACTGGAAATTGGCTTTGGCATGGGCGAGGCCACCGCCCACATTGCGGGGGTGCTGCCCGACACCCACTTCTTGTGTTGCGAGGTTCACGAGCCCGGCGTGGGTGCCCTGCTCAAACGCATTGGTGAGCAAAACCTGACCAACATCCGCATCTGCGCGCATGACGCGGTGGAGGTGATCGACCACATGCTGCCGCTGCAAAGCCTAGACGGCGTGCACATCTTCTTCCCCGACCCGTGGCACAAGACCAAGCACAACAAGCGCCGGTTGATTCAGTCGCCGTTGATCGCCAAGCTGGCCCAGCGCCTTAAGGTGGGCGGCTACTTGCACTGCGCCACCGACTGGGAGCCCTATGCCCAGCAGATTTTGGAAGTGCTCACTGCTGAGCCGCGTCTGAAGAACCGGGCCCTGGCATCCAATCCTGAGTTGAATGGCTACGCGCCCAAGCCGCACTACCGGCCACTGACCAAGTTTGAGAACCGGGGTATCAAGCTGGGGCATGGGGTGTGGGACTTGGTGTTTGAGCGGGTGTAGGTTCATGAATCTGCGGTCTGTGGGGGCACCGGTCTGGGCGGCAGCGGGTTTTGCTCCGTGTCCCCCGGCCTGCGGCCTCCTCCTTGACCTGCGCAAAACCCGCTGCCGCCCAGCCTTTGAAGTTTCTGGCCTTCACGCCCACCATGACCCCGCAACGGTCTAAACCTCCACCCAGCCGCAACGGGGTGGGTGCTAGTAGCGTGGTGCTACCAAAAGAGCCGTGGACCCTTGTGATCGACTTTTTGGTGTCCCGCTTTCCAAGCGTCTATAGGGATACCTGGCTGCAGCGTCTGCAGGTAGGTGATGTGGTGGACGACCAAGGCCAGGTGCTCACGCCCGGTGCCCCCTACCGCGTCGGGCAGCGTTTGTATTACTTTCGCGCTGTCGAGGTCGAGTCACCTATTCCCTTTGAGTCCGTGGTGCTGTGGCAAGACGAGCATCTGTTGGTAGTAGACAAACCGCACTTTTTACCAGTCATGCCATCCGGCAAATACCTGCAAGAAACCGTGCTGATTCGTCTCAAAAAGGCACTGGATTTAGACACGCTGGTGCCCATCCACCGCATTGACCGCGACACGGCCGGGCTGGTGCTGTTCTCTAAGCAAGTGGCTACGCGGGGCGCTTACCAAGAACTTTTCCGCACCCGGCAGGTGGACAAAACCTACGAATGCATCGCCCCTTGGAACCCCGACCTGGCCTGGCCAGTGCGGCGCGAGAGCCGCATGGTGGAGGCTCCGCACTTTATGCAGCAAACCGAGGTGAACGGCGTGCCCAATGCGCTGACCCATATCATCCCCATCGAGGTGCATGGCAAGCTGGCCCGATACGCCTTGAAGCCCGTAACCGGCCAACGCCACCAACTGCGGGTACACATGGCTGCCCTGGGCCTGCCGCTACTGGGCGACGGCATCTACCCCACCCTCACACCAGAAGGCGTGCCGGACTATGCCCGCCCGCTACAACTGCTGGCCAAAACCATCGCCTTCACCGACCCGCTGAGTGGCGAGGCGCAGCAGTTCAGCAGTGCGCGGCGACTCAAGAGCTGGACTGAAATTTCGAGCGATTTTGGCCTGTAGCCCTCGCGAAACGTGCGCAATCAGCTACTAAATTTATAGCAATTAGCCCTTCAAGGGTGGCGCCACGCAAGGGTGACAAATCAACCCTGACTGAACTGCGACACTTGCGGGTTGTTTGGCGGGAGTGAACCGTTTATGTGGGCAGGTGTGGTGTATGCGATGGCGGCCGGTGCGATGTGGGGTCTGGTGTTTGTCGGGCCCGTGATCGTGCACGACTATTCGCCGGCTATGCAGGTGGCGGGCCGGTACCTGGCGTTTGGCCTGATCGCCCTGCCGTTAGCGTGGCTAGACCGGGACGCGTTGCGCAAGCTTTCCCGCGCCGATTGGATAGAGGCTATCAAGCTTTCTGCGGTGGGTAACATTTTGTATTACCTATGCTTGGCCAGCGCCATCCAGCGCGCTGGCAGCCCTTTGCCGACCGTAATCATCGGAACCCTGCCGGTGGTGATTGCCATCAGCGCCAATGTGCTGCACCACCAGCGGGACGGCCGTCTGCCTTGGGCCCGGTTGGCACCCAGTTTGGTAACGATTTTGGTGGGCATCGCCTGCGTCAACCAGGCAGAAATGCAGACCATGGCGGACGACCCGCAGGCCGATGGCTGGCGCTACACCAGCGGTGCGCTCTTGGCGGTGGTCGCGATGGCGTGCTGGACTTGGTACCCCCTGCGCAACGCCACCTGGCTTCGCGAACACTCCGGGCGTAAACCCCGGGTGTGGGCCACGGCCCAAGGCTTGGCCACATTGCCCATGGCGCTGGCCGGATACATCGGCCTGTGGGTTTGGACAGCGGCCAGTGGCAGCGATTTTGCTATGCCCCTAGGCCCACGCCCCGGCGTGTTTATGGGGCTCATGCTGGCCATTGGCCTGTTTGCATCGTGGTTTGGTACCCATTGCTGGAACGAAGCCAGCCAGCGCATGCCTACGGCCTTGGTGGGCCAGTTGATTGTGTTTGAAACCCTGTTTGCGCTGGTCTACGCTTACCTGTGGCGCGGTGAATGGCCGCAGCCCTTAACCCTGTTGGGTGTGACTTTGCTGACCGGGGGGGTGTTGTGGGCGGTGCGGATCAAACCAGTGCATGCGGCCGCATAGTAATTGCGCCCAAAAGTAACGCCGCGCCTGCCCACGCTTTCTTAGTTGTGGCCGTACATCCAGATTTTGGTGCCTTGCAGGTCCAGGTTTTTGATCTGGATGCCACCCATAGACGCGCCGCCGTGGCCGGTGGTAATGCTAGCAATGGTAATGGTGGGCGTAATCGACCCCAAGCCCGCCACCCCAGGGAATGCGAACTGAACCACGTCTTGACCGGTGTAGCCAGTTGCAATACCAGCGGCGCTCACCACTGCACCAGCGGCAGCCGCAGACAAAGAGCCACCACTTAAAGCGGACTGAGCCACCACTGAAGCAACAGCAGCGGATTGGAATACGCCAGCTTGCAACACGTCGATCGTAGCCACGACCATGCCGTTGATGGCGATGTTGTTGAAGGAGACGGAAGCACCAGAATCGGTGTATGTAAAAGCACCGATATTGATGTTCAGGTCAGCAATGATCGACACACCTTCTTGGCCAGATACTTGCGCCAAGTCGGCGTCTTGGATCGAAGTCATGGCCGAAGCGGAAAAAGAAGCCGTCAGGGCCAGAGCCACTGCGCAGAGTTTGAATGCATTCATGTTGATGTAGCAGTATTACGTTAAGTTGATTTCCTGGCCCACTTTCACCCACGGGTGCTATCGGTCAGGATGATTCAATCATCTTCGTTTCGGTTCGTTTTAACAATGGTTGGCAAGGCCAACCTATTATCCAACCGGGCCAATGGGTTAGCGTCCCCCCCAAAAAAGCCGCGTTCGCCACCACCGTAGCGGAGAGCGGCACCACCAACAACACGGTAAGCGCTTTGGACTCACACCGCAAAGGTCACACGTGCGCTAGCGCACGGACGGGGCCATGGCGCAAGAATAGGCTTGGCGCATCAACATTAAAACGGAAATGGAACCTATATGAAAACAGCATTCATCACAACCATCGTCGCCATTGCCTCTGCAGGCTTCCTCACGGCTTGCGGCACGCCCGCACAGCAAGCAAGTACACCGGTCGCGAGTACACCGGTCTACAGCGCCAACCCGGCGGCCGTCACCACCTATGGGCGCATTGATTCCATTCAGGTTATCGCCGGGACCAATTCCACCACGCCTGGTGTGGGTGCAGTTATTGGCGGTGTTGTTGGCGGCGTTCTGGGCAACCAGGTGGGTGGTGGCGTCGGCAAAGACATTGCTACCGTGGCGGGCGTGGTCGGCGGTGCCGTTGTGGGCAACAAGATCGAGCAGAGCAACCGCAAGCCCGCGCCTGACATCTACCAAATTTCTGTACGCTTGGACAACGGCAGCTTCCAGACCGTTCAGCAAGACAGCGTGACGGACCTGCAGGTGGGCAACCGGGTTCGTATTACAAGCGGCCGCGTTTACCGTAATTGAGTGTGCCAGCACACAGACAGCGCGGGGACCGCGTGGGACCATTCAATCTTTCACTCAGGCGGTAATTATCATGAAGCCCTATTTCGCTATTCGCCCCCTTTTGCTGTCGCTTGTGGTGGCTGCTGCGGCGTCGGCACCGGTTTACGCGCAAATCAATGTCAACATTGTCATCGCTCCGCCTGCACCGCTGTATGAAGCCCCACCGCAGATGGCACCGGGCTATGTGTGGACGCCGGGCTACTGGGCATTCACTGGAGACCGGCACGTTTGGGTGCACGGTCGCACCATCGTGCAGCGTGAAGGCTACCGGTGGGAACCCGATCGCTGGGAGCACCGTGGAAACACCTACTACCGCCACGTAGGCCGCTGGGAACGCGATGAGCACTACATTGAAATGAAACCAGAAAAGTATAAAAAAGAGAAGAAAGAAAAAAGGGAGAAAAAAGACAAGCACGGAAAAGACCATGGCCGGGGCGGTGGCCACAACGATTGAGCAGGCACTTTTATTTTTCAGTCGGTGCAGCGGCCTTACCCACTTGGCGGGCTTTCTTGGCCTGCTCCAGCCCTTGGCGGATCTTCTGAGGGTCGTGGTTGCGCAAGCCTTGCGACACTTCACGTGCGGCGTCAATCCGCTGCTGGGCGTACGTCTGCAACACACCCAATTCGCTGGCTGATGGCACGGGTGTGCCCGGCGTAGCGGCCACGAGTTGGTCAAAGCTGCGGGCATAGGGCTGGGTCACACGTTCGTCAAGGGTACCTGCCAACTCCTCAAAGGTCAGACCCTGGGCGGGTCCGCTGCGCAGCAGCGATTCCCACTGCTGGCTAATACCCCGGTCGGCGTTCAAAAAACTTTGTATGGCTTGGCGTGTGCGCACCTCTTCGCCGTAGCGGTAGGCGGGCTGCGGCAGGTGTGTGGTCAACCAGGTCAGTGCCGCCACCAACGCCACGCCAGCCGCCCAGCGACCCACGCCACCAGCAGAGGGGCTTTGCGCAGCCCAGGGCCGGGCCAATAGCCGTGCAATGACCGCACCGGCCAACAAGCCCCCGCCATGGGCCGAATTGTCGATGCCAGGGACCACATAACCCATGCCGAGAATAAGCAGGGTAAAAACCACCGCACCACCAAAAAGCCAGCGAAACTCAGATGGGTGCACTTGGCGGCGCTCGCGCCACAAAAACACCAGCAGGGCCCCATACAGGCTAAAGATGGCGCCAGACGCGCCCGCAGAAACCGCCGCATTGCCCTGCACCACCAGCGACACCAAGTTGCCAGTCATGCCACTGGAAAGATACAGCAGCACCATGCGCCAACTGCCATAGATGCGCTCAACCAAGCGCCCCACGTCCCACAGCGCCCACATGTTCATGGCGAGGTGAACCACCCCAAAATGTACGAACATGGCCGTGAACAAGCGCCACCACTGGCCGTCTTGGGTGGCCGGACCAAAGTTGGCACCCCAGGCCAATTGCACGCCGTTGGCGGTGTGCCATAAACCAGCGCCGGCCAACAGCATCATCACAAAAACCAGCACGTTGGCTGCCAGCAGCGTGCTGGCAACTGGCACCTGGTCCGCGCGGCTACGCATCAACTCGGTCAGGTCCGCAGGACGTTTTGGAACAATCATCAAAACGGCGCCGCCAAGGGCTCGCCCACAAACACGCCTTGCGCGGGCCAGGCGACGCTGCGCCAGTAGGCTTCAATCGCGGTGGCGCCCTGCACGTAGTTGAGCAGCAAAATTTGCGGGTGCGGAAACTTTTGCAGGTGGTTACACGGTTCGCTGACCGTGCCGTAACTGGCGGTGGCGCCGGCTTCCAGCCAGTCCAGCGCGCTCATTTGCCCTTCGGTGGCCAACAGGTTACCGCCGTACGAGGTCAGGTGGTCGGCCAGTGCGCCGGGCAGCCACTGCACCTGCTCGGGGTGGCTTACCCGGGTCTGACCGGTCTGGTAAATAAACACGCGTGGTACCGCGCCCGCGTTGTCCACTTCACGCACATCCACCTGGGCGCCCGTGTGGCCCATCGGCCCCTCAG
>JBBRNS010000047.1:0-21081 GCA_038230175.1 Burkholderiales bacterium
ACAATGAAATTGGGGAAAACCCTATTTTCTGACTATCTTTTTTTGCACGAATTCAAATCGTGGACACCCCAAAATCTCTGCAAACCCGCATCGATATTGGCTTTGCGGGCGATGGGCTTTGAATTAACCGGACACTAGTGTGTGGTGGTATGAACGGATTGAGTCGCCGTGGTGTCAAAGGCCGTTTAGTGCAGGCCCCACGCAACCAAAGTGGAGTGCAGGTGTTCAGACCGCAATCAGTTCGCGCAACGTCAAAGTGGTCGAGCGGATTGCGGCGTCCTGCGGCTTCCCCGCTTACCGCCGCAAGTCGCCTGTTATGTCTGCGTTGCGCGAAATTCGTGGTGGCTTGAATGTCACCCGTGCGCGTCGCTCCACGAAAGGCGTGTGGTCCGTTTAGAAAACATACTTGACCTCAGTGGCTGGATTTCCTATCCTTGAAAAACCATGACTACTGCTCCCCACACCAGCGAAGGCCTTAAAGAGGTGTCAGCGCCCTACCCCTTGGGAGTGCTATTTGTCCATGGCATCGGCGAGCAGCCACGGGGCGATACTTTGCGGCGTTTCGCCGATCCGGTTGTCCGTAGTATCGATCTGTGGATCAACGGCGTAGCTCGCAAGCGCGGCCGGCAGATGGGGCAACAAAAAGCCAAAGTGTGGGCGCAGTGCATGCCAACCGACCTGCGTGATGTCGAGCGCAGCATGGCTGTGCGAATCCAAGCTTGGCAATTAGCCGACCCCGATGACGATGCCACGCTCACTGAAGCCGATCGTGCCGGGCTTGCCAAATCGAAACTCTGGTCGGGCGCCGCAGTGCTGCGCGATGGCCACCTGCCACCGCCTGGCATGAGCGCCGAATTTCCACCGCATGCCATTCTCGACATGCACCTCATGGGCGAGAACTACGAAACTGAACAACGCGAGGTTCTGATGGCCGAGTCGTGGTGGGCCCAGAGCTTTGTTCAGCCCGCGGCCAGTGCGCTGCTGGCCTGGGTTTGGAAGATCTGGCCCTTGGCGCTCGGCATGCAGCTGGCTGACCCGGTACGGCGCCTAGGCGAGCGCGCGTTTGCGGCGAATACTGCGCTATGGCGGCGGCTGCTCGCGGGGTCTTCGGCCATTGTCGCGCTGGTGCTGATGGTCGTTTTGGTGCCGCTTAGCCTAGTAGTACCGGTAGCGCTCATCGCGACTATGTTCGTGGCGCTGGTGCCCGTGCCGATGATCAGAAATACCATGCTGGCGCTGCAACGCATGCTCACAGGTACGGTGGGCGACAGCTTTCTTATGGCCGCGAGTGCTGTTTCCCGAGCCACCATGGTCGGGCAGTTCAAGCGCGATTTGGCGTGGCTCTCGGCACGGTGTCAACGAGTGATCGTCGTCGCGCACTCACAGGGATGTGCGGTGAGCTTCTTGGGGCTGTGCGAAGTGACCCCCGTCAAACTCCGCTCAGTCACGTGGCTGGGTTCAGGCATGCGCAAGCTTGAAGTACTCAGATCTGCGGAGCGCCGTGGCTCACTCATCGTGGCTGGCTGGTGCGTGGCGGCGTGCCCGATGGCATTCATCGTCCTGCAGCTGTGGCGCCCCTCAACTTGGAGTTTGGACAACGCACTTGGGCGCGGGATCTCGGCGTTCTTTCTTGTTGCGTCGTTCATGGTTGGTGTGTTGTCGCTGATAAGCCGAACACAGGTCAGCGAAGCACTGCATTGGGTCGACTACCTGCGCCTGCGTGGAGTCGCATTTTTTGATATTTTCGCCGCTCGCGACCCCGTGCCCAATGGCGCGTTGTTCGATCCCGCTCTGGCTGCGTCACTGGGGGTCGAGACCACCGAGGTGCGCAACCGCGATTCGATCATGAGCGACCACACCACATACTGGACCAACATCGAGGAAGTGGCGCTGCCACTCGGAATGCGTATCGCCGCCCTAGCGGGCCTGCCGCTCAATGCTTTGTTCGGGCACGACGATACCTGGCTACAAGAGGGCAGGCGCCGTAGGGCGCACCGCGTGTCCATGTTGACCGGCTTGCGAATGGTGTTCTTCGCCTTCACTGCATCCATCGTCGTGGCCGCCCCACAAGCCTGGTGGGGCTTCGCGCGGGCTGCATTCGCCTGGGTACGCGGAGCCTTGACAAGCTCACCTGCCACCTCGGCTGAGCTTGCAAGCCTCAGTGCACTGGGGCCGACCGTTGCTTGCGTCTCTATCGCCTTTGTAGTGCTGATGTGGGTGTGGCGTGGCTGGGACCTACACGAACAGCGCCGCTTTCTGGCGCGCGAACGGCCCGGCACCTGGACGCTGTCGGGGCTGACACTTGCTGCTGGCCAACTGCTGGCGGTACCGATATGTTTTGCCCTGTGGGAATGGACAGGCGTAGCGCCTTGGTCGCTATGGCTGCTCGCAATATTCATCTCTTTATTCCTAGCGACTTTTTATGTGTTCTCGCTCAAATCATGCCAATGGGTCACGCTACCCAACGAAGGTACGTAATCTGTTCGGCGCGGCCTAAGGGTCGGTAAATTCGTTGGAGCAAACCGCCATATTCGTATATTTTGAACGAATGCCATGCTGTCCAAGGCTGGTATCGGGCGATTTCCTGAACGACTGATTGTTGTCGAAACCTCTATTTCGCAGACGTTCCGAGTGTGGCCTGACACATCGCATTAGCATTCTCGGATGATTCAATTCAGTTTCAATTTGAATATTTCTGCAAATGAGTACCTCGAATACTATCGGGGCCACATCACGCTCGTTTTAGCGCGGTGTAGTGATGGCACTTCTGTCCAGTTCCCCGCAGGATTACTTAGGCCATTTGCGACTACTTTGGGGGTGCGTGGCAGCTTTCTACTTACCTGCGACGATGCAGGCAAGGGTGCACAATTGCAACGAAAGTAGCCTATCAGCGTGAATTCACGTCAGGATGGCGGTTTGCCGCTGCACTTGGCGTTGGGTGGAGCACTTTGAAGTAGTCTAAAGTGCCAGCCGGGTAGACTTCCCGGGTTTCCCGGCAGACCCCACCCATGCGCAAAAGCTTCATCCCCGCCTGGCTGCGCACCACCTTGGCAGCCAGCGCCGCTGACCGCTACTACCCCGTGGTGGTGGGGTTTTTTGCGTTCGCTGTTACGCTGACCTTCAGTTTCCCGTTTGGGGCAGTGCTGATTCCCGCAACGCTGCTGGCACCAAAGCGCTGGCTGAGCTTGGGCCTCTTGTGTGGTTTGGGTAGCGGCTTGGGTGCCACCGTGCTGGTGCTGGTGTTCCACAGCGTAGGCTGGGACACCATTTCCCAGCATTACCCAGATTTAGTGCAAATGCAGTCGTGGCAATGGGCCACTGACTGGTTGCTGCGTTATGGGCTGCTTGCGCTATTGGTGATAGCCGCATCCCCGCTGCCCCAAACGCCGGTGCTCTTGGTGTATGCCATGGTCGACCCGTTCTGGCCGGGCGTGCTGGTGGCCATCGGCACAGGCAAGACCCTGAAATACACCCTGATTACTTGGCTGACCGCGCGCTACCCAGGGCGGTTTTTAAAGTTTTACTGACTGACATGGATACATTGCAAGACTCCCCACCCATCGCGACATGGCGCCAGTTTTTTCGCGCGCCCTGGCCTGCCCGTTATGTGATCGCGGCAGCTACGCTGTTGGTCCTAGGCCTAGCCGCCCTGCTGCTGGCCACGCTGGTGGTGTACCCGCAGTTGCCGGACATCACCCCGCTGACACACTACCAACCCAAGCAACCGCTGCGGGTGTTCACCGCAGATGGGATGCAGATTGGCAGCTTTGGCACAGAGCGGCGCGTGTACCTGCCCATTGACCAAATCCCCGCGCTGATGAAAGACAGTTTGCTGGCGGTGGAGGATGCCCGCTTTTATAAGCACCACGGCATTGATCCCATCAGCGTGGCCCGCGCGGCGGTGTCTATCCTTTCCGGCGGCGTGGTGCGCCGTGTGTCGGGCGGTTCTACCATCACCCAGCAGGTGGCACGCACGTTTTTGCTCAGCAATGCTCGTACGGTAGACCGCAAATTCAAAGAGGCGATGCTGTCCTTGCGCATTGAGGCGGCATTAAGCAAAGACCAAATTCTGGAGCTCTACATGAACCAGATCTACCTGGGCTCGCGCGCTTACGGCTTTGAAGCGGCGGCGCAAACCTATTTTGGCAAGCCCCTATCGGCCCTCGGCCCGGCCGAATGCGCCATGCTGGCGGGCTTGCCACAGAACCCGCGCTACGTGAACCCAATTCGCAACCCCGAGCGCGCCCGCACCCGCCAGCTGGTGGCACTGGCACGCATGCACACGGTGGGCGTGATCAATGACGCCCAATATGCGACCGCCAAGGAGGAAAAGCTGGTGCTACGCGCCGCGCTGCACACCGAGGTGCACGGGGAATACGTGGCCGAAATAGCGCGCCAGCAGGTGTTTTCGCAGTTTGGCGAGCAGGCCTACACCCAAGGGTTTGACGTAACTACCACGCTGCGCGCCCCCGAACAAGCAGCCGCCTACGAGGCGCTGCGCCGCACCCTCATCGACCATGCACAGCGCCAGGCCTGGCGCGGCCCTGAGGACCATGAGACCCTTGCCAATGGCCTGGCGGACGATGACCCATCCATCGCACAACTTTTGGCCGATACCGACGACGACGATGACCTGCGCGCAGCCATCGTCACCGCGGCCAGTCCCACTGCGGTCACAGCGGTGCTGGCCACTGGCGAAATCATCACCATCGACAAGACTGGCTTGCGCCAGGCCCAGGCGGGGCTGTCCCCCAAGGCGCCCAGTGCCCTGGCGGTGCGCCGGGGCGCCATTGTGCGGGTGCTGCAACACGGCAAGGGCTGGGTACTGACCCAGTGGCCCGAGGCCCAAGGCGCCATGGTCGCCCTAGACCCGGTCAACGGTGAGGTGCACGCGATGGTGGGTGGGTTTGACTTTGCGCGCAACCAGTTCAACCACGTCACCCAGGGGTGGCGCCAGCCGGGGTCCAGCTTCAAACCGTTTATTTATGCGGCGGCGTTGGATAACGGGGTGATGCCCAACACCTTGATCAACGACATGCCGCTGGCCGATGTGGGCGACTGGTCGCCCAGCAACTCTGATGGCAGCACCGATGGCCCCATCACTTTGAAGGAGGCACTCAAACGGTCTAAGAATCTGGTGACGATTCGCCTGGTGCAACTGCTGGGCGCCGGCGCCATGCGCGACTGGACGGCACGTTTCGGCTTTGATGTGCAGCGCCAGCCCGACAACCTGACCTTGGCGCTGGGCACGGGTGCGACCACGCCACTGCAACTGGCCAGTGCCTATGGCGTATTGGCCAACGGCGGGCACCTGCTGCCCAGCACGGTGATTCGACGCATTGCCAGCGCCAATGGTGCGGTGGTGTTTGAAGCGCCACCCCAGGGGCCGGAAGAATCCAACCGGGTGACCTCTGAGCGAAACGCTTTTTTGACCAACACGCTCTTGCAAGAGGTGACCCGCGCAGGTACTGCGGCGCGCGCGCAAGCCACCCTCAAACGCCCGGACTTGTATGGCAAAACAGGTACCACTAACGATGTGGTGGACGCTTGGTTTGCCGGGTTTCAGCCCGGGGTGGTGGCAGTGGTGTGGATCGGTTATGACGACCCGCGCAGCCTGGGCAGCCTGGGCAGCCATGCATCAGGCCGGTCACTGGCCTTGCCGGCGTGGATCGATTTCATGGGCAAGGCATTGAAAGACGTGCCGGTACACGAAGTCAGCCCGCCCGAAGGTGTGATCAAAGTGGACGGTGACTGGGTCTACAACGAGTGGGCTTTGGGTGGTGCTATCCCGTCACTGGGGCTCGACGACCAAATCATTGGCCCGGCGCTGATTCTGCAGCTGCCGCAAACATTGCAAGAACCGGGCGCCGCCGCACCGTTACCTGAATTGCCTTAAACGTCTTAAACGCTACCCCGATTCGGCGTTAGCGCACACCCTTGAGCCCTAGCCCGCCGCTGCTGCGCGTGACTGGACAGTTGACGACAACGCCCGTGACCTCTAACGAGACTTCCTTTTTCTCTTCGGCCGCCAACAACTCCTCTTCGGACCTCAGTTCGCGCACATGTGCCGTGGGTGCCCAGCGCACGAACACCACCCGCCACAGTGGGCTGTAGCTTTGGTCTTGGTTCGCAGCACCGACTGGGCTAGGCGCTGATTGAAAGATGCTGATCTGCTCTGCATTGGGAAACTTGTAGACGCGCTCCACCAAGGAGGCACTCGGCGATGACCGAATGGCCAACGCCAGCCGGGGAACATAGTTCGCACCCACCATCGCGGCCATCGCGGGATCAGAGATGTCGGTAGTCACATACTCGACAACGCGTCCATTGACCCATGCGCGGTTGAGGGGGAGCACGGTCTCGGTTCGACCCACATCAAAAACCGGACTTGCACACGCGGTGAGGAGCGCAACAACAAGAGCAACTGGGTATGCAGGTCGCATGGAGCGGTGCCTTTCTGACGCCTAAGGAGGCTGTAAAAATGAAATCTGACTGGATCCTACACCCGCGCACTTCGACATTGAGCACCCGCATCGCGTGGGCGCTGCGTGAAAGCGCACATTCTGAAACGCCACAATTTGCCGCTAAGCTCACGCCATCAAGGAGGAATAACGTGCTTAAGAAAATTAACGAACTGTCCACCAGCAGCGGCGCACTCGAGGCTGGCAACGGATTGATTACTGGCGTCATCGCATTGAGTCTGGGTATTCTGTGTTTTTTGGGGGTGCTGGCTTTTCACTTCCCCGAATACCTGACCACACCCGAGCTGCGCAAGAACTACAACGTGGAAGTGATTCGCACGGTAATGCTCATCGCCATGGTGGTGGCCGGGGGACTGAGTGTGGTTAACATGATTTTCAACCGCTCACGCTGGCTATCCGCCAGTGCGTTTCTGCTGATCGCGCTCACCGCGCTATTGGGTGGCAGCAAAGTGCCGGTCAACGACTTCGCCGACCATACACCCTATATCGGGCTGGATTGGTTTATTTTGGACCTACTGGGCTCGTCGCTGATCTTCATCTTCGTCGAGAAGTTGTTTGCTTTGCGCCGCGAGCAACCGGTTTTTCGGCCAGAGTGGCAGACCGATTTGCAGCACTTTGTGGTCAACCACATGGCGGTGGGCTTTGTGCTACTGGCCGTGAATTTGCTGGTGCACAAGCTGTTTGGCTGGGCGGCAAAAGATGGCATTCGTTTTTGGGTGCAAGACCTGCCGTTTGTTGTTGCCTTGTTTTCTATCGTGCTGGTGGCCGACCTGGTGCAGTATTGGACGCACCGGGCTTACCACGAGGTGCCGACGCTGTGGCGCTTGCATGCGGTGCACCATAGCGCCAAAAGCATGGACTGGATGGCCGGTTCGCGTCAGCATATTCTTGAGCTGATCATCACCCGTACCTTGGTATTGGCGCCCATCTTCGTACTGGGCTTCTCCAAGGAGGTGATTGACGCCTACATCATCATCGTGGGTTTTCAGGCCGTGTTTAACCATGCCAATGTCAGCGTACGACTGGGGCCCCTGCGCTACGTGGTGGTCACGCCCAATTTTCACCACTGGCACCACAGCCAAGACCAGGCGGCGCTAGACCGCAACTATGCGGCCCACTTTGCGTTCATTGACTATGCCTTTGGCACGGCCGTCAAAAGCGACCAACTCTGGCCCCAGCGTTACGGTGTGCTCGGGGACTATGTGCCGGACGGCTTTGTCAAGCAGTTCAAGTTTCCCTTCACCTGGAAGGGCTGAGAACCGGGGGCCCATGCGGGGGCAAACGCACGATTTGTCCAGCATGTTCCTGCCATTTAGCGCTTGGCCTGCGGGGGTCTTGTAGGGCGAATTCCTACAGGGATTACATCCCGATGCCGACTCCAGTTACTGAATAGCGCGTCTACAGTTAGACCATGCGCTACCCCTCCTTGGAGGCGCTTTGATACAACAGGAGCAGCACCATGACAATCGCACAACTGGCACTCAACCCCTTCAGCCTCATGATGGAGCCGGAACTGGTCTTGCAGACCATGGAGCGCTCCACTCAGTTGCGCAGCCTGCGTCGGCGCAAGCTTCGCCCGCTGGACCGTCCGCTGATCCCGCTGACCAAAGAAGCCATGGCCAGCCGCGCAGCCTTTGACGCCGCCATCGACGCCGAAGACCAAGAGGCGTGGCAAAACATGGGTGGCGAGCCGCTGCTGAACTAAGCAGCCCCTTGCCTGGCCGCCCTTTAGGGCAGCGCTAGGTAATGCGCGGTTAGCGCCAAGAAATCATCGACCGGCACCGGTCGGCCCAGCTCGTCGGCCAATATGGCGGCCACCGCCGGGGCAGCAGCAGCGGCGGCGCGTGCATCTAAGAACAAAAGCCGGTTGCGCCGTGCCAGCACATCTTCCACCGTGCGGGCGTATTCATACCGGGCGGCAAAGCGCACCATGGCCTCAGACAGGTTGGGCGCAACCATCACCGCTTTACCGGGCAGTTGCTCCATTAACGCGCGCTCTTGGCCATACAAATGGCCACCGGGTGCGTCACAAATCGGCGTTGTTGGCGTACCCGCATCGGGTGCCCCTACCAGTGGGAAATGGGCGGTTATAGAAGGGGACAGCGCCTCTGGCAGCAAACCTGCAGCTTGGCACTTGTCCATCACGTCTTCGGCCATAGAGCGGTAGGTGGTCCACTTGCCACCCGTCACCGTCACCAAACCAGATCGGCTGATGGCCACGGTGTGCTCACGGCTGATGCTCTTGGTGTTGTCGCCTTCGTCGTCGGCGGGCTTCACCAAAGGCCGCAGGCCCACCCACATGCTGCGTACGTCTTCGCGGCGCGGCGCGCGTTTGAGGTAGCGGGCTGACTCGTCCAAGATAAACGCCACTTCTTCGGCAAAAGCGTCGGGCTCGCGGGATAGGTCTTTGCGCGGCGTGTCGGTGGTACCCAAAATCACCTTACCCAACCAGGGCACGGCAAATAACACGCGACCATCCGCGGTTTTGGGCACCATCAGGGCATGGTTGCCCGGCAAGAATTCACGGTCCACCACCAAATGCACACCTTGACTGGGCGCCACGATGGGTTTGGTGGTACGGCCCAGCGCTTGTCCGTCTTGTTGGCGCAGGGTGTCTACCCATACGCCGGTGGCATTCACCACGCAGCGGGCGCGCACATCCATGGCTTTGCCGGACTCAGTGTCGCGTACCTGCACACCGGCCACGCGGCCACCTTCGTGAATCAAACCCACGGCTTCGCAGTAGTTCACCAGCAGTGCGCCGTGCGCTGCGGCGGTGCGGCCCAGTACCAAGGCGAGGCGGGCGTCGTCAAACTGGCCATCCCAGTATTTGACGCTGCCGCACAGGTCTTTTTCATTGACCGCCGGCAAGCAGGCTCGGGTACGTTCTCGGTTCAAAAATTCCGTGGCACCCAGACCGGCCTTTCCGGCGAGCATGTCGTACATCTTCAGCCCAATGCCATAGAAAGGGGTTTGCCACCATTTGTACGACGGCATCACAAAGGCCAAGCGTTGCGCCAGATGGGGCGCATTGTTGAGCAAATTGGTACGCTCGTGCAGTGCCTCGCGCACCAGAGAAATATTGCCCTGAGCCAGGTAGCGCACCCCGCCGTGCACCAGCTTGGTCGCCCGCGACGAGGTGCCCTTGGCAAAGTCATGTGACTCCAACAGCACCACGCTCAGGCCGCGCAGCGCGGCGTCCAGGGCGACGCCCAAGCCGGTGGCACCACCACCAATGATGGCCATGTCGTAGGTGTGTGGCTCGGCAAGGCGGGTGATCAGCGACGCGCGGTCGGTCAACAAAGGGGTGGAGGCTTGGGTCATAATTCGTCAGAAATGCGGCAATGTTCGTTATTGTACTTAAAATATTCGTTTGTGTTCGTTTTACTTCGTTTGTGGGTTTTCAACACATGCGGCAAACCAACCGACTTAACTTATTAACTTTGCGGTCTTCGAACCATGAACTTCAACCCTCGTCAACTCAAACTCATCGACGTGGTCCGCGCGCAGGGCTCGGTCTCGGTCGAACAACTGGCAGAAGTGCTCGGCGTCACTCTGCAAACCGTGCGCCGTGATGTTCAGCGCCTGTCGGAGGCTGGCACCGTGACCCGCTTCCACGGCGGGGTGCGTGTACCCAGTTCGACCACGGAAAACATCGCGCATACACAGCGCCAAAGCCTCAATGCTGAGGGCAAATCCCGGATTGCACGCGCCGTGGCGCAGCAAATCCCCAATGACTGCTCCCTGATTCTGAACATCGGCACCACCACCGAAGCAGTGGCCGAGGCCTTGCTGCACCACACAGGGCTGCGAGTGATCACCAACAACCTCAATGTGGCGGCCATTTTGAGCCGCAATACCAATTTTGAGGTGATTGTCACCGGTGGAATGGTGCGCTCGCACGACCGCGGCATTGTGGGCGAAGCCGCAGTGGACTTTATTCGCCAGTTTAAGGTCGACATCGCGGTGATCGGCATCTCGGGAATCGAGTCCGACGGCACCTTGCGCGATTACGACTTTCGCGAGGTAAAAGTGACCCAGACCATCATCGCGCAGGCACGCGAGGTATGGCTGGCAGCCGACTCCAGCAAGTTCAACCGCCCGGCGATGGTTGAGGCAGCCAAGCTGTCGCAAATTGACCGCCTATTTACCGACGCCAAGCCGCCGGAGCCGTTCCAGACCCTATTGGATGCCGCCAACGTTCGCTTGGACACTTGCCTGCAATAACGCAGTTGCACCAGCTACCTTATCCACAAAGCCAATTCGATGACTTATTTACTTGCACTTGACCAAGGCACCTCCAGTTCCCGCAGCATTGTGTTCGACCAGGGCGGCAAAATTGTCGCCATGGCGCAGCGCGAGTTGCCACAGATCTACCCCCAGCCGGGCTGGGTCGAGCACGACCCGATGGAGATCTGGCGCACCCAATTGACCACCGCCCGCGAGGTATTGGCCAGAGCCGGCCTACAGGCGAGCGACATCCACGCGGTGGGCATTACCAACCAGCGAGAAACCACCGTAGTCTGGAACCGCAAGACCGGCCGCCCGATTCACCACGCCATCGTCTGGCAAGACCGCCGCGCCGAACCCGCCTGCGCCCAGCTGCGTGCCGACGGCAAGGCCGACACCATTCAGGCCAAAACCGGTCTGCGGGTCGACGCTTACTTCTCGGGCACCAAGCTGCAATGGCTTTTGAATAACGTGCCGGGCGCCCGGGCACAGGCTCTGGCGGGCGAGTTGGCTTTTGGCACCGTGGACAGCTGGCTTATGTGGCAGCTCACCGGTGGCAGCAACGACAGCACCCGCGCCCAAGCCGTCCACACCACCGATGTAAGCAACGCCGCGCGCACCATGCTGTTCAATGTCCACACCAACCAGTGGGACGAAGAACTGCTGCAGATGCTGGACATTCCCGCCAGCGTGTTGCCCCAGGTGCGCCCGTCAAGCGCCGACTTTGGTAGCGTACACACCGATGTACTAGGCGCCCCCATTCGCATTGGCGGGGTGGCGGGCGACCAGCAAAGCGCCTTGTTTGGGCAAGCCTGTTTTACCGCAGGCATGGCTAAAAACACCTACGGCACCGGCTGCTTCATGCTGATGCACACCGGCACCCACTTCCACACCTCGGCCAATGGGCTGCTGACCACCAGCGCCGCCCAAACCAGCAGCACGCCCGAGTTCGCCATTGAAGGCAGCGTGTTTGTGGGCGGCGCCGTGGTGCAGTGGCTGCGCGACGGACTGCAGGCCATTCAGGCCAGCGGCGAAGTGCAGGCACTGGCGCAGAGCGTGCCGGATGCGGGTGGCGTCATGATGGTGCCCGCCTTTACCGGCCTGGGAGCCCCCTACTGGAACCCGGACGCACGCGGCACCATCACCGGCATCACGCGCGGAACCACCGTGGCCCACATTGCAAGGGCCGCGCTAGAAAGTATTGCTTTCCAGAGTGCGGCCCTGTTAAGCGCCATGAGCCGGGACGCGGCATCGCGCGGCGGCAGTCCGGTCAACGAACTGCGGGTGGACGGCGGTGCCTGCGCCAATGACTTGCTGATGCAAATTCAGGCAGACCTGTTGGGTATCCCGGTGGTACGCCCCGCCGTGATTGAAACCACCGCTTTGGGCGCCGCTTACCTGGCAGGCCTGGGAACCGGCTTGTACGCCAACACCGACGCGCTCAGCGCCCAGTGGCGTGCCGATCGCACCTTCGTGCCCACCATGGCGCGCGACAAAGCCAAGGCGCGCATGGAAGAGTGGGAACATGCGGTGCGCCAAACCGTGGCGCTCTAAAGGCCGCCAACAAGGACGCATAACCCAACGCTACATATTGCGCCGGTACTGCCCACCCACTTCAAACAGGGCGTTGGTGATTTGGCCCAATGAGCACACCCGCACCGCGTCCATCAGCACCGCAAACACATTGGCGTTGTCGAGCACTGCCTGCTGCAAGTGGGCCAGGGCGGCGGGCGATTGTTCAGCGTGGCGAGCGTGAAAATCGGCCAGGCGCTGCAACTGGCTTTGCTTCTCCGCCTCGGTGCTGCGGGCCAGCTCGGGGCTACCCTGCACCGCATCGCCTTTGGGATTGCGAAAGGTGTTGACGCCGATGATGGGCAGCGCACCGGTGTGTTTTTGGGTCTCGTAAACCATGCTCTCGTCTTGGATCTTGCCGCGCTGGAAGCCGGTTTCCATGGCGCCCAAAACGCCACCGCGCTCGGCAATGGCGACAAACTCGGCCAACACCGCTTCTTCGACCAATTCGGTTAGTTCCTCAATGATGAAAGCCCCTTGTGAGGGGTTTTCGTTCTTGGCCAGCCCCCACTCGCGGTTGATGATGAGCTGGATGGCCATGGCACGGCGCACCGAGTCTTCGGTGGGCGTGGTGATGGCTTCGTCAAATGCGTTGGTGTGCAGACTGTTGCAATTGTCGTAGATGGCGATCAGCGCCTGCAGCGTGGTGCGAATGTCGTTGAACTGAATCTCTTGCGCGTGCAGGCTGCGGCCACTGGTCTGGATGTGGTACTTGAGCTTTTGGCTGCGCGAATTGGCGCCGTATTTTTCCTTCATGGCCACCGCCCAAATCCGGCGCGCCACCCGACCCATGACGGTGTATTCGGGGTCCATGCCGTTGCTGAAGAAAAAGCTCAGGTTGGGCGCGAATTCGTCAATATGCATGCCGCGTGCCAAATAGGCTTCAACAAAAGTGAAGCCGTTGGACAAGGTGAAAGCCAATTGGCTGATGGGGTTGGCCCCGGCCTCGGCGATGTGGTAACCGCTGATCGACACACTGTAGAAATTTCGCACCTGGTGCTGCACGAAATACTGGGCAATGTCGCCCATCACCTTGAGTGAAAACTCGGTGGAGAAGATGCAGGTGTTTTGCCCCTGGTCTTCTTTCAAAATGTCGGCCTGCACCGTGCCGCGTACATTGGCCAATACCCATTGGCCTATGCCAGCAGCCTCGTCCACCGTGGGTACGCGGCCGCATTCCGCCTGAAACGCGTCCAACTTTTGGTCAACGGCGGTGTTCATGAACATGGCCAAAATGGTGGGAGCCGGGCCATTGATGGTCATGGACACGCTGGTGGCCGAGTCGCACAAGTCAAAACCGCTGTACAGAACCTTGAGGTCATCGAGCGTGGCAATGGACACACCCGCGTTACCGATCTTGCCGTAAATGTCGGGGCGCAGGTCGGGGTCGTTGCCGTACAGCGTGACCGAGTCAAACGCCGTGGACAGGCGCTTGGCGGCCATGCCCTCTGACAGCAGCTTAAAGCGCCGATTGGTGCGAAACGCATCGCCCTCCCCGGCGAACATGCGGGTGGGGTCCTCGCCATCCCGCTTAAAGGCGAAGGTGCCAGCCGTAAAAGGGAAGCTGCCGGGCACGTTGTCCAGCATGAGCCACTGCAGTATGTCACCGTGGTCGTGGTACTGGGGCAAGGCCACTTTGCGAATGGGGGTGCCGCTGAGGCTTGTGGTGGTCAAGGTGGTGCTCACCTCGGTGTCGCGGGTTTTCACCACCAAAACGTCGCCCGCATAGGCCTGTTGCAAGGCTGGCCATTGGGCCAGCAGTGCACGCTCGGCAGCACCCATACGCTGCTCCCGGATTTCTGCCAAGCCGTTCACTGCCTGCACTGCGCGCTGCTTGGCCGGGTTTTCTTCGTGCAGCATGCGCCCCGACGCCCGCAATTGCTGGATCTCGCGCGCCAAGGTGGCCTGGGCACGGGCGCGGGCTTTGTAGCCGTGCAGCGTGTCAGCAATCTCGGCGAGGTAGCGTGCTCTAGCGGGCGGGACGATTGGCGTTTGTTCACTGCTGTGGCGCACATTGACCCGCGGTAACAGGCCAGGGCTTGACACCGGCAAGCCCAATGCCTTGAGGCGCTGCAGCAATGCATGGTAGAGCGCGGTGACACCGTCGTCGTTAAAACGCGCGGCCATGGTGCCAAATACGGGCATCGTGTCAGGTGTCACATCGAAGGCATTGCGGTTGCGCTGCACCTGCTTGGCCACATCGCGCAAGGCGTCGCCAGCGCCTTTGCGGTCGAACTTGTTGATGGCGACAAACTCGGCAAAGTCCAGCATGTCGATCTTCTCCAACTGGCTGGCCGCGCCATATTCGGGCGTCATCACGTACAACGGCACATCCACCAACGGGACGATGGCGGCGTTGCCCTGGCCAATGCCTGACGTCTCCACAATGATCAGATCAAACCCTGCGCACTTGGCAGCCGCAAGCACATCGGGCAGGGCTTGGCTGATTTCAGAAGCTGAGTCGCGTGTGGCCAAGCTGCGCATGAAGACGCGTGCCCCCACGCGCTGGCTCCATGGCGCGATGGCGTTCATGCGAATGCGGTCACCCAACAGTGCGCCGCCGCTCTTGCGCCGCGAGGGGTCTATGCTGATAACAGCGATGTGCAGGCGATCCCCTTGGTCCAGCCGCAGGCGGCGAATGAGCTCGTCGGTGAGGGACGATTTGCCTGCCCCACCGGTGCCGGTTATACCCAGCACCGGTATCATTTTTGTAGCAGCTTGCGCACGTAATACGAGGGCTAGAGGGCTATTTGGCCCATAATTTTCGACAACGGTCATGCACTGCGCCAAGGCGCGCCAGGCACCTGGCGTATGGCCAGCCATGGCGTCTGGCGCAGGCACCTCCATGGCGCTGGGGTCGGTGTCGCAGCGCTTCACCATGTCACCAATCATGCCGGCCAGGCCCATGCGCTGGCCGTCTTGCGGGCTGTAGATGCGCGCTACGCCATAGGCCTGTAGCTCCGCAATCTCGCTGGGCACGATCACCCCACCACCACCGCCAAACACCTTGATGTGTGCACCGCCGTTGGCCCGCAGCAGGTCCACCATGTACTTGAAGTACTCCATATGGCCGCCCTGGTACGAGCTAACCGCAATACCTTGTGCATCTTCTTGCAGCGCGGCGGTGACTACCTCTTCGACACTGCGGTTGTGGCCCAGGTGAATCACTTCGGCGCCCATGCCTTGCAGGATGCGGCGCATGATGTTAATGGCCGCATCGTGGCCATCAAAGAGACTGGCCGCCGTGACAAACCGCACCCGATTGCGGGGCCGGTACTGGGCCAAGTCTTGGGCGGCGGACTGGTCGGTCATGGTGTCTCCAATGTCACCTCGCCCTCAAGCCTGGGCAATTGACGTTTACGTAAACGTCAACTGTAATCGAATTACCTGGAAATGCACGCATTCCGCCGACCGGCGGCATATTCGGCGCAGTGACGCCTTCGCTCAGTTCCAACCAATCACGTCAAAACCTTTGTCGGACAAGCAGCGGTGCACAAAACGGCGGTAGGTTTGGTTGGGCTTTTCGTGGAAGGCGCCGCCCACGGCACCCACCGAGCCACCCACGGCTGCACCCGCTGCACCCGACTCCACCACCCGCTCTACGCCGCGCCCACGCACCAAAGCGCCCACCGCGCCGGCCACGCCGCCCATGGCGGCACCTTTACCGGCTCCACGGGCCACCGCGTTGGTTTGCTCTTCGGGCGTGAGGCCGGCGTCTTGGGCGCGTGCCATGCACACCTGCGCTTCGTCACGGGCTTGGGCTTCGCCGACCCGGTTCAATGTGGCATTGGGGTAGAACACGGGCTGAGCCGACGGACTGCCGGACCCCTTGGTGGCACAGCCCCCCAGAAGCAGGATGGATAGCGCAGCAGTAGCAGCAAAAAGCAGAATGGTTTTGCGCGGCGGTGTAAATAGGTTCTGCACGAATAAATCCCTCGTAGCGTTGTAGTGGTTGACGGTGTAAAAGCTTGACAACGGCCGTACCGCCCTGTGGGCCGACCACCCTGCATCGGCAATTGTCACTGGGTGTAAAGCAAGCGGGTAAATCCAGTACATTGGCAACAGTAGCCCGGCCGGGCGTCCCCACCTTAAACCATTTGATGTCGCCACCCACCATGCAGCCGATTCAGCTCTTCGATACCGCCTCTAGCACCTACACCTACCTGGTCTTTGACGAAGCCACCCGCGAGGCGGTCATCATCGACCCGGTCGACGAACAGTTGCAGCGCGACCTGGCTACCCTGCGCCAATATGGCCTCACGCTTATATGGACGATTGAAACGCATGCCCATGCCGACCACATCACCAGCGCTGGCGTACTGGCAGAGCACACGGGCGCCAAAACCGTCGCGCCCGGAGGCTGCGGCATTGACACGGCGGCGGTGCTGCTAGCCGACGGCGACACCCTGCAGTTTGGCGCTGAAGTGCTCCATGCGCTGCACACACCAGGCCACACCGGTGGCAGCATGAGCTACCGCTGGCGCGACCATGTGTTTACGGGCGATACCCTGCTCATTAACGGCTGCGGCCGCACCGATTTTCAATCTGGCAGCCCAGAGGCGATGTTCCACAGTCTGACGTCCATCTTGTTCGCCCTGCCGGACGCCACCACCGTGTGGCCCGGGCATGACTACCAGGGCCGCAGCCACACCATCATCGGGGCCGAAAAATCGGGTAACGCACGCGTGGCCGGCAAAACCCTGGCCGAATTCACCGCCATCATGGACAACCTAGGCCTGCCCAAGCCCCAACGCATCGACGAGGCCGTTCCCGCCAACCTGAGTTCTGGCCTGCGCCACGATGCCGACGGCGTAGGCTCGCGCAACGTGCAATACGCCACGGGTTACGCCGGTGATGTGTCGTGTGAACTGGCCTATGCCATATGGCAACGCGGCGAAGCGGTATTGGTCGATGTGCGCACCGACGCTGAGCGCGAGTGGGTGGGTTTTGTTCCGGGTGCGGTGGCGGTCGCTTGGAAGCAGTGGCCGGGTATGGCCATGAACGCCCAATTTGACGCCGAACTGCGTGCCGCAGTGCCAACGGGCCGAAAGGTCGTGCTGCTGTGCCGCAGCGGCGTGCGCTCCATTGCCGCGGCCAAACGCGCCACCCAACTGGGCCTGGAGGCCTACAACATCTTGGAAGGTTTTGAGGGCGACCCAGACACCCACGCCCACCGTGGCGCACGCGGCGGATGGTGCCTGCACGGCCTGCCTTGGCGGCAGGGATAATTGGGCATGACCTTTCTTGCTCTGGATATCGGTAACACCCGACTCAAATGGGCGCAGTACGCAGCCCCCACCCCGGGCGCAGCCCTCTTGGCGCAAGGCGCTGAGTTCTTAGAAAACATTGACAAACTGGCCGACGGTGCCTGGGCCGAACTGCGTGCGCCGCAGCACATCCTGGGCTGCGCCGTAGCGGGCGACGCCATTAAGCGCCGGGTGCAAGAACAGCTGGTGGACCTGTGGGACGTCTCCCCGCAGTGGGTGGTGGCCAGCGAAGCCGAGGCCGGGCTGCGCAACGGCTACGACCACCCCACCCGGCTAGGGGCTGACCGCTGGGTCGCCATGATTGGCGCCTACCACCGCATGTTGGCCAACGGCGCGCCGCGCCCGATGGTGGTCGTCATGGTGGGCACCGCCGTGACGGTGGAGGCGGTCGATGCGGATGGCAAATTTTTAGGGGGCATCATCCTGCCGGGGCACGGCATCATGCTGCGCGCCCTAGAGTCTGGCACCGCCGGTTTGCATGTGCCCACGGGCGAGGTCCGCAAGTTCCCCACCAACACCAGCGACGCGCTGACCAGCGGCGGCACCTTCGCCATTGCAGGGGCGGTTGAACGCATGGCGCAGCACGTGCGCACCCTGTGCGGTGCTGAGCCCCAGTGTTTTATGACCGGTGGCGCGGGCTGGAAAATGGCGCCCAGCATGTCGGTGCCGTTTGACCTGGTCGACAACCTTATCTTTGATGGCCTGCTGGCCATCGCGGCGCAGCGCTTTATGACTCCAGCGCCATGAATGAAACACCCATTTCCTTCGCGGCTCATGATTCCCAAACGGTGCTGGGCGCCTGCCCACACGACTGCCCAGACACCTGCTCCATGGTCACCACGGTGCAAAATGGCGTGGCTGTGCAGGTGCATGGAAACCCCTTGCACCCCCACACCAACGGCGCCTTATGCACCAAGGTGTCACGCTACACCGAACGCACCTACCACCCTGAGCGCGTCTTGCACCCCCTCAAACGGGTCGGGCCTAAAGGCTCAGGGCAATTTGTGCAGGTGGGCTGGGACGAGGCCTTGACCGACATCGCGGGCCGACTGCAATCCATCATTGACCGTGGCCCGGAGGCGGCGCAAGCCATTCAACCCTACAGCTATGCAGGCACCATGGGCTTGGTGCAAGGTGAAAGTATTGCCGCGCGGTTCTTCCACAGGATTGGTGCTTCCTTGCTTGACCGCACCATTTGCTCCAGCGCCGGTGGTGAAGGCCTCACCCACACACTGGGCGGCAAGGTCGGCATGCGGGTCGAGTTTTTTTCCGAGTCGCGCCTCATCATCATTTGGGGTAGCAACTCCATCACCAGCAACCTGCATTTTTGGCGTTACGCCCAAATTGCCAAGCGCAACGGTGCGCGGCTGATATGTATTGACCCGCGCTACAGCGAGACGGCCGAAAAGTGCCACGAGCACATTGCCCTGCTGCCGGGAACCGATGCGGCGTTGGCGCTGGCGGTCATGCACCAGCTAATCACGCACGACTGGTTAGACCACGACTACCTCGCGCGTTACACCGAAGGCTGGGATGCACTGCGTACCCACGCGCAGCAATGGCCGCCAGAGCGCGCAGCCCAGGTCTGCGGTATTTCTGTAGAACAGGTGCAATCGCTGGCAAAGGCCTATGGCGAATGCGCTAGACGGGGTGAGCCGGTGGCTATCCGCATGAACTATGGTTTACAGCGTGTACATGGTGGCGGCAATGCGGTGCGGGCCATTGCCTGCCTGCCCGCGCTGGTGGGTGCCTGGCGCCACCGCGCAGGTGGAGTGTTGTTATCGAGCTCAGGCGCATTTCCGGTGAATCGGACGGCACTGCAGCGCCCCGACCTCCTGACGGGCCGTACCCCGCGCACCATCAACATGGCCACCATTGGCGACGATTTGCTGCGGCCCGCATCCGCTACCTTTGGCCCAGCCATTGAAGCCCTGGTCGTGTACAACAGCAACCCGGTGGCCATTGCCCCCGAGTCGGGCAAAGTGGTGGCCGGGTTTGCCCGCGAGGACTTGTTCACCGTGGTGCTGGAGCATTTTCAAACCGATACCGCAGACTACGCCGACTACATCTTGCCAGCGACCACCCAGTTAGAGCACTGGGACGTGCACTCCAGCTACGGCCACACCGATGTGCTGCTCAACCGACCCGCCATTGCACCCCTTGGCACGGCCAAGCCCAACACACAAATCTTTCGTGAGTTGGCCGCACACATGGGTTTGACCGACGCCTGCTTTTCAGACGACGACCAAACCCTTTGCCGCCAGGCCTACGGGTCATCGGTGGATTTTGACCAGCTTTTGGCCCAAGGGTTTGCCACGCTGGCGGGGCCAGATGCACCTTTTGCGCAAGGCGGCTTTCCCACGCCGTCGGGCCGCTGTACGTTCCACAGCGCCAGTTTATCCAAGCAGGGTTTGAGCGGGCTGCCCGAGCATGTTCCCAACTATGAAACGCCCGACAGTGCGTCGCCCTATCCCCTGGCAATGATTTCCCCCCCGGCGCGCAATTTTTTGAACTCCAGCTTTGTCAATGTGGACACCCTGCGCGCGATGGAGCGCGAGCCCTTGCTGGAAATGAACGAACAAGACGCACAGGTGCGCGAGCTGAAATCGGGCGACATGGTGCGGGTGTTTAACCAGCGCGGTGAATACCACTGCAAGCTGGTCATTTCGGCCCGCGCCCGGGTAGGCGTCGTGCACGGTCTGGGGGTGTGGTGGCGCAAATTGGGACTCAATGGAACCAACGTCAACCAGCTCACCAGCCAAAACCTGACCGACATGGGACGGGGGCCCACCTTTTACGATTGCACGGTTGAGGTGGCTAGTGTTGCCCCCCCACTAGGGCCCTACAAAGGCCGGTGCCCTCAACCGACTACAATAACGGCCGATGCGACCGTGGTGAAACGGATATCATTAGGGCCTCCGAAGCCCTCGTTTCAGGTTCGATTCCTGACGGTCGCACCAATGACGAGCGGGCCCTTGATTTTCAAGGGCTTTTTTTGTTTCTTTGCATAGCCAAGCAGGATTCGCAAGCTTGACTCAACTCCCCAATTCAGGGGGCGACGGTTGTGGCCTATGCCGCGATAATGGCAGCTCAAAGTTGGGCAACCGCCGTCGCTAGCCCTTTGCTAGTTCCCTCATTCATGCTGCATGCCGAAGTACGCCCGATCATCGCGCTCTCGCCCGCTCAATACCGTGACCGTTGGTCCTGTGACCATGGCGCGGGCGTTGTTTTCGACGCTGGTGTCCAACACCCGCTCGACGATTCGAACCGTGCGACAAATTTCGTCTCTGGTGCAATCGGTTGAACTGATCAGCGACCGCCTTGAGGTGTCGACCAAGCCAGAGACGGTGCGGCCAGGCCCGGTGGTGTATTTGCCAATGGGCAAAGAAAACATGGCCTTACAAGGCGACTTCTCAGTCGAGCAAACCAAAAACAGCGTCACTATTTCGCTCAAGCTCAACGCCTACTTGCTCAACAGCACCGCGTCGACACCGTTTGGCCCGCTGGTGTCACGCATGGCGGGGCATCTC
>JBBRNS010000048.1:0-20854 GCA_038230175.1 Burkholderiales bacterium
CCACGCCATTATGCAAAGGGAACGTGACGCGCGCGGGGCTCCTGTTTCGCGTGAGACGGAGGCATGTCCGTAGAATGGCTTGGGCGTGTCAAGTCTGGCGCATAACAGCCCAAGTGAGGCCACGAGAAGCCGGTCGAAGCACACCAAGGAATCCACCACCATGCTCAAGGGAAGTTGCCTGTGCGGCCAAGTCCGCTATGAATACGACGGCGAGATCACCGAAATCTCCATGTGCCACTGCACCCAATGCCGTAAGGCGCAGGGCACGGCCTATGTCGCGGTGTCGCCGGTGGAGTCGGCCAAGCTGCGGCTGACCGCAGGTGCGCAACTGCTCAAGGAGTACCGCGCAACGCCTGGCAAGGCACGCGTCTTTTGCAGCCACTGCGCCAGCCCGATTTACAGCGCGCGCGACGATTTGCCGAGCGTGAAGCGGCTGCGTTTGGGTACGATCGACACGCCGTTTCAATGCGCGCAGGCGTACCACATCCATACCGCATCCAAGGCGGATTGGGAGGTGATTTCGGATGGGTTGCCGCAGTATGGGCAGTGGAAATGATTGGTGCGATGTGGCGAACCCGAACATTTGGTAACAACTGACATGCCATTGGCATTGATACGCACCGCTGTTTTGACGAAAATGCACACATAAGAATTTCACGCCGGATGCCGCAATTTTGCGGCGAAGCCAGGAGGATCACGTTGCCCGACATCCCCAAAAATCATCGCATACGTTTAGCCCTTACCTTTTTGGCCTACATGGCCCTGATCGTGGCGGGAACGGTGCTTGCAAATTTTTGGTCGGCTTTGTACGGGCAACTCGTATTGGGCGCAGTATGTCTATTGCTCCTGATTCAGCTCCTCGGCTCTCGACGGCTCGAGTTGGCTTTGCATGCGCGCATCGATTCTTATCGAAAAAAAGCCCATATTTTGAAAGACAAAGCCTATTCAGACAGCCTGACCGGCTTGGCAAACCGGCTGCTGTTGGCGGACCGGTTTGAGTTGACCGCGACGCGTTCCAAACGACAAGGGACGCCGTTTGCGTTGTTGATGATTGACCTGAATGCGTTCAAGGCGGTCAACGACAACTACGGCCATGCGGCGGGCGACCAGGTTTTGGTCACAGTGGCCAAGCGTCTACTGACAACGGTGCGCGCATCCGACACCGTTGCCCGCGTGGGTGGTGATGAATTTGTTTTGCTGATTGAGTCGTTTAAAAATCCCGATGAACTGGTTCACCTGGGGCGCAAACTGGTCACCAACATTTCTAAGCCGATTACTTTGGACAAAGGCTTAGAGGTGCAAGTGGGCGCCAGTGTGGGCTTTGCGCTTTGGCCTAAACACGGTGCCGCGATGGACGATCTGATGAACGTGGCGGACCAAGGCATGTACGACTGCAAGATTTCGGGGATGATGGAATTGAGCTGACAGGTCCCGACCTTTTTATTGACCCAGCGGCTTCAACAACTCCGCCAAATCGTTCTCATTAAACAGCGGCTCTTTGCGCGCAGCAGACCCGCTGTACATGCTCTTGGCCACCGCGGCCTTGCCCGCTTGCAGCGCCAATATACGCTCTTTAATAGTGCCTTGCGACACCAGTTTGATCAGCCACAGGCTTTTGGTCTGATCGATGCGGTGGCCGAAGTGCGGGTTTTGTAGAGCCTATGCTTGGTGCATGTGATCTGCGCGGTTATGATTTTGCTGTGCGCGACGTTGGCAAGAATTTTCACCAAAAATAGCACAATGATCTTCGGGGGTTCTCTACCGATGGCGTTAACCGAACCATAGGGCGTTAGATACGTCGACAGGCCCAGCATGAAACTTGAAAGTGTCACGCTTCAAAGGAAATTGGCTGATTTGAGGGCGGCGATAGATGCGCATGCGATCGTTGATGTAAGCGACGCACACGGCGTGATTACGGCTGTCAACGACAAATTCTGCGAAATTTCAAAATGGGCGGCTGCCGAATTAATCGGCAAGACCCATCAAATCATCAACAGTGGGCATCACCCGCGCGCGTTTTTTCAAGACCTTTGGCAAACCATTCAGACCGGGCGTATTTGGCATGGCGAAATCATGAACCATGCCAAAGACGGCAGTTTCTATTGGCTTGCGACAACGATTTATCCCACGTCGGAGGATGACGGAAAGCCGGACGGATATATTGCCATTCGGGCAGACATCACCCAGCGCAAAGCGGTGGAAGACGCCCTATCGCGGCGTGCGGAATTGTTGGACCGGGTCGGAGCGCTGGCCAGAGTCGGAGGGTGGGAGGTGAACTTGGAGACCATGAAACTGTCGTGGACCCAGGAAACATTTCGCATCGCTGGAATCCAGCCACCGGTTGAGCCGCCACTTGAGGAGGGCATTAATCTGTTTGCCCCGGAAGCACGGCCCACCATCGCCGCTGCAGTTCAGGCAGCTATCGACAGCGGCACCCCGTATGATTTGGAACTGCCCATCATCAATGCTCAGGGTGAGCGGCTGTGGGTCCAGACGCAGGGGTTTGCTGAAATGCAGGCTTGCAAAGCGGTACGAATCTTCGGCACCTTTCAAGACATCACCAAACGCAAGCATGACGAAGAGGCGCTCCGGCGCAGTGAAGAGCGACGGTCAATCGCGACGGATTCTGGGCGTGTCGCCATCTGGGAAGTAGACCTCGTCACTGGCAATTTGAGTTGGGATGACAACTGCTTTTTGCTCTACAAAATCGATAAGGAAAATTTCACAGGGACTTTTAAAGAGTGGCGGCAGGCCATCCATCCACAAGACGTGGACACCGTGACGGCGTGTTTTCAAAATGCGGTTGATGGGATTGCTGAATACGATTTGACATTCCGCATTCTTTGCCCGGATGGGGAGCTGCGCCACATCGAGGCACATGGCCGGGTGGTGAGAAACCAGAGCGGGGTTGCCGAGCGGATGGTTGGCACCAACTGGGACGTTACTGCAATCAAAACCCATCAGAGCCAGCTTGAACACATGGCCCATTTTGATGCGTTGACCAATTTGCCCAACCGCTTACTGCTGGGGGACCGTTTGCAACAAGCGATGGTTCAGGCGCAACGCAGGGGGAACCTATTGGCGGTAGCGTTCCTGGACTTGGATGGATTCAAAAGTGTGAATGATGGCCACGGGCATAGCGTGGGAGACCAATTCCTCATTGCCCAGGCGCACGCTATGAAAGACTGCTTGCGTGAAGGCGACACGCTGGCGCGCATTGGCGGCGACGAATTCGTGGCGGTTCTAAACGATTTGGAAACCGTGGCGAGTTGTACGCCGATATTGAACCGAATCCTGAGTGCCGCTGCGGCACAAGTGAAGGTGGGCAATCTGAGCCTGCAAGGCTCCGCAAGCGCGGGTGTGGCTATGTTTCCTCAAGCGCAGGATATCGATGCCGATCAACTTCTGCGCCAAGCGGACCAGGCCATGTACCAGGCCAAGTTGACGGGGAAAAACCGCTATCACGTCTTCGATTCGGATCACGACAGCCACATCCGCCACCACCACGAAAGCGTGGAACACATTCGCGTGGGACTCAAGCGTGGTGAATTTGTCTTGCACTACCAACCCAAGGTGAATATGCGCACCGGTCAGGTAATTGGGGTCGAGGCTTTGATCCGGTGGCAGCACCCTGAAAAAGGGCTTCTCGCGCCGGTCACCTTTTTGCCGCTGATCGAGGATGACCCCTTGGCCATCGAGGTTGGCGAATGGGTAATGGATACGGCGCTTACCCAAATCGAACTGTGGCACGGTGCTGGTCTGGAGATACCAGTCAGCGTTAATGTAGGCGCCCGTCAACTGCAGCAATCCGACTTTTTAGAGCGCTTAAGCCGCGTCTTGGCAAACCACCCGAACGTGCCGCTTGGCAGTATGGACGTCGAAATCTTGGAGACCAGTGCATTGGAGGACATTGCCCAAGTTTCCCGCGTGATTGAGCAGTGCGCCCAAATGGGTGTTGCATTTGCGCTTGACGATTTTGGTACGGGGTATTCTTCTTTGACCTACTTGCGGCGTTTGCGTGTGGCATTGCTGAAGATCGATCAGAGCTTTGTTCGTGACATGCTGGACGACCCGGATGACTTGGCTATTTTGGAGGGCGTTATTGGTCTGGCTAAAGCGTTCAGACGTGCGGTGATCGCTGAGGGCGTTGAAACAGTGGCCCACGGCACTGCGCTGTTGGGTCTGGGGTGCGAGCTGGCGCAGGGTTACGGCATTGCCAGACCAATGCCAGCCGACCAGTTGCCAGCCTGGGTTGCGACTTGGCGACCCGATGCAGTGTGGCGTGCTGTTCCGGGTCCTGGGGTGCATTAGTCCCCATCGAAGAACGGCACGCTAAGCCCCCAGCGGCTTCAGCAACTCCGCCAAATCGTTCTCGTTAAACAGCGGCTCTTTGCGCGCGGCTGATCCGCTGTACATGCTCTCGGCCAGGGCGGCCTTGCGTTCTTGCAGGGCCAAAATGCGCTCTTCAATGGTGCCCTGCGCCACCAGCTTGACCACCCACACACTTTGCGTCTGGCCAATGCGGTGGGCGCGGTCGGTCGCTTGGGCTTCGGCGGCCGGGTTCCACCAGGGGTCGTAGTGGATCACCGTGTCGGCTTGCGGCAGGTTCAGGCCCACGCCGCCGGCTTTGAGGCTGATCAAAAACACGGGTACTTGGCCGCTGGTGAACTGTTCAATTATGTCGTCGCGCTTTTGGCTTTGGCCAGTGAGCTTCACGCAGGCAATTTTGTGTTTTTTAAGCTCCGCCTCAATCAGCGTGAGCATGGTGGTGAACTGCGAGAAGAGCAAAATTTTGCGCCCTTCGGCCACCATCTCGGGCAGCAACTCCATCAACTGCTCCAGCTTGGCCGATGTCTTGACCTTTTGCGCCGCCGCCAGTTTCACCAATGACGGGTCACAGCACACCTGGCGCAGCTTGAGCAGCGCATCCAGAATGGTGATTTGGGACTTAGCCAAGCCTTTGGTGTTGAGCGCCTCGCGCACCGACTTTTCCATGCCGAGGCGAATGGTTTCGTACAGATCGGCCTGCTTGCCGGACAGCTCCACGCGCATCACGGTTTCCACCTTGGGGGGCAGCTCGTGCGCCACCAGGGCCTTGGTTCGGCGCAGCATAAATGGGGTGATGCGGGCACGCAGTTGACCCAAGCGCTCCGAGTCGCCTTCGCGCTCAATGGGGTTGCGGAAAATGTCTTTAAAACGCGCTTGGCTGCCCAGAAAACCGGGCATTAAAAAGTGAAACAAGCTCCAGATCTCGCCCAGGTGGTTTTCCATGGGCGTGCCCGACAGACACAAGCGGTGACGCGTCTGCAACTGGCTCACCACCTGCGCGGCGTGGGTGTTGGCGTTTTTGATGTTTTGCGCCTCGTCTAACACTACGATGTGCCAGGTTTGCTCTAGCCAGCGCTCTTTGTCGCGCTGCAACAGTGAGTAGGGCGCAATCACAATGTCGTGGCTGCCCATATCGCCTGCCACATCGTGGCGGTCTTTGCCGTGCAGCACCAGGGTGCGCAGCTGGGGGCAAAAACGTTCAGCCTCTTTGCGCCAATTGCCCATCAGGCTCACTGGCGCAATGATGAGGGCTGGGTGGGTCAGGCGCCCAGCGTCTTTCTCGATCTGGATGTGCACCAGGGTTTGCAGCGTTTTGCCCAGGCCCATATCGTCGGCCAAGATGCCAGCCAGGCCGTGGGTGCGCAAGAACTGCAGCCAATTCACCCCTTGCTGCTGGTAGGGGCGCAGGCTGGCCTGCACGCTGGCGGGCGCGGGCACCTCTTCGATGGCGGTGCGGCCCGATAACTGTTGCACCAAGTCGCGCAGCGCCTGGGCGCCCTCCCAGGCCACACCTTCGCCCAGCGCTGCGCTGGTGCGCAGGGCGTCCATGCGCGAGAGCTTGAGGCTGTCTCCGGTGAAGTCGTGGCTGCGGTCGCCCACCAATTCCAAGAGCGCGGCCATCCAGGGCTTGAGGGTGTCGGTGGGCAGGCGGATAAAGCCCGGTGCGCTGGGGTTGCCCAGGTACACATAGGGTGGAATGTTGGGCTGGCCAGTCTCGGGGTCTAGCGGGCTGTTGGCGGCAGCGGCAATCAGCTCGGGCAAAAACGGCAAGATGTTGTGGCGCTGGCCGTTGATCTCCATGCCCAGCGACAGGTTAAACCAGGGCGAGGTGGCCTCTAAATCTGCACCGTCAGCGCCTTGCCCGCCGTTGCCCGCGCCATGGGGCTGCAGCGACACATCTAAGCTGTCGGCATGGGTAATCCAGTCGCGCAGCGCGTCGTCCAGCGTGACCGAGAACCCTGCCTCTTTGAGCACGCTGTAGCCGTGGTCGGCCCAGTGCATCCAGGTGTGCTGGGGCTCATTGCCGGGGATGCCAAACTCGCCGCCTTCGGCCGACATCAGGCCCAGGTCCATCAGGCGGGTGATGGCGTCCAGTTCGGCCTCGGAGTCGCGGTGCAGCAGCGCACGCCCTTGCGGGCCTTGCACGATGACGGATGAGCCCTGCCCCGCCCACCAGCCCCTAACGCCTTGGTAATCAAAGCGCAGTTGCACGCCAATCATGCCGCGAAAACGCGCCACCTCAGGCGGGTTGATGGACAGGTGCAAGCAGGCCGTGGGGGTGATGCCTTCTATCTTGGTGATGTTTTGCAACATCGGCGGTGGGGGCAGTGGCCCTAAGCGTGCCATCAAGGGGGCCTGGTACTTTTCTAATGCCGCAGGTTTAACGGCCGGCGCTTTGAGCAACACCGCCAATTGCCCATCCGCAATGCCCGGTGCTTGCACCACTCCGCACAAGCCGCGTGCGCTGTCCAGGTACAGCGGCGGGGTGTTAGCGCACAGGGTGGTGTCGGCGTGGGCCAGCTTGGCACGCAGGGCCCAGCCGGGCGTGCCGCCCTGGGGCAGGGCAACTTCTTGCCAAGCCCACTCCAGCGTTTGCGGTGGACCCCATTGCAAGGCAGCGCCCGGGCTGCCATCGGGGTTGGCGCGAAACAGGCGCCCGGTGGAAGCGGCCTGCTGCAAGGCCAGCACGCCCACCGTGCCATGCAGGATAGCGCGTGGGCTGCTGCTGTAGGCCGAATAAAACGCGTACTGGCTCTTGGGCATGGCCAGCAGCAGTTGAATCACTTCGTGGTCCACCGGGCTGGCTTGGTCGTACACCGCCAAGCCGGGGTGGGGTTGGGTGCGAATGGGTTTGGGCTTGGTCCAGCCGCCATTGACACGGGCGGTGGACACCACGGCCTCCATCTGCAATTGCAGGGGCTGCGGCGGTGTGCCGGTTGGCTTGAGCAGGTACAGGTATTGGTCTGGCGCTTTGTTCGGCGTGCGTGGGTTGGGGGCGGCGGCGAGCGTGGCGTCACCCGCCCGGTCCAAGTCATGCAGCCAGTTCAGCAGCAGCGATTCGGCCTGCACGCGCTCGGCTTCGTCTAAGCGCGCCTGGTCGGCGGCGCGGGCGGCTTCCAGCTCCGCCGGTGTGGGTGGTGTGCGGCTTGTGCTGCGCACTGCGGTGTAGGCTTTGTCAGGGCCCAAGATGCGCAGGCCTTGGTAGGCAGCCTTGATAGTCAGCGCCACGCCATGTTTGCAGTCGTAACCGACGGGGCAGCTGCAGTCGCTGTCCCAGGTGTCGAGCGCGCCCTCGGGGGTGAGCGTCAGTTCCACCGACACCGCATACGGGCGCTTTTGGGTGCCTTGCACTTCGCCGTCTAGCCGCCAGTATTCGTCCTCGGCGGTGATCTGCAGGTCCAGCACCTTTTGGGCGGTGTACAAATCGCGCCCCCGCAGGTAGGCGCCCGAGTCCGAGTGGTCGGCCAGCGCCTCGGGCTTAAACCATAGGCTGCCTGCAGGTGACGGTTTGAGCATAAAAAGTGGCCTTAGCCCTCGCGGATAAAGCGCAGGCAGCTATTGAAAATATAGCAATTCTGGCGATAGATTTAAGAGGCGGGCGTGGCAGCAGCATTGGCGACCGTTGTGGGCGCATGCGCAGCGGCATTCGCCAGCACATGGCCGGCTTGCTGGTCGGCGTGGTAGCTGGAGCGCACCATGGCGCCCACGGCGGCGTGGCTGAAACCCATTTCATACGCGCGGGCCTCGAACATCTTGAAGGTGTCCGGGTGCACATACCGCTTCACCGTCAGGTGGCTTAGGCTGGGCGCCAGGTACTGGCCAATGGTCAGCATATCAATGCCGTGGTCGCGCATGTCTTGCATCACCTGCAGCACTTCTTCATCGGTCTCGCCCAGGCCCACCATGATGCCGCTCTTGGTGGGCACACCGGGGTGCAGGGCCTTGAACTTTTTGAGCAGGTTCAGGCTGAACTGGTAGTCAGAGCCGGGGCGGGCTTCTTTGTACAGGCGCGGTGCGGTCTCTAAATTGTGGTTCATCACATCCGGCGGCGCGGCGTTCAAGATGCCCAGTGCGCGGTCATCGCGGCCACGGAAGTCGGGTACCAGAACCTCAATCTGCGTGCCGGGCGACAGTTCGCGGATGCGGGTGATGCAGTCGGCAAAGTGCTGGGCGCCGCCGTCGCGCAGGTCGTCGCGGTCTACGCTGGTGATCACCACGTATTTGAGTTTGAGCTGGGCAATGGTTTTGGCCAGGTTCTCGGGCTCGTTCACATCCAGCGGGTCGGGTCGGCCGTGGCCGACGTCGCAAAACGGGCAGCGCCGCGTGCACTTGTCGCCCATGATCATGAAGGTGGCCGTGCCTTTGCCAAAACATTCACCAATGTTGGGACAGCTGGCCTCTTCGCAGACGGTCACCAATTTGTTGGCGCGCAGCACGTCTTTGATTTCGTAAAAGCGGGTACTTGGCGAGCCGGCTTTGACGCGGATCCACTCTGGCTTTCTCAAAATTTCGCCCTGCACCACCTTGACCGGAATGCGGGACAGCTTGGCCCCCGCCTTTTGTTTGGCCAACGGGTTGTAGTCCTGCTGCGACTGCGCCTCGCGCACCGTAGGGTGGGCGGTGCCGCTGGTGGCAACCTCGGTAGATGCAACAGTTGGGGTGGGGGTTGGGTTCATGGTGGGCGTGGGCGGTAAAGGTGCGCAGGGCGGGCCGCGTGGAATCAAGGTGCAAGGTGGATTGCGAGCTTGTGGCCCAAGACATCGGCCACGTCAGCCCAAGCCACCGATACCCCGATTGTAGAAAGGTCGACTGTTTGCAGCCCGGTGTAGCCGCAGGGGTTGATGCGCGAGTAGGGTTCTAGGTCCATCGCCACATTGAGCGCGACGCCGTGGTAGGTGCAGTTGCGACTGACTTTAATACCAAGGGCGGCGATTTTCCCCAAGTCCGTGAAGTCCGGCGCGGGCGCTTTGGCAACGGTGGCACCAGTGGGGCGTTGTGCCAGCGGTGCATGGCCGGCAGGGTCATTCAGCCGCACATAAATACCGGGTGCACCCGCCACCCGGTGCCCGGTGACACCAAAATGGCGCAGCGTGCGGATGACGGCCTCTTCAATGCGGTACACGTATTCTTTGACGAAGTAGCCGGCGCGCTTGAGGTCGATCAGCGGGTACACCACCACCTGCCCGGGCCCGTGGTAGGTGACCTGTCCGCCTCGGTCGGTTTGCACCACTGGTATCTCAGCTGGGTTAAAAATATGCTCGGCCTTGCCCGCCAGCCCTTGGGTATAGACCGGTGGATGCTCACAAATCCATAGCTGGTCGCGCACGTTCTGCGTGGGCTCCAGGCTTCTTTGTCTTGTAAATTCTTGCATGGCAGCATAGGTGGGTTCATAGTCCACGCGGCCCAGTTGCTGGGTGACGATGGGCATGGACTGCGCCATCGGCCCTATAGAACCACTTTAACCATGGGGTGCGTGGACAGCGTACGGTACAACTCGTCGAGTTGCTCGCGGCTGGTTGCGGTCACGGTGATGGTGACCCCCAAATATTTGCCGCCCGAACTTTCGCGCAGCTCAACCGTGCTGGCGTCAAAGGAAGGATCAAAGTGCAACGCCACCGTGGTGATAGCGTGCACCAAGCCGTCGACCTTCAGGCCCATCACCTTGATGGGAAACTGAGAGGGGTACTCAATCAGCGATTCAGCGGGTGCTTTGCCTGGGGCGGAAGGGGGTGTTTGCATGGGGGCAATTATCGCAGTGCGTAGTTTTTGCCACAAATGTTTGGGCGGGTGCGGGTTTCTACGTATAATAGAAGGCTTTGCAGCACATGGCAGTGGTAACACCGTTGTAACCATTTGCTGGTGCGGGTCAAATGTGAGGGATCGATCATGGCGAGACCTTACGACCTGGAAGAAGATGATCAAGAGTCAGAGCCGATTCCTCTGACGGCCGCGCAAGCCCAGGCATTGCGAGCCCGCATAACGGTTTTTTCGCCAGTGCGTGTGCTGTTGGTGCAGGGTGTGGTGGGTGCGCTGTTGGTGGCGGTAGTGTGGTTGGTGGCTGGCAGGGCTGACTGGGTTGGCTCTGTTGCCTACGGTTGCTTTGCGGCCTGGGTTCCGGCGGCGCTGTTTGTTCGTGGCTTTGTCCGGCAAAAAAATGCGCCGGGTGCCGGCGCAGCGCTGACGGCCATCTTTGTGTGGGAATTCGTCAAGATTGTCTTGACCGTGGCGTTGCTGTTGGTGGCGCCCAAAATAGTAGTGGGCCTGAACTGGCTTGCATTGTTGGCCGGATTTGTGGTGACGATCAAAGCGTCCTGGTTTGCCATGTTGTGGCAACACCGGCGCAACAAGTCGATCACCGAGTCGTAATTGAATGGACGAACTGGTAATTTATGTCTGCTGCTGAACACGCTGGAGCGCATGCCCAAACAGCTGGTGAATACATCCAGCACCATTTGCAGCATCTGCAGATGAATTTTTCTTTTCAAAGTGCCAAGCAAACCAGCTTGGTGGACTTTGGCCTTTTTAACTTTGACTCGCTGATTTACTCGGTGATTCTGGGCGTTCTGGGTTGTTTTTTATTGTGGCGTGCTGCGCGTGGCGTAACCTCAGGTGTGCCAGGGCGCTTTCAGGCGGCAGTAGAGATATTGTCGGAGATGGTTGATACCCAGGCGAAGGGTGTGATTCACAGCGCAACCAGTCGCAAGTTGGTAACCCCGTTGGCCTTGACCGTGTTTGTTTGGATTTTCCTGATGAATGCCATGGACATGTTGCCGGTTGATGTGTTGCCGCATTTGTGGCACTCCGCAGGGCCTGCACTGGGTTTTGAAAATTACATGCGTGTCGTTCCAACCGCTGACCTGTCGACCACCTTGGGTTTGTCGACCAGCGTTTTGTTGATCTGCCTGTTTTACAGCGTCAAAATCAAAGGTTTGGGCGGCTGGACGCATGAGCTGGTTGCGGCGCCGTTTGGCGACAAGTGGTTTTTGTATCCCATTAACTTCTTGATGCAGCTGATTGAGTTCGCTGCGAAGACGGTTTCGCACGGGATGCGATTGTTCGGCAACATGTTTGCCGGCGAGTTGATTTTCATGTTGATCGCCCTGATGGGTGGCACGTGGGCCTGGCAGTTCAACCCCGTTGAGGGCATGTTCTGGTTAGGTATTGGGCATGTGATTGCTGGAACAGCCTGGAGCATCTTCCACATTCTGGTGATTACGCTGCAAGCCTTCATCTTCATGATGTTGACGTTGATTTACGTGGGGCAGGCCCACGATTCACACTGATCGTTTTTTCTTTCTTTCTTTTTTCTTTTCTGTACTTAGGAGTAATCATGGAACATATTCTCGGTCTCGTGGCACTGGCTTGCGGCATCATCGTTGGTTTGGGCGCTTTGGGTGCTTCGATCGGTATCGCCCTGATGGGTGGCAAGTTCCTTGAGTCTTCGGCGCGTCAACCTGAGTTGATGAACGAACTGCAAACCAAGATGTTCATTTTGGCTGGCCTGATCGACGCTGCGTTCCTGATTGGTGTGGCTATCGCTCTGCTGTTTGCTTTCGCAAAGCCTTTCGCCATCTAATTTTTCTCAAAAAGCTTTCACGCTTGAAAGGGAATAAGCTGTGAACATCAACGCAACCCTGTTTCTGCAGGCGATCGTTTTTGCGATACTGGTGTGGTTCACGATGAAATTCGTGTGGCCCCCGATCACAAAAGCGCTCGACGAGCGGGCACAGAAAATCGCCGATGGTCTGGCGGCTGCCGACAAGGCACGGTCTGAGCTTTCATCCGCTAACAAGCGTGTGGAAGACGAACTGTCCAAGTCCCGCACCGACACTGCTGCACGTTTGGCTGATGCCGAGCGCCGTGGGCAGGCCATCGTGGCTGAAGCCAAAACCAAGGCAACGGAAGAAGCGAACAAAATCATCGCTTCCGCCCAAGCCGAGGCCCAGCAACAAACGATCAAGGCACGTGATGCCTTGCGCGATCAAGTGGCAGCACTGGCCGTCAAGGGCGCTGAGCAAATTCTTCGTAAAGAAGTCAATGCTGGCGTTCATGCTGAGTTGCTTGGCCGTTTGAAGACTGAGCTTTAAGAGGTCCAACATGGCTGAACTCGCCACTATTGCCCGGCCTTACGCAGAAGCGCTGTTCAAAGCGTCGGCGTCTGATTTGTCGTCCACTGTAGAGTGGATGGATGGATTGGCCGCCGTCGCCAGCGATGCCCAACTGCAGCAGCTTGCGCTGGATCCCAATGTCAGTGCGGACCAAGTCTTCGGGGTCGTTTCGGCCTCGTGTGCCAAAGTCAACGGAAAAGAATTGCCCTCTAAGGCAGTTAATTTCTTGCGCACCGTTATTGAGAATGGTCGCTTGGATGCTGTGCCGGAAATGGCAGTCCAGTTCCGCGCGTTGAAAAACGTGCAGGCTGGCTCTTTTGATGCGACCGTCTTCAGTGCATTTCCGATCGATGGATCGGCCTTGGCTGATGTCGCGACCATGCTGGAAAAGCGGTTTGGCCGCAAATTGAATGTTGCCGTGGCTTTAGAGCCTGAATTGATCGGTGGCATTCGCGTAGTGGTGGGTGATGAAGTGCTGGACACTTCTGTCAAAGCCCGCTTGGAACAAATGAAAGTAGCCCTCTCGGCCTAAAGGCTTTGCCTTTGGCTTCTGGCCCAACCAATGAAAGAAGGAAAGAGTCATGCAACTCAATCCAGCAGAAATTTCTGAACTGATCAAGAGCCGCATTGAAGGCTTGGCCGCGAGTAGCGATATTCGTAACCAAGGCACTGTGGTTTCCGTCACCGACGGTATTTGCCGCATTCACGGTTTGTCCGATGTGATGCAGGGCGAAATGCTCGAATTCCCAGCCGGCAGCGATGGTTTGCCCACTTACGGTCTGGCCCTGAACTTGGAGCGCGACTCGGTCGGTTCCGTGATTTTGGGCGAGTATGAGCACATCTCCGAGGGCGATACTGTCAAATGCACGGGTCGTATTCTGGAAGTGCCCGTGGGCCCTGAGTTGCGTGGCCGCGTGGTCAACGCCTTGGGTCAGCCTATCGACGGCAAAGGCCCTATCAACGCCAAGATGACGGACGTGATCGAGAAGGTTGCGCCTGGTGTGATCGCCCGTAAATCGGTGGACCAGCCTATGCAGACGGGCCTGAAGTCGATTGACTCCATGGTGCCTGTGGGTCGTGGTCAACGTGAGTTGATTATTGGTGACCGCCAGACCGGCAAGACCGCTGTAGCGATTGACGCGATCATCAACCAAAAGGGTCAAAACGTCACTTGTATTTACGTCGCGATTGGCCAGAAGGCCTCGTCCGTGAAGAATGTGGTGCGCTCCCTGGAGCAAGCGGGCGCAATGGAATACACCATTGTGGTGGCGGCTACCGCGTCTGAATCAGCTGCCATGCAATACGTTTCGGCCTACTCCGGTTGCACGATGGGCGAATACTTCCGCGATCGCGGTGAAGACGCCCTGATCGTGTACGACGATTTGTCCAAGCAAGCTGTGGCGTATCGCCAAGTGTCCTTGTTGCTGCGCCGTCCACCAGGTCGTGAAGCCTACCCTGGCGACGTGTTCTACCTCCACAGCCGTTTGCTGGAGCGTGCCGCACGCGTGAACGAAAAGTACGTTGAAGATTTCACCAAAGGTGAAGTCAAAGGTAAAACCGGTTCTTTGACGGCTCTGCCCATCATTGAAACGCAAGCGGGTGACGTGTCGGCATTCGTGCCTACCAACGTGATTTCTATCACGGACGGTCAGATCTTCTTGGAAACGTCCTTGTTCAACGCGGGTATCCGTCCTGCGATTAACGCCGGTATTTCGGTGTCTCGCGTCGGTGGCGCGGCCCAGACCAAATTGATCAAGAATTTGTCTGGCGGTATTCGTACCGACTTGGCCCAGTACCGTGAGTTGGCTGCGTTCGCGCAGTTCGCCTCTGACTTGGACGAAGCCACCCGCAAGCAATTGGATCGTGGTGCACGCGTGACCGAGTTGCTCAAGCAGTCTCAGTACAGCCCGCTGCCGATCAGCCTGATGGGCGCTACGCTGTTTGCTGTGAACAAAGGTTTCATGGACGACATCGCAGTGAACAAAGTGTTGGCGTTTGAGCATGGTTTGCACGGCTGGTTGAAAGACAAGCACGCAGCCCTGCTCGCCAAATTGGAAGCTACAAAGGCATTGGACAAAGAGGCAGAAGCCGAATTGCACGCTGCTACTGCGGCCTTCAAGAAGTCGTTTGCTTGATTCGGAACCTGAAGACATCTCCGTCTATTCAGAGTCACGAATTCGTTTAAGCAAAAGGGGCAACTATGGCATCAGGTAAGGAATTACGCACCAAGATCAAATCGGTGGAAAACACCAAGAAGATCACAAAGGCTATGGAAATGATTTCCGTATCCAAGATGCGCAAGGCGCAGGAGCGCATGCGCGCGGCGCGCCCTTATAGCGAGAAGGTCCGTAACATCGCAGCCAATTTGGGCAAAGCCAATCCCGAGTACGTTCACCCATTCATGAAGACCAACGACGCCAAGTCGGTGGGCTACATCATGGTCACGACGGATAAGGGCTTGTGCGGTGGATTGAATACCAATCTGTTTCGGGCCGTCACCTTGCGCTTGCGCGAGACACAATCCGCTGGTCACACACCGTTGACCGTCGCGATTGGCGGTAAGGGACTGGGATTCTTGGGCCGTATTGGCGCCAAAGTCGTGTCGCATATTACCCATTTGGGAGACAAACCCCACTTGGATAAATTGATCGGCCCGGTCAAGGTGCTGCTCGACGCGTACATCCGGGGTGAGGTCAATGCGGTCTACATCTGCTACAACAAGTTTGTGAGCACCATGCGCCAAGAAGCCGTTGTGGAGCAGTTGCTGCCCCTGTCGGCTGACAAGATGCATGAAGAGGCACAAGCCGGTGGATCCAAGCCCAGCTGGGATTACATCTATGAGCCAGATGCGCAGTCGGTTATCGACGAGTTGCTGGTTCGTTATGCAGAGGCCTTGGTCTTCCAGGCTGTGGCCGAAAACATGGCATCTGAGCATGCAGCCCGGATGGTAGCCATGAAGGCTGCGACCGATAACGCAGGCAATGTGATTGCCGAACTCAAGCTGATCTACAACAAGACGCGGCAAGCGGCAATTACGAAAGAACTTTCGGAAATTGTGGCTGGCGCTGCGGCGGTTTAAACGAATTTATTTTTGGAGCAAACGTAATGGCTCAAGCACATGTGAACGCAGGCGTTCAAGGGAAAATTGTCCAATGTATCGGCGCGGTTGTGGACGTGGAATTTCCACGCGACAAAATGCCCAAGATCTATGACGCGCTCAAGATGGACGGCTCTACGCTGACCCTCGAAGTGCAGCAGCAGCTCGGCGACGGTATCGTGCGTACCATTGCATTGGGCTCCTCCGACGGTTTGCGCCGCGGTATGGTGGTCAAGAACACCGCTGAATCCATTATGGTTCCTGTGGGCAAAGCCACTTTGGGACGCATCATGGACGTGCTCGGCGCGCCCATCGACGAGCGTGGTCCGGTGAGCGCCGAATTGACCATGTCGATTCACCGCAAAGCCCCTGCATACGACGAACTGAGCCCATCGCAAGAACTGCTGGAAACCGGCATTAAAGTGATCGACTTGGTCTGCCCGTTCGCCAAGGGCGGTAAGGTCGGTCTGTTCGGTGGTGCCGGTGTGGGCAAGACCGTGAACATGATGGAGTTGATCAACAACATCGCTAAAGCACACAGCGGTTTGTCCGTGTTCGCTGGTGTGGGTGAGCGTACCCGTGAAGGTAATGACTTCTACCACGAGATGGCTGACTCTGGCGTTGTGAATCTCGAGAACCTCGAAGAGTCCAAAGTGGCCATGGTCTACGGCCAGATGAACGAGCCACCAGGCAACCGTTTGCGCGTGGCCTTGACCGGTTTGACCATTGCCGAATCCTTCCGTGACGAAGGCAAAGACGTTTTGTTCTTCGTGGACAACATCTACCGCTACACATTGGCCGGAACCGAAGTGTCCGCGCTGTTGGGTCGTATGCCTTCTGCTGTGGGCTACCAGCCTACGCTGGCCGAAGAAATGGGCCGTCTGCAAGAGCGTATCACCTCCACCAAGGTGGGTTCCATTACGTCCATTCAGGCCGTTTACGTGCCAGCGGATGATTTGACCGACCCAAGCCCTGCGACCACCTTTGCCCACTTGGATTCCACCGTGGTGTTGTCCCGTGACATCGCGTCGCTGGGTATCTACCCTGCCGTCGATCCATTGGATTCGACCAGCCGCCAGCTGTCGCCGCAAGTCGTGGGTGAAGAACACTACAACACCGCCCGTGCGGTGCAGGGCACGCTGCAGCGTTACCGCGAGCTGCGCGACATCATTGCCATCATGGGCATGGATGACTTGGCTCCTGAAGACAAACTGGCTGTGGCACGTGCCCGCAAGATCCAACGTTTCCTCTCGCAGCCGTTCCACGTTGCTGAAGTGTTTACGGGGTCTCCCGGTAAATACGTTCCCTTGTCTGAAACCATCCGTGGTTTCAAGATGATCGTGAACGGCGAGTGTGACCACATGCCTGAGCAGGCCTTCTACATGGTGGGAACCATCGACGAAGCCATCGAGAAGGCCAAGAAGGTTTAATCGCCTGATTGTTCTTCAACGGTAAAAAGGAAAACCTATGTCCACCATCCATGTTGACGTGGTCAGTGCTGAAGAGTCCATCTTCTCGGGCGAGGCCAGATTTGTGGCGCTGCCTGGTGAATCGGGCGAGCTCGGCATCTATCCTCGGCACACGCCCCTGATCACCCGTATCAAGGCTGGTTCGGTGCGCATTGAAAAGGCCGACGGCACCGAAGAGTTTGTCTTCGTGGCCGGTGGCATATTGGAAGTGCAGCCTAACTGTGTGACTGTCATGTCCGACACCGCCATTCGCGGTAAAGACTTGGACGACGAGAAAGCCAACGCCGCCAAAGCCGCTGCGGAAGAAGCCCTCAAGAACGCCAAGAGCGAGATTGACATGGCCAAAGCGACGTCTGAGCTGGCGATCATGGCCGCGCAGATTGCCGCATTGCGCAAGTACCGCCAAAAGCGCTAAGCCATCCGGCTTTGTTTTAGAAAAGCCGCCTGAGGGCGGTTTTTCTTTTGGCGCTCCCTGAATTGGGCGCGGTCATGGGGGCTTTGGATGGGCCTAGGGAAATCAAGCCAAAGTGCCAGCGGGGGTGCGCCCTCCCGTTAAACATGCAAAATGGTGCCTAACCCGTCCAAAACACCATGCCCAAAGAACCTGCCTTGCCAGAAGAGCCCATGCCCGATACGCCGGACGCGGTTGAAGTCGCGTTTTACGAGGCTCTGCGGCTGGCCGATATTGACCGCCTTATGGCGTGCTGGGCCGACGAAGACGACATCGTGTGTATCCACCCCGGTGGTCCGCGGGTGACTGGCTGCAGCGCCATTCGCGCGGCGTTTGAGGCCATATTTACCCACAGCGGCTCGATCCAGGTGCGGCCCGAATCCATCCGGCGTTTGGCGACATTGGGTGGTGCCGTGCATTGTGTGCTGGAACGGGTGGAGATGGCATCCGCCGGCGGCCCCTTGCTGGCTTACGTCATTGCCACCAATGTTTACCACCAGACCTCGCAGGGGTGGCGCCTGGTGCTGCACCATGCCAGCCCCGGCGCACTGGATGAGGTGCAAGAGGTCAATTCCATCTCGCCGGTTTTGCATTGATCGGTGAATACGCACCCATGCAATACGTAGCACCACGCTGGTTGCCCGGTGGCAACCTGCAAACCATCTGGCCCGCTTTGTATGCACGCCGCACCGTGGGCCCAGCGCCCCGGTACCGCCGCGAGCGTTGGACCTCGCCCGACGGCGATTTTATTGACGTCGACTGGCTGCAGCCCGACCCAACCGTCGCCACGGCGCCCGCGAAGAACGCTGAAAAGGCGAGTGGCGCTGGGCACGGCACAAGGAAGGGGAAAGAGCGCGCCTTGTTGGTGCTTTTCCATGGCTTAGAGGGGTCGTCGCTTAGCCACTACGCCGAGGCCTTTGCCGACTTTGCCGGCGAGCACGGCATGGACTACGCCGTGCCGCATTTTCGGGGATGCAGTGGAGAACTCAACTGGGGGCCGCGGGCCTACCACTCGGGTGACCACGAAGAAATCGATTGGATCCTGCGGCGCTTTCGTGCACAGCACACCGGTCCTATTTTGGTGGTGGGTATTTCGCTGGGTGGCAATGCATTGCTGCGCTGGGTCCAAGAGCAAGGCGCACAGGCGAGCCAGGTCGTCCAAGCAGTGGCCGCAGTCAGCTCACCCATAGACCTGGCTGCGGGCGGCCACGCCATTGGGCGGGGCTTTAACCGCCAAGTCTATACACGCATGTTTCTGAACACCATGAAGCCCAAGGCTTTGAAGAAATGGGCGCAGCATCCGGGCTTATTTGATCGCGACGCCCTCTTGCAGGCGAAAGACCTGTATGAATTTGACAATGTGTTTACCGCGCCGCTGCACGGTTTTAAAAACACCGACGATTACTGGGCGCGCGGTTCTGCCAAGCCGCGCTTGGCGGAGATTCGCATTCCGGCACTGGTGGTCAATGCACTGAATGACCCGTTTGTGCCTGCTGTCTGTTTGCCGTTGCAAAGCGAAGTGGGCGCGAACGTCACCTTGTGGCAGCCCGCGCACGGTGGCCATGTGGGGTTTCCGCAAGGCGCCCTGCCAGGCCATGTGCGTGCCATGCCCGACGCGGTAGGCACGTGGTTGCGGCAATTCAGCGGCGTATAAAAGGAGTAATTCAATGGACGATATGGTCAAGCAAGCCATGGCCAAGTGGCCCAATGTGCCCGACTGTTTTGGATGGCTCGGGCTCGACAACCGGGGCCAGTGGTACCTGCGTGATGACGCCGCGCAAGCCGCCGGCGCCTTTGGCAGTGGGGCCGCGGGCGCCAAGGGCTCGGTGTTGCGCCACGAAAAGTTGATTGAATTCATTCAGCGCAACTATGCCAAAGACGAGCAAGGTCGTTGGTATTTCCAAAACGGCCCCCAGCGTGTCTATGTAGAGTTGGAAGCCACGCCGTGGGTCTGGCGGGTGCAGAACGACTTTTCGGTCCAGTCCCACACCGGCGAAGAAGCCCCATACAAGCGCTGCCTAATGGACGCGCAAGGCTGGCTCTACCTTGATACGCCGCTAGGGTTTGGGCTGGTGCATACCCAAGATGTCCCCATCGCTGCGCTCGCCATCGAACAAGGCCTGTGGGTCGTCGAAGACGTGGTGCGGCAAGACCTGCCCGGCCGGTATGGCTACACCAAGAGCCCCGCAGCCCAGCAGGCTGCAACCACCCAAATATAAGAACCCCCTGCCTATGTCCACTATCGGAACACCCCTTTCTTCAACGGCCACCAAAGTCATGCTGCTCGGCAGCGGCGAACTCGGTAAGGAGGTTTTGATTGCCCTGCAGCGTCTCGGCGTCGAGACCACTGCTGTTGACCGGTATGACCATGCCCCTGGGCACCAAGTAGCCCACCATGCGCGCACCATCGCCATGAGTGACCCTGACCAGCTCAAGGCCCTGATTGCGCAAGAACGGCCCCATTTGGTGGTGCCCGAGATCGAAGCCATCGCCACCGCCGCCCTGGAGGAGCTTGAAGCCGAGGGTGTTGTGCGTGTGGTTCCAACCGCCCGTGCCGCCCGTTTGACCATGGACCGCGAAGGCATACGCCGCCTTGCCGCCGAGACCTTGGATTTGCCGACTAGCCCTTATGTCTTTTGTGACTCATTGGAGGCCTTGCAAGCGGCGATAGACACCCACATTGGCTACCCTTGCGTGGTCAAGCCAGTCATGAGCAGTTCCGGCAAAGGCCAAAGCAAAATCAACGGCGCTGCTGACGTGGCCGCGGCGTGGGACTATGCGATGGCCGGTGGGCGCGTCAGCCACGGGCGGGTGATCGTTGAGGGGTTTATTGACTTTGACTACGAAATCACCCTGCTCACCGTGCGCGCCAAGGGCAGCAGCGAGGGCGCGGTCGACACCCATTTTTGTGAACCCATCGGCCACCTACAGGTCAACGGCGACTATGTGGAGAGCTGGCAACCGCACCCCATGCCGCCAGCCGCCTTGGACAAGGCCCGGGCCATCGCCAAAGCGGTGACCGATGATCTTGGTATGGGGCGCGACGGCCAAGCCGCTGGCTGGGGTGTCTACGGTGTCGAACTGTTTGTGAAGGGTGATCAAGTCTGGTTTAGCGAGGTAAGCCCGCGCCCGCACGACACGGGCATGGTCACCATGTGCACCCAATCGCAGAGTGAATTTGAACTCCACGCCCGTGCCATCCTGGGCCTACCGGTAAACACCGCCTTGAAGAGCCCGGGTGCCAGCGCCGTGATCTACGTGTTGGCGGTTTTCGAGAAGCGTGCCAATCTGGTCGTGAAGAGCGCTCTGGGCGATAAAGTTGCCTTCAATGGAAAGGGCCCCTCAGGGCCCTTTCTCTACTACGATTGAATCAGTTTCACATCAAAACGGCTCCCCAGCC
>JBBRNS010000049.1:0-20814 GCA_038230175.1 Burkholderiales bacterium
GTTGGATATCAGTTCGTCCAGTGTCAAGCTGGTGGAGCTGGGGCGCGACAAGGGTGGCAATCTCGTTTTGGAACGGTGTGCCATTGAGCCGCTAGAGCGCGGTTGGATTACTGATGGCAACATCGAGAAGTTCGATGAAGTTGCCAACGCCTTGCGGCGCTTGGTCAAAAAGAGTGGTACCAGCACCAAAAACGTAGCCATGGCCTTGCCGCCGTCGGCTGTCATCACTAAAAAAATCATACTGCCAGGTGGCATGTCCGATATTGAGCTGGAGCAGCAGGTTGAGACCGAGGCTAACCAATACATTCCCTTTCCATTGGATGAGGTGAGTTTGGACTTTTGTCTAATCGGTCCGAGTTCTACCTCTGCGGGTGACGTTGAAGTGCTTATTGCTGCTTCGCGGCGAGAGAAGGTTCAGGATATTCAAGGCTTGGCGGAGGCTGCTGGCTTGACGCCCGTTGTGGTTGATGTTGAGTCTTATGCGGCCCGACTTGCTGCGGGGCGACTCATTGAAAACCTTCCCAATAAAGGCGTGGGTTCGATTGTTGCTCTGTTTGAAGTGGGTGCGCTGACCACCAGCATGCAAGTGCTGCGCGATGGCGAGGTGTTGTACGACCGGGATCAGGCATTTGGTGGTGCGCAGTTGACCCAACTTATTGTTCGTCAATATGGGTTTTCCCAGGAAGAGGCGGAGAGTAAGAAGCGTAGTGGAGAGCTTCCAGAAGATTACGAGTCCAGTGTTTTGCATCCATTTATTGAGACCATGGTTCAAGAGTTGGGGCGGGCGTTGCAGTTTTTCTTTACCAGTACCCCGCACAACAAGGTGGACTACATCATGCTCGCTGGCGGTTCTGCTGCATTGCCCGGCCTCACTGCGGCGGTTACACAACACACAACATTCCCTTGTACGTTGCTTAATCCTTTTGATGGCATGGAGATTGGGGATGGTGTTCGGTTGAAGCGAATGACGCGTGAGGCACCGTCGTATTTGACGTCCTGTGGGTTGGCATTACGGAGGTTCGTTCAGTGATCCTCATTAATTTATTGCCACATCGTGAGGCCGCGCGCAAGAAGCGCCGCGAGTTGTTTTATGCATCGCTTGGCGCGTCTGCAGTATTGGGGGGGATTGTCGCTGGTGTCATTTTTTCGTGGTACCAGGCGGCTATTTCCACCCAGCAGAACACCAATGTCGTGTTGGAAGTTGAAATTAAGAAGCTTCAAGACCAAATCAAAGACATTGTGGGTCTGGAGACGGAGATCGCTGCACTGCGGGCGCGCCAGCAAGCAGTGGAGGATCTTCAGTCAGACCGAAATTTACCGGTTCATTTGCTGACCGAGCTGGTTAACCAGTTGCCGGACGGGGTTTACATCACCAAAATGAGCCAAGCCGATCAATTGGTTACCGTCACGGGATCGGCCCAAACCAACGAGCGTGTCTCGGAGTTGCTGCGAAACTTGGCCAACAATACACCATGGTTTAGTAAACCTGAGCTGGTGGAAATCGTCGCCGGTTCAGTCGCCTTGACGCCACGCGATCAGCGTAGGGTGGCAAATTTCACGATCCGATTTAAGCTTATGCGGGCCAGTGAAGTGGAAAAGGCGGCCGCGGCATTGGCGGAAGCCGCGTCTGCAGCCATCGCATTGCCGGTGTCGGCAGCTCCAGGTCCTGTAGCAGGACAGAAATAGCAGGGAACGGCATGGCTACCAATTCATTACGGTCGATTGATTTTGCTCAGTTGCAGGAGCAATTTATTAGTCAATTTCGCGATCTCGATCCTAAGGATCCAACCAACTGGCCATCGCTTCCACGGTACGCCTTGTTTGTGGTGACTGCCATCGGCATTGTGGTGGTGTTGTGGTTCGCTTGGTTGTCGGGTTCGCAGGAACAGCTTCAGGTGGAGCAGGCTAAAGAAATCAAACTGCGTGAAGATTACAAAACAAAGTTGACCAAGGCGGTGAACCTTGACGTGCTGAAGAAGCAACGCGAGCAAGTGCAGCAGTATGTGACTCAACTTGAGAAGCAGCTTCCTAGTAAAGCTGAAATGGACGCGTTGTTGTCTGACATCAATCAAGCCGGTTTGGGTCGCAGTTTGCAGTTTGACTTGTTTCGCCCTGGACAAATTGCTGTCAAGGAGTATTACGCCGAGCTCCCAATTACGATTCGAGTGACTGGTAGATACCACGATATTGGTGCGTTTGCATCAGACATCGCAAACCTTTCGCGAATCGTTACCTTAAACAATTTATCGATAGCACCGAAAGCCGACGGGACCTTGGTTTTGGATTCAACGGCTAAGACATTTCGGTATTTGGATAATGATGAAGTGGCTTCTCAGCGCAAGGCCACGGGGGCAAAAAAATGAAGTACGTGCTCTCGTTGATATGGATGGCGATGGTTTTAGGCCTTTCTGGGTGTGGCGCGTCGGGGGAAGACACTATTCGGCAATGGATGGCCGAAGAGCGCAACCAGACTCGCCCCAAGGTGCCTCCTATTCCAGCGCCTAAACAATTTAAGCCCGAGGCCTACACCAACGGCGCGACTATAGAGCCGTTTAGTAATCAGAAACTGACGCAGGCGTTGAAGCGCGATGCGACACAGGCGGTTGCCAATGGTGGTTTGGTGGCGCCTGAACTTGCACGGCGTAAAGAGCCCTTAGAAGCCTTTCCGCTCGATGCCATGAGCCTAGTTGGTAGCATTGTGAAGGGCGGTCAGCCTGTTGCGCTGGTCAAGGTCGACAATTTGCTTTACCAAGTCAAATTGGGAAATTACTTGGGGCAGAACTATGGCCGGGTAGGGAAGATCAGTGAGTCTGAAATTACATTGCGTGAAATAGTTCAGGACGCGGTGGGTGAGTGGATTGAACGTGTTGCAACCTTGCAGCTGCAAGAGAGGTCTAAATGAATAATCAATATCAGCGTATGGGGTTGCGGATGCTGCAACGTGTTTTATTTTCGGCCGCAATGCTACTTAGCATCGGCGCCAATGCGCAGAATGCGATCGAGACCGTTACTGGGTCGATACAAGGTGGCTCGGAGGTCATACGTATAGACCTTTCGCAGGCGTTGAAGACGGTGCCGACCGGATTCACCATACAGTCTCCAGCCCGTATTGCGTTGGATTTTCCCGGCGTGGCGAACGCCATGGGGCGCTCTACCGTGGAGCTTAATCAGGGCAACTTGAAGTCGGTCAACGTTGTACAGGCCGGTGAGCGCACGCGGGTTGTTTTGAATCTCAAGGCCTCCACAACGTACAAGGCAGAGATTCAGGGCAAGTCCCTGCTGCTCGTTTTGGAGCCCGTGGCTGCAACCGCAGCGGTAGCGCCCAGTAACACAACATTTGCGGAAAATAGAAGCCGAGATTCTGCGCCATTGAAAGACGTGGATTTCCGTCGTACCGCAGATGGATCGGGGCGGGTGGTTGTATCGTTGCCGAACAACCAAGTGGGGGTTGACATTCGCCAACAAGGTAAAAACCTAGTGGTGGAGTTCATGAAGTCAACTTTGCCAGAAGGGCTGCGCCGCCGGTTGGATGTGGGTGATTTTGGAACGCCAGTGAAATCAATTTCGACGACGCAGTCAGGCGATCGGGTGCGTATGGTGATTGAACCCCGTGGCGACTGGGAGCACAGCGCGTACCAAAGTGACGAGCAATTTGTGGTGGAGGTCAAAGAAATTAAGGCCGACGACAAGAAGCTTACACAAGGCGTTGGCTACAACGGGCAGAAATTGTCCTTAAATTTCCAAAACATCGAAGTTCGCTCGCTGTTGCAAGTGATTGCCGACTTCACCAATTTCAATATTGTGACCTCTGACTCAGTAACTGGGTCTGTTACGTTGCGTCTACAAGACGTGCCTTGGGATCAGGCGCTGGATATTATTTTGCAGGCCAAGGGATTGGGATTGCGCAAGAGTGGAAACGTACTTTGGGTCGCACCCAAAGACGAAATTGCAGCCAAAGAAAAGCTCGATTTGGAGTCGGTTGCTGCCGTGCAAAGCTTGGAGCCACTGCGGACTCAGTCCTTTCAAATTAATTATGCAAAGGCCTCTGAAATTGCGACCCAGTTGACCGCTGGCGGTAGTGGGGCGGCAAGCGCCGCCCGCATGATGAGTGCCCGCGGAAGCGTTATCGCAGAGCCGCGTACGAATCAGCTGTTTGTTACTGACATCCCGAGCAAGCTGGAGCAAATCCAGCAACTGATTGCAAAGTTAGACGTGGCCGTGCGGCAGGTTTTGATCGAAGCACGTATTGTGGAAGCATCCGACAGTTTTGGTAAATCGCTGGGTGTCAAGTTAGGTGGCGGTGGCAACAATGCAATCACTTTAGGAACCAATGAGGGTGGGCCGCTGAATGGTTCTATTGGGTCAAGCTATGTGACGGGCTCCGCTGCGACGACTTCAGGCAATTTCGTTAATCTGCCTTCGAGTGGCGCGCTGGGATTTTCTAATCCTGGATCCGTGGCATTCTCGCTGTTTGGAGCATCCGCCTCGTCGTTTTTGAATTTGGAGATTTCTGCGCTAGAAGCTGATGGCAAAGGTAAGGTTGTGTCCAGCCCTCGCGTGGTGACGGCGGATCAAATTAAGGCGATCATTGAGCAGGGCACGGAGCTTCCCTACCAAGTGGCCTCCTCCAGCGGCGCAACTTCGATTGCCTTCCGCAAGGCCAGCCTTAAGTTGGAGGTGACTCCTCAAATTACGCCAGAGGGCAGTATTATTTTGGATCTCGATGTCACCAAAGACACGGTTGGCCAGACGACACCAGCGGGTTTCGCGATTGATACCAAACACGTCAAGACCCAGGTTTTGGTCGAGAATGGCGGAACGGTCGTGATCGGCGGTATCTTTACCGAAGACCAAACGGATACCAGTGCAAAGGTTCCGTTCTTCGGCGACCTGCCTGGCGTGGGTGTGCTATTTCGGACGAAGGCAACTTCAACTACAAAGCGGGAGATGTTGGTTTTCATCACGCCAAAGACCTTGTCAGAGCGCTCAATGGGTCGCTAAAGGCCCTGCTAATGTTGAATATGAGTAACGGGGTTAGGTCGCGCAATTGCTAGTTAGCCTCGTCGGGCTCCCCGGATCTGGGAAAACCACCGTGGGTCGACAACTTGCCCGTCGACTCCGGGTTCCATTTGTGGACTCGGATCACGCCATCGAACAACGTATCGGTTGCACGGTGCGTGTTTTTTTTGAGCGGGAAGGCGAGGATAAGTTTCGAGATGTGGAGCAAGACGTCATCGACCAGTTGACGCGGGAGTCTCCTCGGGTTCTTTCTACTGGTGGTGGTGCTGTGCTTAGGCCGCTCAATCGGAAAAATCTGCGGGATCGAGGAAGTGTTGTATACCTAAAGTCGACGTCTGACGAACTCTTTCGCCGCCTCAAACACGACACCAACCGGCCGCTTTTGCAAGTGGCCGACCCCTTGACCCGGTTGCGAGACCTTTTCAGCCAGCGTGACCCTTTGTACCGTGAATCGGCCCATTTCGTGATCGAAACTGGGCGTCCGTCGGTGTCGACGCTGGTCAACATGATAGTGATGCAGCTGGAGTTGGCTGGGGTTGTGAATCAGACGTAGCTATGCCCCCCCCTCCACCAATGCTCGAAGCCCTAAACTACGGGGTATGAGTCATTCGATTTTGCACACTGTCCCTATTGCGCTAGCCGAGCGCAGCTATTCGATCACCATCGGTTCCGGTATTTTTGACAAATCGTCAATTTATGCTGACTTGCCACCATCGACTTCAGCGTTGATTGTGAGCAACACCACCGTATCGCCTCTTTATTACCAGCGGCTGCGGGATGCCCTTTCTGAAAAATACCGATCGGTGGACGTAGTTGTTTTGCCGGATGGCGAGCAATTTAAAAACTGGGAAACCCTCAACGCCATTTTTGATGCACTGTTAGGTCACGGCAGTGATCGTAAATGCATCCTGTTTGCCCTTGGAGGCGGCGTCGTGGGTGACATGACGGGTTTTGCGGCAGCATGTTACATGCGTGGTGTGGCCTTTGTGCAGGTACCGACCACGCTGCTAGCGCAGGTCGACTCTTCAGTGGGCGGAAAGACCGGAATCAACCACCCTTTAGGCAAGAACATGATTGGAGCGTTTCATCAACCTCTGCAGGTGGTGTGTGACATCGACACGCTCAAGACTTTGCCAGAGCGTGAGTTGAGCGCCGGTCTTGCAGAAGTCATCAAATATGGACCCATTGCAGATTTGGTATTTCTGGACTGGATTGAAGCCAATATGTCCAGACTTTTGGCCCGCGAGCCAGAGGCCTTGGCCCACGCTATACGGCGCAGCTGTGAAATCAAGGCGTGGGTCGTTGGGCAAGATGAGCGCGAGTCCGGGATCAGGGCTATCCTGAACTTTGGTCATACTTTTGGCCACGCAATTGAGGCCGGCATGGGGTACGGCCAGTGGTTACACGGCGAAGCTGTTGGCTGCGGCATGGTAATGGCCGCGCATTTATCCTGTGCGCTTGGCAAGGTCGACATGGCGTTTGTGCAGCGTTTGACGGCACTCGTTCAAGCGGCGGGGTTGCCCGTAGTCGCACCGCGCCTCTGCCAGAAGGACAATGCGGGCCGTTATTTAGAGCTCATGCGGCTGGACAAAAAGTCTGAAGCAGGCGCTATCAAATTCGTCGTGATAGACGGCCCGTCCCGCGCGACCATGTGTGCAGCACCGGACACTATGGTGCGGCAGGTGATCGACCTGTGCTGCGTGTAAATTGCTATATGTTTTGTAGCGGCTTGCGCACTTTGGACGAGGGCTGCGGGGTGATTGGAGTCATAAAATGACCCTTGCGCGCTATGCCACTGATCCCGCCTGCTCGCGCGGACGCAGGTTCCCGGAAGTTGATGCACCGACCCGGACAGCCTTTCAGCGCGACCGGGACCGTATCGTCCACTCAACCGCTTTTCGGCGGCTGGTTTATAAAACCCAAGTTTTTCTGAACCACGAAGGCGACTTATTCAGAACACGCCTGACGCATTCGTTGGAGGTCGCGCAACTGGCTAGGTCGATCGCCCGCTCATTGGGACTGAATGAAGACCTGGTCGAAACCATCGCCTTGGCGCATGACCTTGGCCATACGCCGTTCGGCCACGCGGGGCAGCGTGCACTCAATACCTGTATGGCGGACCACGGTGGCTTTGAGCACAACTTGCAGAGTTTGCGCGTTGTTGACCAGTTGGAGGAGCGTTACCCCGACTTCGATGGCTTGAACCTGTGTTTTGAATCCCGCGAAGGTATTCTCAAACATTGTTCCCGCGCCAATGCGCTGGCGTTGGAGGCAAGCGAGCCTGCTTTTCCAGGCGGCAAAGGCGGCGTAGGGCTGCGTTTTTTGCGTGGTACCCAGCCCAGTTTGGAAGCGCAGCTGTGCAATCTAGCCGACGAAATCGCCTACAACGCGCACGATATCGACGACGGTGTGCGGTCCGGCCTAATTACATTGGAGCAATTGCGTGACGTCCCTCTGTTTGAGGGCTTTCGCCAGCAGGCCTTGCGGGCACATCCGCAACTCGCTACGCCCGAACAATCGCGCCGGCTCCTGTATGAATCAATTCGGCTCATGCTCAGTGCCCAGGTCTACGATGTGATCGGCGCGACACAGGTCGCCATTGATGCGGTGCAGCCCGCCAGCGTGGACGAGGTGCGTGCGTCGGGACCCTTGGTTCGCTTTAGCGTCAGCATGGGTGAGCAATCACAGGCTCTAAAGGGTTTCTTGATGGGACAGCTGTATCGACATCCGCAAGTGGTCGAAAAGATGACCTTAGCCCAGCAGGTGGTGCGGGATCTCTTTGTCGTGTACAGCGATAAACCCGATGAAATGCAGCCTGATTTTGCGGCACGTTCGTCTGCCTTGGTTGACGAGGGGCAGGGGGCTGATTCGGCCCACTGCCGTGTTGTGGCTGACTACGTCGCAGGAATGACAGACCGCTTTGCGGCCAGAGAGCATGAACGTTTGACCGGTCAGCGGCTTTTGAATGAAGGTGGGTAAGGTGTCAGATATTCCGGACAGTCCAGCCGAGCGTGAATTTGAGTCCAATGCGATTGCTTTAACCCGACAATGGCTTGAGCGCGCGGTCATCGGCTTAAACCTGTGCCCGTTTGCCAAAGCTGTGCATGTGAAGGGGCAAATTCATTACGTGGTATCTACGTCGCAGTGCCGGTCGGAATGGCGTGCCCTAGTGGTCCAGGAACTGCAGGCATTGCAACAAATGGCCCCGACGGTTCGCGACACCACGCTGTTGATATTTCCGACAGCCATGCCGGACTTCCTAGAGTTCAATCACTTTTTGCCGGATGCCGACCGTGTGCTGCGCAAACTCGGTCTAGAGGGTGAGCTCCAAATTGCCAGCTTTCACCCCTGCTTCCAGTTTGCCGGAACCGACCCTGACGACATTACCAACTATACGAATCGCGCACCCTATCCCACCCTGCACCTGCTACGGGAAGCCAGCATTGCCAAGGCGGTAGCGGCCTTCCCCGAAGCCGAATCGATCTTTGAGAAAAATATGCAAACGCTGGAGCAACTCGGCCATACGGGTTGGCGTGACCTGGGATTGTCGGATGGGCCCACGGTGCATTTCAGAAAGCCGAGTCCATGAAACAGCCAAAGCAGGCCAAGCCTCTCGTGCAACCCATCCACCCCCTTGCGGACGAGGTTCGGCCCGGACAAAGCATAGAGCTCCTTAAAGAGCTGCACATTCTGACCCGAGAGGGTAAGCTCAACCAGGATTCCCGCCGTAAGCTGAAGCAGGTCTACCACCTGTACCAATTTATCGAGAAATTACTTCTGGAGTTGCCAAGCGGCGGTGAGGGCGCGAGCTTGGCGGACCACGGCGCGGGAAAGTCGTACCTGGGTTTTATTCTGTATGACCTGTATTTCAAGAACCTCGCACGGGCCCGAATATTTGGCGTGGAGACCCGTCCCGAACTGGTTCAAAAGTCGCAGGCTTTGGCAGCCAAGCTGGGGTTTGAGCGAATGGCTTTTTTGAACCTCAGCGTTTCCGATGCCACAAACGCAACCGAACTGCCGTCCGAAATTGATGTGGTCACAGCACTGCATGCCTGTGACACGGCGACCGACGATGCCATTGCATTTGGGTTGCAGAAGCAGGCCCGTTTTATGGTCCTTGTTCCGTGTTGCCAAGCCGAAGTGGCCCGGGCGTTGAATCAAAATAAAGTTTTCTCGCTCAAGCGAACACCCTTTGCTGAGTTGTGGCGCCACCCCATGCACACCCGCGAAATGGGCAGCCAGATTACCAATGTGCTGCGCTGCCTATATTTGGAAGCTATGGGTTACCATGTCACAGTAACCGAGTTGGTTGGGTGGGAGCACAGCATGAAAAATGAACTTATCATTGCACGTAAAACCGGAAAACCAAGGCCCGACGCTGCCCAGCGGCTGCGGGTTTTGTTGCAGGAATTTGGTTTATCCGAACTACTTCGCACCCGCTTTACATCGCTTGCGGACAACGAAACCACTGCGTGAACCGTTTAGAGGAATTCGCGCATTTTTCTTTTTTCGACGGATGGAGACCCTGATGAAACGTTTTACGAGCTTGAGCGTGGTTTTGACAATGGCATTGGCTTTGGTGGCGTGTGCCAGCAGTAGCCCAGACGTGATTAAGCGCGGCGACGCGCAGCAAATGGCGCAAGTGCAAGATGGCGTGGTGCTGAGTGTCCGGCCCGTTGTGGTCGACGGCAGCCAGTCCGGGATTGGCGCTGGCGTCGGCGGCGTGGTGGGTGCAATTGGTGGTTATAGCGGCAGTGGTGTCGCGCGTGAAGGGCAGATCTTGGGCGTTTTGGCCGGCGTTGCTGGTGCAGCTGCAGGCAATGCCATCGAGCGCATGTCGACCCGTGAGGATGCGGTTGAAATCCTAGTCCAGCTCAAAGGTGGGGACCGACGCGCCATCGTGCAGGCCAAGGGCACTGAAGTGCTGGCAGCCGGTGATCCTGTGATTATCGTCACCACCGGTGGCAAAGTCCGGGTGACGAAGGCGCCCAGGTAAGGTGCAGACGCACCGCACAGTGCTAACGCGGTGCCTTCCCCTATTGGGTAAATAGGCCTTTTGGGAGTTGTGTTGCAATGGCCCGTCTCCCTCGGCTAACCCTGCCGGGCTATGCCCACCATGTGATCCAGCGGGGCAATAATCGCCAGACCATTTTTTTGCGGCCGCTTGATCGCACGACTTGGTTGCAAATCGCAGCTGAATGCGCGCACCAGTTCCATGTGGCTATTCACGCGTACGTGCTGATGGATAACCATTTTCATCTTTTGGCAACCCCTGAATCAGCCGATGGGCTGCCAAAGATGATGCAAGCCTTGGGGCGCCGCTATGTGCGCTACTTCAATGACCAATATGCGCGTACTGGCACCTTGTGGGAGGGGCGCTACAAATCCACGGTCGTTCAAGCCGAGACCCACCTGTTGCCGTGTATGGCCTATATGGATTTGAATCCCGTGCGCGCGGGTTTGGTCAGCATGCCGCAAGACTACCCTTGGTCAAGCTATGGCCACTACGTGGGGCAGCGTGTGGACCGGCTGATCACCGTCCACCCCATTGTGTGGGCGCTGGGTAATACCCCGTTTTCGCGCGAAGCCACATACGCTGATCTGGTGAAACGCGGGGTTGGGGAGGGCTCGCAATTGGCGCTGACCGACGCTACTCTGGGCGGGTGGGCTTTAGGCGACCCCAGTTTTGTCGCCGAACTGCAGAAGAAAATTCCGCGCCGTGTTACCAAGGGTTCACCGGGGCGTCCACCAGCAGCTCCCGGACTTTAGGTGTTCCGCGTTTAGTCGGTCAGTTGAGTTTTGCAGGCAATTCCTGTAATATTTTAATATGTCCCCAATTAATATCATGCAAGTTATTTCTCCATTTAAATAGTATCTGACCCCATTTAAATTGTTTGGCGTTTCTGCTGCATTGCAGTATCCTTGATACAACTTTCATTTTCAGGAGAGAGCCATGACCACGGCTGCCGAAATCAAACACCTTCAAGACCACGGTTTGTATTCCAGCGCACATGAGCACGATGCGTGCGGCGTTGGGTTCGTTGCCCATATTCGCGGCGAGAAAAGCCATTCCATCGTGAAGAATGCTCTCAAGATCTTGGAAAATCTTGACCACCGAGGTGCTGTTGGTGCGGACAAACTCATGGGTGACGGCGCCGGTATCCTGATCCAATTGCCTGACGCGTTGTACCGCGAAGAAATGCAAGCCCAGGGCGTGACGCTGCCACCGGCTGGTGAGTACGGCGTAGGCATGGTTTTCTTGCCCAAAGAGCACGCTTCCCGCTTGGCGTGTGAGCAGGAGATGGAGCGTGCCATCAAGGCCGAAGGCCAAGTGTTGCTGGGCTGGCGTGATGTGCCGGTGAATCGCGACATGCCTATGTCGCCTACGGTGCGCGCAAAGGAGCCTATTCAGCGCCAGGTGTTCATCGGTCGCGGTCAAGACGTGATCGTGCAGGATGCGCTTGAGCGTAAGTTGTACGTGATTCGTAAGACCGCCAGCGGCAATATCCAGGCACTCAAACTCACGCATTCCAAAGAGTATTACGTCCCCAGCATGTCCAGCCGTACGGTGGTCTATAAGGGCTTGTTGCTTGCTGACCAGGTGGGCGTGTACTTCAAGGATCTGGAAGACGAACGCTGCGTGTCGGCACTGGGTTTGGTGCACCAGCGTTTCTCGACCAACACCTTCCCCGAGTGGCCATTGGCCCACCCATACCGGTATGTCGCGCATAACGGCGAAATCAATACCGTTAAAGGCAACTACAACTGGATGAAGGCGCGCGAAGGCGTCATGTCGTCCCCTGTGCTGGGGGCCGATTTGCAAAAGCTCTACCCAATCAGCTTTGCCAATCAGTCTGACACGGCCACCTTCGATAACTGCTTAGAGTTGTTGACCATGGCGGGCTATTCCATCAGCCAGGCGGTCATGATGATGATTCCCGAGCCCTGGGAGCAGCACACCACCATGGATGAGCGCCGCAAGGCTTTCTATGAATACCATGCGGCGATGATGGAGCCATGGGATGGTCCCGCCTCCATCGTCTTTACCGACGGCCGCCAGATTGGTGCCACGCTCGACCGCAATGGCTTGCGCCCTTCGCGCTATTGCATTACCGACGATGACTTGGTCATCATGGGTTCGGAGTCTGGCGTGTTGCCCGTTCCCGAAAGCAGCATTGTGCGCAAATGGCGCCTGCAGCCCGGGAAGATGTTCCTCATCGACCTCGAGCAGGGTCGCATGATCGATGACGAAGAGCTCAAGGCCACACTGGCCAACAGCAAGCCCTACAAACAATGGATTGAGAACCTGCGCATCAAGCTCGACGATGTCGTGTTCGCCGAGCGCCGTATCCCAGGCGCCTTGAGTCAAGTTATTGCCAAGGTGGAGCCCAAGCGGGTGACCGACAAAGTCAGCCTGCTAGACCGCCAGCAGACGTTTGGCTTTACGCAAGAAGATTTGAAGTTCCTGATTGCTCCCATGGCCACGGCCGGTGAAGAGGCGATCGGGTCTATGGGCAACGACAGCCCCCTGGCTGTTTTGTCCGACAAGAATAAGCCGTTGTACAACTATTTCAAGCAGCTGTTCGCGCAGGTGACGAATCCACCCATTGACCCGATCCGCGAAGCCATCGTGATGTCGCTCGTGTCCTTCATCGGACCCAAGCCCAATCTGCTGGACATCAACCAGGTCAACCCACCCCTGCGGCTGGAAGTCAGCCAGCCCGTGCTCGATTTTGCCGACATGGCCAAGTTGCGTGGTATCGAAGCGCACACCCAAGGTAAGTTCCGAAGCTATACGCTGGACATTACCTACCCATTGGCCTGGGGCCATGAAGGTGTTGAGGCCAAGTTGGCTTCCTTGTGCGCCGAAGCGGTTGATGCGATCAAGGGTGGAAATAACATCTTGATCGTGAGCGACCGTGCTGTCAGCGCCAGCCAAGTTGCCATTCCGGCTTTGCTGGCCCTGTCAGCCATCCACCAACACCTGGTGGGCGAGGGTCTGCGCACCAGCGCCGGTCTGGTGGTCGAAACCGGCACGGCGCGCGAGGTGCACCATTTCGCCGTGTTGGCAGGTTATGGCGCTGAAGCCGTTCACCCCTACCTGGCTTTGGAGACGCTGACCAGCATCCACAAAGACCTGCCGGGTGACCTGAGCGCTGAAAAAGCCATTTACAACTACATCAAGGCCGTGGGCAAGGGTCTGTCCAAGATCATGTCCAAGATGGGTGTCAGCACCTACATGAGTTACTGCGGTGCTCAGCTATTCGAGGCCATTGGCCTGTCCAGCGCAACAGTTGCCAAGTATTTCACCGGCACTCCGAGTCGCATCGAAGGCATTGGTGTGTTTGAGATTGCCGAAGAGGCCATTCGTATGCACCGCGCTGCCTTTAGTGCCGATCCGGTCCTCGCCAACGCGTTGGATGCGGGTGGTGAATACGCCTGGCGTGTGCGTGGTGAAGAGCACATGTGGACACCAGACGCTATTGCCAAGCTGCAGCACAGCACCCGTTCCAACAACTGGAACACGTACAAAGAGTATGCGCAGCTGATCAATGACCAAAGCAAGCGCCATTTGACGCTGCGTGGTTTGTTCGAGTTCAAGATCGATCCGACCAAAGCGATTCCAGTCGACGAAGTGGAGTCGGCCAAAGAAATCGTCAAGCGGTTTGCCACCGGCGCCATGTCGCTGGGCTCGATTAGCACCGAGGCCCACGCGACCTTGGCCGTTGCCATGAACCGCATCGGCGGCAAGAGCAACACCGGCGAGGGCGGGGAAGACCCAGCGCGTTACCGCAACGAACTCAAAGGTATACCAATCAAGACGGGCGATACGCTGAAGAGTGTGATTGGTGCCGATGTGGTCGAGGTCGACCTTCCGCTTCTCGATGGAGATTCATTGCGCTCGCGCATCAAACAGGTGGCTTCAGGCCGCTTTGGCGTCACGGCCGAGTACCTCAGCAGCGCAGACCAGATTCAGATCAAGATGGCCCAAGGTGCTAAGCCCGGCGAGGGTGGCCAGTTGCCAGGCACCAAGGTGTCTGAGTACATTGGACGTCTGCGCCACTCGGTGCCTGGCGTGGGGTTGATCTCGCCGCCACCGCACCACGATATTTATTCGATCGAAGATTTGGCCCAATTGATCCACGACTTGAAAAACGTGGCACCCCATTCGGATATCAGCGTCAAGTTGGTGGCGGAAATCGGTGTGGGCACCATTGCAGCCGGCGTGGCCAAGTGCAAGGCAGACCACGTGGTCATTGCTGGCCACGACGGCGGCACGGGCGCGTCGCCATGGTCGTCAATCAAGCATTGCGGTAGTCCATGGGAAATTGGTTTAGCTGAAACCCAGCAAACGCTGGTGATGAACCGCCTGCGTAGCCGCATTCGTGTTCAGGCGGACGGCCAAATGAAGACCGGTCGCGACGTCGCCATTGGCGCGCTGTTGGGTGCAGACGAGTTTGGCTTTGCCACCGCACCGCTGGTGGTCGAAGGCTGCATCATGATGCGCAAGTGTCACCTCAACACCTGCCCCGTGGGTGTGGCCACACAAGACCCCGTCTTGCGCCAAAAATTCTCGGGTAAGCCTGAGCATGTGGTGAACTACTTCTTCTTCATCGCCGAAGAAGTGCGCCAAATCATGGCCCAACTCGGTATTCGCAAGTTTGACGATCTGATTGGCCGCGCCGACCTGCTGGATATGCGCAAAGGCATTGAACATTGGAAGGCCAGTGGCCTGGACTTTAGCCGTCTGTTTGCCCAACCACAGGTTCCTGCTGACGTGCCGCGTTTTCAGACCCTGTTCCAAGAACATGGCCTGGAGAAGGCGCTCGACAATGTGTTGATTGCCAAGAGCCGCCCTGCGATCGACAAGGGTGAACGGGTGCAGTTCATTGAGTTTGTCCGCAACGTCAACCGCTCTGTCGGTGCGATGTTGTCCGGTGCAGTGACTAAGGTGCATCCGGAAGGTCTGCCCGATGACACCATTCGTATTCAGCTAGAGGGTACGGGTGGCCAGTCGTTCGGAGCCTTTTTGGCCAAGGGTATTACCTTGTACCTGATCGGTGACGCCAATGACTACACCGGTAAGGGGCTGTCAGGGGGTAGGGTTGTTGTTCGCCCCAGTATCGATTTCCGGGGTGAATCCATTCGCAATACCATCGTTGGCAACACCGTCATGTACGGTGCAACGACGGGTGAAGCGTTCTTTAGTGGTGTGGGTGGCGAGCGCTTTGCGGTTCGCCTCTCAGGTGCTACTGCTGTGATCGAAGGCACTGGTGATCACGGGTGTGAATACATGACCGGTGGTACGGTAGCTGTCTTGGGCAAAACCGGGCGCAATTTTGCGGCTGGCATGAGCGGCGGCATTGCTTATGTGTATGACGAAGATGGCCAGTTCTCCAAACGCTGCAACACCGCCATGGTCAGCCTAGAAAAGGTCTTGCCTGCAAAAGAGCAGGAGGCCAGCGTCGACAAGGCCATCTGGCACCGTGGTGAAAGCGATGAAGCGCAGTTGAAGAAGCTGTTGGGTGACCACAACCGCTGGACAGGCAGCAAGCGCGCGCGCGAACTGCTGGATAACTGGGAGGACTCGCGTGCCAAGTTCGTCAAAGTGTTCCCCAACGAATACAAACGTGCTTTGGGTGAAATTCATGCACGAAAGGTGGCTCTAGCCCTCGCCAAACCTGCGCAAGCCGCTACAAAAAAAGAAGCGGCACCTGCCAAGTAAACAAGATCTGAACTGTTTTGGGGGTGGCGTGCACCACCCACCCACTCAACGCATTGGAAGAAAAATCATGGGAAAAGTTACCGGCTTTATGGAATTCGAGCGCGTCGAAGAGGGCTACAAGCCCGTAGTCGAGCGCGTCAAAAACTACAAAGAATTTGTCATTGGGCTCGATGACGCACAGGCTAAGACGCAGTCCGCGCGCTGCATGGACTGCGGCACACCGTTTTGCAACAGTGGCTGCCCTGTCAACAACATCATTCCCGACTTCAATGACATGGTGTACCGGGCTGATTGGAAATCGGCCATTGATACCCTGCACAGCACCAACAACTTCCCCGAGTTCACCGGACGCATCTGCCCCGCACCGTGCGAAGCGGCTTGCACCCTCAATGTGAATGACGCCCCGGTTGGTATCAAATCCATCGAGCACGCCATCATCGACCGGGCTTGGGCTGAAGGGTGGGTTTTGGCCCAGCCTTCCAAGCACAAGACTGGTAAGACCGTTGCCGTGGTGGGTTCTGGCCCGGCTGGTATGGCGGCTGCCCAACAACTGGCGCGCGTTGGCCATAGTGTCACCCTGTTCGAGAAGAATGACCGCGTGGGAGGATTGCTGCGCTACGGTATTCCTGACTTCAAAATGGAGAAGTCCCACATCGACCGCCGTGTGGATCAACTGCAAAAAGAAGGTGTAACCATTCGCACCGGCGTGCTGGTGGGCGAGTGGCCCAAGACTGGTGCTGCGTCCAAAGTGATCAACTGGGCCAAGGAAACCATTTCGGCTACCCAGCTGCAAAAAGAGTTTGACGCAGTGCTGCTCACCGGTGGTTCTGAGCAGTCGCGCGATTTGCCAGTGCCCGGGCGTGAGCTCGATGGTATTCATTTCGCGATGGAGTTTTTGCCCCAGCAGAACAAAGTGAACGCGGGCGACAAAGTTAAAGGCCAACTGCGCGCAGACGGCAGTCACGTGATTGTGATTGGTGGCGGTGACACGGGTAGCGACTGCGTAGGCACCAGCAACCGCCACGGCGCTGTCAGCGTCACCCAGTTTGAAGTGATGCCGCAGCCGCCGGAAGAAGAAAACCGGCCGATGACCTGGCCCAATTGGCCGCTGAAACTGCGTACCAGCTCTAGCCACGAAGAGGGCTGCTCGCGTGAGTTTGCAATCTCGACCAAAGAATTTGTCGGCGAAAACGGCAAAGTAACCGGTCTCAAGACCGTGCGCGTTGAATGGAAGAACGGCAAGATGGTCGAGGTTGCAGGGTCTGAACAAGTTATGAAAGCCGACTTGGTACTGTTGGCCATGGGTTTTACCAATCCGGTAGCGACCATATTGGACTCGTTTGGCGTTGAGAAGGATGCCCGTGGCAATGCCAAGGCGAGTGTCGAGATCGTCGGCGGTTATGCCACCAACGTGCCCAAGGTTTTTGTGGCGGGCGATATTCGCCGTGGTCAAAGCTTGGTTGTGTGGGCTATTCGTGAAGGACGTCAGGCGGCGCGATCCGTGGACGAGTTTTTGATGGGACAATCGGCGCTGCCACGCTAAAGGCGTTTTCTCATATGATTCGCTGGCCGGGTAGTTCCCGGCCTTTTCATTGCATGACTTCCTCCACCATCACCACTGCTGCACAATCTTTGATCGAGGTCGACAACGTCTCGTTCGGCTACGACGCGCGCCGTACCATTTTGCGCGATGTCCGCTTGAATTTTGCCCGTGGCAAGGTGACGGCCATTTTGGGGGGGTCGGGCTGCGGCAAGACGACTTTGCTGCGCATCATCGGTGGGGTGCACGCACCAACGGCAGGCGAGGTTCGTTTTGATGGTTCCGTGATCGACACCCGTGACCGTGACGCGTTGTACAGCTACCGGCGCAAGTTGGGCATGCTGTTCCAATTTGGCGCTCTGTTCACCGATTTGTCGGTATTTGAGAACGTGGCGTTTCCCTTGCGTGAACACACCACTTTGTCCGAAGAACTTATTCGTGATGTGGTGTTGATGAAACTCAATGCGGTTGGGCTGCGTGGCGCGGCGCAACTGCGTATCTCCGAAATGTCGGGCGGCATGGCGCGGCGTGTCGCCTTGGCGCGGGCCATTGTGCTGGATCCCGCCCTCATCATGTATGACGAACCCTTTGCCGGTTTGGACTTGGTGTCCATGGGCGTTGCTGCTAAGCTGATTCGCAACCTGAACGACATTACCGGGGCCACGTCTTTATTGGTCTCTCACGATGTTCCGCAGTGCATGGCCATCAGCGACCACGTGGTTTTGTTTGCCAACCAAGGGCGCATCATCGCCCAGGGTACGCCGGCTGAGCTGATGGCCTCAATGGACCCTGAAGTGCGCCAGTTTGTGCGCGGCGAGCCGGATGGGCCGATCAATTTCCATTACCCGGCGCGCTCAGTGGCTGAAGATTTTGGAGTCAGCACATGATGCACCGCTTAGGCGATTTTGTCGCAATCGTGGGTCGTGCGTGTTTGGACTGGCTGGCCTCGGTTGGACATGCTGCAGCGTTTTTCTGGATGCTGTTGCGCGCGGTGGGTCCAGCCTTGCGCCGCCCCTACCTGATCGTGGCGCAGATTCATGCGGTGGGCAATCGATCTTTGATCATTATCTTGGCTTCAGGGCTGGCCGTTGGTTTTGTGCTGGCGCTGCAAATGTATTACGCTCTGGTGATTTATGGTGCGTCAGAGTCTTTGGGCCTCATAGTTAACCTTTCCCTGGTGCGCGAGTTGGGGCCTGTTGTGGCAGCCTTGTTGTTTGCTGGCCGTGCCGGCACTTCGCTCACGGCCGAAATCGGTTTGATGAAAGCAGGCGAGCAAATCGCCGCGATGGACCTGATGGCGGTGGACCCGACCCAGCGTGTGCTGGCGCCGCGTTTCATTGGCGGCCTTATTGCAATGCCGCTGCTGGCTATTTTGTTTTCTGCGGTAGGCATCATCGGTGCCTACGTCGTGGCCGTCTTGCTCATTGGGGTTGACTCGGGCAACTTTTGGTCTGTTATGCAAAACCATGTGGATGTCATCCGCGATGTTGGCAACGGTGTTCTGAAAAGCGTGGTGTTTGGAATCATTTGCACCTTTGTGGCGCTGTACCAAGGTTATGAAGCCGAGGCGACCCCCGAGGGTGTCGCCTATGCAACGACCCGCACCGTGGTGCTGGCGTCGTTGGGTATTCTTTTTATGGATTTCATACTCACCGCACTCATGTTCACCAAGGGCTAGGTCAGCGCGGCCGTCACTTTTCTTCGGACTACTTATGCAAAAACGCAACATTGAAATATTGGTTGGCAGCTTCGTGCTGCTGGGCCTTGCAGGGCTCATTTTCTTGGCGCTCAAGGCTGCCAATCTAGGCGAGCTAAAGAGCTCGACCGGCAGCTATTTGGTGACGGCCCGTTTTGACAACATTGGTGGCCTCAAGACCAAGGCAGCTGTTAAAGCGGCTGGCGTGGTGGTCGGGCGGGTGGAGTCGATCGACTTGGATAAAACGACCTTTCAGGCCCGCGTCACTATTGACATGGATAAACGCTATGCCTTTCCGAAAGACAGCTCCTTGAAAATTCTGACCAGCGGTTTATTGGGTGAGCAATACGTTGGACTGGAAGCTGGGGCTGCTTCGGACAATCTTGCACAGGGAGACGAAGTGAGTTCGACCCAATCGGCCGTGGTGCTTGAGAATCTGATCAGCCAATTCTTGTACAGCAAGGCGGCCGATGGTGCTTCTCGCGGATCTTCCGAAAAATGACCATGACGGCAGGGCTCGTCGTCGTGTGGCCCGGTTGGTGTCGGGTCGGATGGTGGTGCAACCGCCTGGGCCTGCTGGGCCTATTGGCAGTGCTACAAGCTTGTGCTGCGGTTCCATATCCGAATCCCCGCGACCCGCTGGAGTCTATGAACCGGGGTATTTTTAGCTTCAACGACAAATTAGATCGCGCCATCCTAAAGCCAGTCGCTACCGTATACCGCGACGGCACACCCAACTGGATGCAGCAAGGTGTCGGTAATTTTTTCAACAACCTTCAAGACGTCTGGTCGTTGGTGAACAACTCGCTGCAGTTGCGAGGCCAGAACATGGCGGACAGCACCGGGCGGGTGCTGATCAACTCAACGATTGGTGTATTGGGTTTGATGGATGTTGCATCCGGCTTGCAAATCGAACGCCACACATCTGACTTTGGGTTAACCTTGGGGCGATGGGGCGTGGGCGCTGGTCCGTACATTGTGCTACCGGTGCTGGGTCCCTCGTCGTTGCGTGAATTGGCGGCCTTGCCTGTCGACTACAAAGGTAGCCTCGTCAACAGCATCGCCGATACGGGTACCCGTGATGGCTTGTCGGTGCTCAATGTGATTGATACGCGTGCCAGCTTTCTCAAGGCTGGCAATGTGGTTCAGGAGGCGGCGTTGGATCCCTACAGTTTTATCCGCGATGGGTACTTGCAGCGACGTCGCAATAGTGTGTATGACGGCAATCCGCCGGATGAAGAGCCTCCGCCCGAGCCCCCAACTGATCCGTGAGCGCGGGCTTGTGTCAGCGCGGGAAGGACTTGCCGCGTTGATGGTGATAGGGACTGAATAGTTTTTCAAAGGGTCAATATGAAACGAGTGTTTTTGCGCCAAGGTTTGTTAATGGTTGTGGCCGCATTGGGTATGGGCTTGCTACCGGCAGCCCACGCAGCGGACGAAGCGCCAGATGCGCTGATCAAACGTTTATCGGTCGATGTGATGGAATCCATCCGTGGCGACAAGGCCATTCGCGCGGGTGACACGGACCGCCTGATTGCCTTGGTCGAAACCCGCATCATGCCCAACGTCAATTTCCAGCGCATGACCGCTTCGGCCGTGGGCCCGGCGTGGCGTAAAGCGACTCCGGAGCAGCAAAATAGATTGCAAGAAGAATTCAAAACACTTTTAGTGCGCACCTATGCCGGCGCGTTGGCACAGGTCACCGACCAAACCATCGTCCTAAAGCCGATGCGTGCCTCTGCGGATGACAAAGAAGTAATCGTTCGCACCGAAATTAGAGGCAGTGGCGACGCCATTCAACTCGATTACCGCCTGGAAAAGACGCCCGGCCAA
>JBBRNS010000050.1:0-20452 GCA_038230175.1 Burkholderiales bacterium
ATCAGGAGGAAGAACGGCACTCAAGCTCAGAAAACAGCGCTTCTCGACAACCGTTCACATGACGCAAGACAGCCTCATCAGCGCCACCTTTGCCGAAGGCTCTGACCGCGCCAAAGAGCTGGTGCAAAGCTTTGAAGACTTCATCAAACAGCACAAAGACGAAATCACCGCCCTGCAAATCTTGTACAGCCGCCCCACCCGAGCGCCGCTCAAGTTTGAAGACGTCAAAGCCCTGGCCGACGCCTTGCACGCCCCGCCGCACCTCATTGACGAAGGCGCCCTGTGGCAAGCCTACGCCGTCATTCGCAAAGACAAGGTCAAGGGCGCCAGCCAACGCAGATTGATGACCGACCTGGTCAGCTTGGTGCGCTTTGCCATGCAGCAGACCAACGAGCCGGTGCCCTACCCCGAGCGCGTGCAGGCCAACTTCAAGGCATGGCTGGCGCAGCACCTGACCGTTCGTCCTGAGCCTGTCGAAGGGCATCCCAACCCCGTTCGTGCTGAGCCTGCCGAAGCATTCACCCCCGAACAAATCCACTGGCTAGAAATGATCCGCGACCACATCGCCGCCAACCTCGGCATAGAAATAGACGACTTCGAATACGCCCCCTTCAACACCGAAGGCGGCCTGGGCAAAGTGCACCAGGTCTTTGGCGCGGAACTGCCCAAGGTGATTGAGGAATTGAATCGGGACTTGGCGGCGTGATTTCTATTGATGCGTTATTGGAAAAGCCGCTGCCTGACGGTTGGAAATGGAAAACGATGGGGGATATTGCAGATGTCGTTAGTGGTGGCACTCCCAAGACGTCTGACGCTTCTAACTTTGAAAGGGGAGATATTCCTTGGCTCACTCCCGCAGACCTTTCCGGTTACACCGCCAAATTTGTTGCCCACGGTGCGCGACTGTTGACCTCAAAAGGTTTGCAGTCGTGTAGCGCAAAGTTGATACCTGCTGGGTCGGTTCTCTTTACGTCCCGTGCTCCGATCGGTTACGTCGCTATCGCGAGCAATCCGATCGCAACTAATCAAGGCTTCAAGAACTTTGTCTTGCGCGGTGACGTACTTCCTGAGTATGTTTACTGGTGGCTCAAAGGCGCTAAGCAACTGGCCGAAAGTCTTGCAAGCGGCACGACGTTTCTGGAAATCTCTGGCTCCAATGCAAAGAAGTTGCCCATACCGATTGCGCCGCTAGCGCAGCAGCGCGAAATCGTCGCCGAGATCGAAAAACAGTTCTCCCGCCTCGACGAAGCCGTCGCCAACCTCCAGCGCGTCAAAGCCAACCTCAAACGCTACAAAGCCTCCGTCCTCAAAGCCGCCGTCGAAGGCCGCCTCGTAGAAACCGAAGCCAGCCTAGCCCACCGCGAAGGCCGCACCTATGAGACCGGCGAGCAGCTTTTGCGGCGGGTTCTTGAGTTGCGACGGGGAAAGTGGGTGGGCCGAGGGAAGTACAAACAACCTTGCGATCCCGAAGTGACCGAGAGTATCGAACTGCCAGACGGGTGGGCGTTGGCCAGTTTGGATCAGCTGACCAGCAAAATCACAAGTGGATCACGAGATTGGTCCCAGCACTACGGGAAGGGCACTGGAATTTTTGTATTGGCTCAAAATGTGCGTCCGATGCAGCCCGATTTTTCCGTGCGGCAGTTTGTAGATCCACCAAGCAGTGATTCATCCTGTAACAGGAGTCGAATCCAGGACAACGATCTTCTGGCTACCATAGTTGGGGCCAACGCTGGCCAAATTTGTATAGTTGAAAATGCACCGGAAAACGCATACGTTTGCCAAAGCGTCGCGCTGATTCGACCAGTGTTATCGGATTGCGCGCCTCACATTAATTATTGGTTTAACTCACGAGAAAACGGGCAAAAATATTTTGACCAGTGTATGTACGGGCAAGGTCGCCCCCATCTGAGCTTTGATCAACTTGCAGTGGGCCCAGTGCTGCTGCCACCAGTTGCAGAGCAAGTCCGCATCGTCGCCGAAGTCGACCGCCACCTGTCCATCGTCCGCGAAGTCGAGGCCGAGGTCGATACCAACCTCAAGCGCGCGCAGGCGCTGCGGCAGGCGACGCTTTCCAAGGCTTTTGCACAAATATCTACCAACTAGGATTGATTCAAATGAAATTCCGATTGCCCGAACTTGAGATTCCTTCCGACGATCCCTTCAAGAACGATGCACTTGAGCGGAAGCCGGTCGTTGAGTTTCTTGCTGGTCTGTTGGATAAATTCAATGGACCGTTTGTGTTGGCGTTGGACTCCCCTTGGGGCACAGGAAAGACAACGCTTGTGAAAATGTTGAAGGCGCAGCTTGAGCAATCGAGTTTTCAGTGCGTGTACTTCAATGCTTGGCAGACTGACTTTGTCGATGACCCGTTGGTGGCATTGGTCTCCGAGCTGGACAGCATTGATTTGGCGGATGGCGTGGCAAAGTCAGCATTCAAAAAGCATCTGACCACTGCCAAAAAGATAACGACGGCGGTTGCTAAGCGTGGGCTAATTGCAGGTGCAAAGGCCGCGACCCTTGGGGCTTTAGATTTGCAACGTGAATATGAGGCGGTAGCGGCGGACGTAGCCGGGGGACTTGTTGGCGATGCAGTCGAGGTTTTCCAAATGGAGAAGGCAGCGTTGAAGAAGCTACGGGAGGAGCTTGAGGGTGCGGTAGCACAATTGAAAGTGACCGGAAAGCGGGAGTCACTTGTTTTCTTTATCGATGAGTTGGATCGCTGCCGCCCAACATTCGCCATTGAACTGCTTGAACGCATCAAGCATTTATTTGATCTATCGAATATCGTCTTTGTTCTGTCTGTCGATAAGGCCCAGCTGTCAGCGAGCGTGGCGTCGGTTTATGGCGAGAAGTCGGACACGCAAGAGTACCTACGACGCTTTTTTGACCTTGAGTTTGGCATTCCAAAGATCAAATCCAAGCGACACACCTCGGTGCTACTAACGCGGTTTGGTTTGGATGACGTGTTTGCCAAACGTAATCACAGCGATCTCCAATACGACAAGAGCCATTTCGTTGACTATTTTTCAGCATTGGCTGATGTATTTCAGTTGTCGTTGCGCGCTCGCGAGCGTTGCGTGACGTTGCTTGCTGTCGTTATGCACCAGACACCTGAAAACCAGTATCTTGATGCGATTTTGGTGTCGTACCTAATCGTTCTTCGTGCAAAACGGCCAGAAATTTTCCGCGCATTGTGTGAGGGCTCGCTGTCAGTTGATGATGCTATGGACGCTGTGAAGAGGTTGCAGGGTGGTGACAAGCTAGTAGCCGATCGCTCCGGTATGCTGATCGAATCCTATTTGCTGGCTGGTGACCCCAATACCGATCGCGTGAATGCGCACTACAAAAAGCTTGAGGACTTTTCGACGTCAAACGAGGGCGAACCCAATGCACGGTCCAGAGCGCAAGAGATGCTTAAATTCCGCAGCCGCATCGTGACTGGGCATAGACATAGCTTTGATTACAGAACGTCGGCGGCGAAGATTGATGTGGCTGCTTCATTTAGAGATTGATGTGAACACCGCCGACCTCACTGCCCTGCTAGACCGCCTGCGCGCTGAGCCGCGTGAATCCGAGTGGCTGGAGTTCAAGACCAATCGCTACGAGCCGCAGGCCATTGGCGAATACCTGTCTGCGTTGGCCAATTCGGCCTGTCTGCTGGGCAAGCCGCGTGGCTATTTGGTGTTCGGTATCGAGGACGGCACGCACGCGGTGGTGGGTACCAGTTTTGACCCACAGGCCGAGACCGGGCAGGGCAACCAGTTGCTGCCGCTGTGGCTGGCGCTGGGGCTCAAGCCCAAGCTGGGGTTTGACATGCACACCTGCCAGTACCACGGGCAGCGCGTGGTGGTGTTTGAGGTGCATCCGGCGTTTGACCGGCCGGTGGAGTTTTATGGCAAGGCGTTTGTGCGCAATGGCAGCAGCAAAACGGCCTTGGTGGGCTACCCCGACAAAGAGCGCGCCATCTGGAGCCGCCGGGTGGACTGGAGCGCGCAGGTGTGCGAGCAGGCCACGCTGTCCGACCTGGACCCACTGGCCATAGCCGAGGCGCGCCGCCAGTTTGCCGAGAAGAACAAAACCAAGCCAGACCGCTTGGCCGAGTTGGCCGCGTGGGATGACGCTACCTTTTTGAACAAAGCCAAGTTGACGGTGCGCGGTGCCATCACCCATGCGGCCTTGCTGCTCTTGGGGCGTGAAGAATCCACCTCTCTGTTGGCACCTGCCGTGGCGCGCATCAGCTGGATTTTGAAGAACGAGCGCAATGAAGAGTTGGACTATGAGCACTTTGGCCCGCCGCTGCTGCTGAATGTGAACAAGGTGCTGGCCCGCATACGCAACCTGACGGTGCGCGAGTTACCCGATGGCACACTGTTTCCGGTGGAGCTGACGCAGTACGACCCGTGGGTGATTCGCGAAGCTCTGCACAACTGCATTGCCCACCAAGACTACGGTTTGCGCGGCCGCGTGCAGGTGGTGGAAACGCCGCATGCCCTGCTGCTGACCAACGTGGGTGGTTTTTTGCCCGGCCGGGTAGAGGCGGTGATTGACCAGGACGCGCCGCTGGAAATCTACCGCAACCCGTATTTGGCCGAGGCCATGGTCAGCCTGAACATGATCGACACGCAGGGCGGTGGCATCAAGCGCATGTTTCAGGCGCAGCGGCGGCGGTTTTTCCCGCTGCCCGATTACGACCTGACCCGACCCGAGCGGGTGATGGTGACCCTGCGTGGCCGCATTCTGGATGTGCGCTACACGCGGCTGCTAATGGCGCAGGGTGAGTTGGACTTGGGCACCATCATGCTGCTGGACAAGGTGCAAAAGGGGCTGCGTATTGATGCGGACGAGGCCAAGCGGCTGAAGGCGGCCAAACTGGTAGAGGGGCGCTATCCCAATTTGCTGGTGGCGGGCAGTGTGGCGGCTGCTACCGGCGACAAAGCCCGCCATATCCGCAACCGTGGCTTCGATAACCGGTATTACCGCGACTTGATCGTGGATTTGGTGCGGGAGCATCAACCAGTGTCGCGAGAGGACATCGATAAGTTGCTTATGGACAAGCTGCCGGAAGTGCTGTCCGAGTCCCAAAAGGTTTCCAAGGTGCACAACTTGATTACTGCGCTATCTGGCAAGGCGATAAAGAATGTCGGCACACGGCAGGCTTCGCAGTGGGTTCTGATTGCAGAAAATAAACAATGATCGCGTGGATTTATCAATAGAATTTTCTAGCGCTGAGTCAAAAACTCGTTCAAATTCAATGACTTGGAGCTTTGTTAGTTGTTTTGATTGCGGCTTTGTTTAGCAAAGGCTAAACAAAGAGATGTGTTTTTAGGTAGACCACTACGGGTAGAGGCTTATCACACGCGAATCCGGAAAGCCTGGAAATCTCTATGTAAATCAAGTACTTGCTTTTACATGGCCATAACTCCCCCCAATTGGGAGGTGACTCCCCCCAATTCGGCTGATTGGGGGGAGTCACCGTTGTATCGATTAACGGCTGTCAGTTTTCGCCACCTTTGGCGATTGGCGGATTGCTTCTGTTTTGATAGCTGCTTGCGCAATAACTACGAGGGCTAGAGCCCGATTTCTTCTGGAAAAAAGAGCATGAAAGAACTGCACGCATTGGTGGACTTTGAAAACGTCCAGCCGTCGCTGGAGGCGCTGGCCAAGCTGGCGCCGGGGTTTACCGATGTGTGGCTGTTCCATGGCCCGCACCCAGCCTGAGCAGGCGCAGGCCTTTGCTGCCAGCCATGCGCGCGTAGTGCAGTTGTATGGCGGGGTGGTTACTTACCCCAAGTGATTTGCTTCTGTTTTGATAGCTGCTTGCGCAATGAATACGAGGGCTAGAGGCCGAAATGCTTAATCATTGGCTGTGCAGCTTTTCTTGGAGCCAAACCTTAATGAGTGACTGATAGGGCACGTCGCGGGCGTTGGCCGCCACTTTCAGGGAGTCCAACAAGTGCTGTGGCAGTCGCAACGAAATGGTCTTTGTAGTGGGCTTTAAGTTGGGCAGTGTGGCCTTCTTCGCCTTGGACCAGTCCAGGTGATCGGTGGAGTCGTGCGATTCCCAATACGCGCGCTCTTCCGCCTCATTGGCAAATTTCGGAATGGCTGTATTTAGAAGTGATTTAGTCGGCTTGTTCATAAACGGCTCGCTCCTTTCTGTGCATGTCTCTGGCTGAAATGACACGGATTAACCCACCTGATTGACGCAGGGTAAACGTAATGTGCAACGTGCGCTCCTCATCCGTTTTGCCCAACGCGTGAAGGCGCGGCTCGTTTTGGCTGTGGGCCACATCATCCAATAGCAGCAAGGGCGCATTGAAAAACACTTGCTCCGCCTCAGCCGTGGACACGCCATGCTTCTCATTCTTGCGCGCGTTGCCGCTGTCCCACTCAAATCCGGTGATCTGGCTCAGATCAATCATTTTTGTATATTACCATCATGTACGTTTGGCGATTACCTCGCGCACGCGCTGCGCCAGGCTGCCATTGTTTTCTACGGCCATAAATTGGGCGAGCAGGGCGTCTGCTTGGTCGGTGGGTTCACTGGCGGTGGCGCGCGTGCGCCGGGCGGCGGCCTCGTATCCGGCAATGGCGGTTTGCGCTTCTTGGGCGGTCAGCCCGCTGTGCTCCACGATGCGGCCTAGTGTTGCCCAGTACTCCACCTGCCCGGCTACCGAGCGGCGCATGGGTTGCGCGGCCTCGCGGGCTTGGTCCACCAGGGCGGTGGGCAGTTTGACGGATGCAAAACCGGTTTGGGCTTGGGGCATGGCGAATCTCCTGTTTGGCGCATTTTGCGCCACTATGGTATTTCTTGCAATGGATCTGTATTGCATTTATATTCAATATTCGCGATTCACGAATGTTGAATGTAAATGCTGCTAAAACCCCAAGACTTCCTGGTTGCCCTCAAGCTCGTCGCTTGGGGTGAGCAGCGCTGGACGTATGCCAGGCTGGCGCAGGAGCTAGGTATTAGCGTGTCAGAGGCGCACGCCTGTATCAAACGGGGTTTGCGGGCTGGCCTCTTGGTGCGAAACCTGGTTGAGATGCACGACCCCGCCGCCCTTGAGCAGCAATACTCAAATACCATCCATCGCATGGTGCGCAGGAAGCGAATGCGTACTGATGCCTCGGCTAAAGAGGTGCTGGACAATCCCGTACGCCCGCACTCAAAACAGTTGGCGGATTTTGCGTTGTATGGCGCGAAGTACGCCTTCGTCGCAGACAAGGAGCCAATGACAATAGGTGTGCCGACAAGTCACAGTGCACCGGCGTTTGCTGGTGTTTTTGCGCCGGGCTCAGATGATTTTGTTTGGCCGCACCCCAATGGAACTGTGCGAGGCATTGGCGTAGAGCCTTTGCACCCATCGGTGCCATTCGCTGCCATGCAAGATGCCAAGTTGTATGAATTGTTGGCTTTGTTTGACGCATTACGCGTCGGCCGTGCCCGCGAACGCGGCATGGCACACAAGCGTTTACCGCTATTGATTTACCCAGATGGCCCCAAGCCAGTAGAGAGACCTTTGCAGGGATAGAAAAAGATGAACACCACCACCAACACCCTTGTCCAGAAGCTCTGGAACTACTGCAACGTGCTGCGCGACGATGGCATGAGCTATGGCGACTACGTGGAGCAGCTCACCTACCTGCTGTTCCTCAAAATGGCCGACGAGCGCAGTGCGCCGCCCTACAACCAGCCCAGCATCGTGCCCGCCGACTACGCCTGGCCTACTCTACTGGCGCAGGATGGCGACGCACTGTTTGACCACTACCGCCACGCACTAGAAAAGCTGGGCCAAGAGAAGGGCACGCTGGGCCTGATCTTTGGCAAGGCGCAAAACAAGTTTCAAGACCCGGCCAAGCTGCGCCGCGTGATTGTGGATTTGATCGATGCAGAGACTTGGACCATTCTGGGTGCCGACGTGAAGGGCGACGCCTACGAAGGCCTGCTAGAGAAAAACGCCCAAGACACCAAGAGTGGTGCGGGCCAATACTTCACGCCCCGTGCACTCATCCAAGCCATGGTGGACTGCACCGCGCCGCAACCGGGCGAGACCATTTGCGACCCGGCCTGCGGCACCGGCGGCTTCTTGTTCACCGCGCACAACTTCATCACCAGCCACAACAAGAGCCTGACGCGCGACCAGCTCAAGCACCTGAAGGAAAAAGCTTTCACCGGCTACGAGCTGGTGCAAGCCACCGCCCGTGTGTGTGCCATGAACATGATGCTGCACGGCATTGGTAGTGAAAAACAGGTGCCCGTGGTGGTGGGCGACGCACTGGCCGCCGACCCCGGCGAGCGCTTTGACGTGGTGCTGGCCAACCCGCCGTTTGGCAAGAAGAGCAGCACCGTCATCGTAGGTGAAGACGGGCGCACCAGCACAGAAAAAGACACCATCGAGCGCGACGACTTCTGGGCCACCACCAGCAACAAGCAGCTCAACTTTGTGCAGCACATCAAGACCCTGCTCAAGACCCACGGCCGCGCGGCCGTGGTGTTGCCCGACAACGTGCTGTTTGAAGGCGGTGCGGGCGAGACCATTCGCAAAAAGCTGCTGCATGAGTGCGATGTGCATACGCTGCTGCGCCTACCCACCGGTCTGTTTTATGCCCAGGGTGTCAAGGCCAACGTATTGTTTCTGGAGAAGAAGTCGGCCAGCGAGACGCCATGGACCAAGCAGCTGTGGATTTACGACCTGCGTACCAACAAACATTTCACCCTGAAGACCAGCCCGCTGCGCCGTGATGATCTGAATGAGTTTGTGGCGTTGTACAACGCCGCCAATCGCAACCTGCGGCAGGCGACGTGGAGTGCCGAGAACCCGGATGGCCGCTGGCGCATGTACAGCTACGACGAGCTGATCGCCCGCGACAAAGCCAGCCTCGACATCTTCTGGCTTAAGGACGATTCGCTGGCCGACAGCGACAACCTGCCACCGCCCGCCGTCATCGCCCAAGAGATTGTGGAAGACCTGCAGGCCGCGCTGGAGCAGTTCAAGCTGATTGCGGTAGACCTTGGGGCTGAGGTTGCGGAGTTGACTTGATAAAAACCTAAGCGTTTTACCCATTTTTCCGCGGCATGGTGCGCTTGTTTGTGGGTGTGAGCACTGATTTTTTCCGAACTGCAGAATGCGCGCTACCGGATATAGCGGCCGACGGGGCGCCGGCGAAAGGCCGGATGGCTGAAGCCCTAGGCCCGAACGATTTGGTATCGGTTTTTGCCGTCGCGTCCTGCAGTCGATGCGACGATTCCACTCTTAACCGATGCATGCAGCCAGGCGGCAGCCCGATTCTTCAACGTGGCGCGGCTCCCCTCGTCAAGAGCCAGTTCGCTTAACGCAACGGTGACGAACTCATCCAAAGACTGCTTCTTGCGCCCTAGAGCTTTTTTCCACAAGGCGGCTCCGGTCTTGGGAACAGCGTGCGCTTCAGGCACGTGTTTTTTTGCGGCCGACTTAGTAGCAGCACGCCGCCCCTTGGCCTTGACTTCCTTGACCGGAACCATAGAAGCATCTTCTACCGTTTGACCATCGCCCGTTGAGGTGTAGAGCAACGTTGCAGGACTGACGTCGATGGTAATCAGTGGCTGCAGCCCATGCAACGCCAGCTCTAGCTTTGCAAGGTGTTGACGGGTACGTTCAATTTCCTGGGCGATGACTGCCGCGGCTTCAATCAGGGGTTGCATAGGTAGCTAGCTTCTTTCTTTGTGGTCCACACGATGTGTCTCTGGGAGAAAACCATTCAATCATAGTGGGGCCAGGGCGACTGTGCTGAAACACGCATAAGCGTGCGATGGATTTCATAGAATTTGCGTGCCTCGACATTTTGGTTGGGAGGCCGTATCGGCAATGAGCGCCGCTCAGTCCTCAAGGACGACCCCCAGGGCATGGAGTTTTTTGGCATACGAGTCTCTGCGTTTTGCAGCTTTTGCGGCAGTTTCGACGGCCGCCTGAATCGCCACGGGTCCCTTTTTTGACACCACTTTGATTAATCCAAACTTGTGCGCAGCGTCTGCTTGCGCTCTCCTAAACGCGGCGATGAGTTCGCCATGGGTAACGGATTGATTCACAGGGACCTCTTTGTCAAAAGTTGCTACGGGAACGTCGCAGAGATTCGAACGCTGGTTGGTTCGTCTGTTCGCGAACGAACAGACGACGGAGTAAACCGATTTAACAATAGAAAACAGCCAGAGAAAAACTCCGGAAGCCGGTGATCACCAATTCACATTCTTACCCAGACCATAAAAGGACAACCATCATGCAAAAGCAATTCGTTCTCGGTGCCGCAACCCTGGCCCTACTCATCACCGGCTGTGCCGACACAAACATGTCCGACACCCAGCGGCGCACTGCCACTGGCGCAGGTGTGGGCGCGGTGGTCGGCGCGGTACTCAGCTCGGCCACGGGCGGCAAGGCTGGCACAGGTGCTGTGGTGGGCGCTGGCGTGGGGGCGTTGGGCACCTACATCTGGTCGCAAAACATGGAGAAGCAAAAGCGTGAGATGGAGCAGGCTACCCAGGGCACTGGCATTGGTGTGAGCCAAACAACGGACAACCAACTCAAGTTGGATATCCCCAGCGACATCTCGTTTGATACAGGCCGCTCCGATATCAAGGGCAATTTTGCGCAAGTGCTAGACCGATTTTCCGCTAGCCTGCGCGACAACCAAAGTACCGACGTGCGCATCGTGGGGCACACGGACAACACTAGCACCGATGCCATTAACAACCCACTGTCGGTGGACCGCGCCACCAGCACGCGCAATTACTTGACGGCACGGGGTGTTAGCGGCTCCCGAATCCAAGTCGAAGGCCAGGGTTCTTACCAGCCAATTGCGTCGAACGACACTGCAGAAGGTCGTTCTCGCAACCGCCGCGTTGAAATTTTGGTAGGCGAACGCCCACGGTGATTCATACCTGAGCGCTCAGGCGCATTTCTGAGGCTGCTGGTGACGTGAGAACCACGGGCATAACCGATAGGGGCCCGTTGCCGCAGACCGTTTGCTCCACTAAATATGACAAATTCAGTGGCGTGCAGGGCGAATGCCGTAGGGGTTGTGTAGTATTGCAATTGCTCTCGGGCCCCAACTGTTCCTTAGCGAACCGACACTAAAGTACGCGCCCGGGCACACTCACTCCTTCAAGCCACATTTCCAACGGGGGTTCTATGCCTGATGCCTCCGGCAAAGCAGCCGTATTCCAAGCCAAGGGCCTGGCCAAGACCTATGACATGGGCGAGGTCAAAGTCAACGCACTCATGGACGTGGATTTGACCATTTACAAGGGCGAGTTCATTGTGCTGCTGGGCGCCTCGGGCAGTGGCAAATCCACCTTGCTCAACATACTGGGCGGGTTGGACCGCCCCACCAGCGGCAGCGCGCAGTTTGCGGACCACGACCTCACCCACGCCACCGACGAAGAGCTGACCCTGTACCGGCGCGACCACGTCGGCTTTGTCTTCCAGTTTTACAACCTCATCCCCAGCCTGACGGTGAAGGAAAACGTAGAGCTGGTGACCGACATTGCCAAAGACCCCATGCCTGCGGTCGAGGCACTCACGATGGTGGGTTTGGCCGAGCGGGTGGATCACTTTCCATCCCAACTCTCCGGTGGCGAACAGCAGCGCGTGGCCATTGCGCGCGCCATTGTCAAAAAACCCGAAGTGTTGCTGTGCGACGAACCCACGGGCGCGCTGGATTACCAGACCGGCAAGCTGGTGCTGGAAGTGATTGCCCGCATTAACCGCGAGATGGGGACCACTGCCATTGTGATCACGCACAACGCGGCCATTGGCGGCATGGCCGACCGCGTGTTGTACCTGAGTGGCGGCCGCATTGAGCGCATCGTACAAAACGACCACAAGGTGGCACCGTCCGAGCTGACGTGGTGAACCCCAAGCCATGAAAACCCTGGACCGCAAACTGTTGCGCGATTTGCGCCTGATGTGGAGCCAGGCGTTGACGATTGCGCTGGTGGTGGCCAGCGGTGTAGGGGGCTTTGTCACCAGCTTTAGCGCGTATGACTCGCTCTCGTGGTCGCGCGATCGGTACTACGCCGAGTCGCGCTTTGCCGATGTGTTCAGCAGCCTCAAAAGTGCCCCTTTGGCCTTGCAAAACCAGCTTGAAAAAATTCAGGGTGCAGCGCACATACAGACCGGGCTGGCGCAGATCGTGCCCATCACCATTCCCGGGGTGTCGGACCCGATTGCCGGCCAGCTCATTGGCCTAGACCCCCTGCTGCCGCAACAGCTCAATGTCGTCAGTTTGCGCAGCGGGCGCATGGTGGCGGTACACGGCAGCGGTGCGATTGACGCCCTGGTGTCCGAGGCCTTTGCCGAAGCCCACCAGCTCAAGGCGGGGGACGAAGTTACCGCGCTCATCAACGGCAAACGCGAGCGCTTGCGCCTGGTGGGCATTGGGCTGTCGCCCGAGTACGTTTTTGCGGGCTTGGGGGGCTCGCCCGACCAGCGTGGTTTTGGCATCTTCTGGATTGACCGCCAAGCACTGGCCACGGCCTACAACATGGAAGGTGCCTTTAACCAAGTGACGGTGCGCCTGAGCCCGGGTGCCAGTGAGGGCGCCGTCATCGACCAGCTGGACCGCCTGCTCGCACCTTACGGGGGCATCAGCGCCCATGGGCGCGACCAGCAGATGTCGAACGTCATTCTCAATTCTGAGATCAAGCAGCAGCGGGTGATGAGCACGGTGCTGCCCAGCATCTTTCTGGCGGTGGCTGCGTTCTTGCTCAATGTGGTGCTGGGCCGCCAGATCGCCAGCCAACGGGAGCAAGTGGCCGCGTTGAAAGCACTGGGCTACGGCAACGCGGCGATTGGCGGGCACTACCTCAAGATGGTGCTGGTGATTGTGGCGCTGGGCTTGGTTCTTGGCATCGGGCTGGGGGCCTTGTTGGGCCATGGGTTTGTGGGCTTGTATGCCAAGTCATTCCGCTTTCCCGGATTGGATTACCGGCTGGCGCCGATGCTGGTGGTGGCCGCCGCCGGAGTCGCTATAGCCGCAGCGGTGCTGGCCACGCTCAGCGCCATTCGCGCCACCGTGCTGCTGGCTCCGGCCGAGGCCATGCGCCCACCGTCGCCCGGCATTTACAAGCCCATGCTGCTGGAGCGCTGGGGCATGAAGAAATGGCTCTCCCCATCACTGCGCATGATTCTGCGCACCATGGAGCGCCACCGCCTGCGAACCCTGCTCACCATCTTGGGCGTGGCCATGGCCATGGCGACGGTGATTACTGGGGCCTTTATGCGCGACGCGGTGGCCGTGTTGATGGACACCCAGTTCAACCAGGTACTGCGCGGCGATGTGTCTATCAATTTGCTGGATGCCACACCCGCCCGCGCCCTGCAAGCTGCCGCCCACTTGCCGCATGTAACGGCGGTGGAAGGCGCACGCAATGTGGCGGTGCGGCTGGTCAACGGCAACCACCACCACCGTGGTGCCATCCAGGGAAAACCGGAAGTGCCCGAGCTGTTTCGCATCGTCAACATGGACAAACAGGCTTTGAACGCCCCGCGCTATGGGCTGCTGCTGACCGACCGACTCGCCGACAAGCTGGACGTGAAGCCCGGCGACACGGTGCGCGTCGAACTGCAAGAGGGCCGACGCGAAGTGCTCAGCCTGCCCGTGACCGGCACGGTACACGAGCTACTGGGCATGAACGCCTACATGGAGCGCCGGGCGCTCAACACCTTGCTGCACGAGGGCGACATGGTCAACCAGATCATGGTGGCGGTAGAACGCGACCATGAGCCAGAGTTGCTGAACCGATTGAAAGAATTGCCGCGTGTGGGCGTGGCTATTAGCAAGCGGGTGATGGCGCGCAATATCAGCGATGTGACGGCCCGCAACATCCTTGTTTTCAGCCTGGTGCTGACCGTGTTTGCTACTGTCATCGCCGTGGGGGTGGTGTACAACAATGCGCGCATTGCGCTGGCTGAGCGCTCTTGGGAGCTGGCCAGCTTGCGCGTGCTGGGCTTTACCCGCACTGAGGTGTCGGCCATTTTGCTGGGCGAACTGGCCATTGAAATTGTGCTGGCGCTGCCACTGGGCATGGGCTTGGGTTACCTGCTGGCGCTGGGCATTGTTACGATGATTCGCAGCGATGAGTTCTCTTTCCCCTTTGCCATTCAACCGGCCACCTATGCGTTCGCTGCCATCTGCGTGCTGGTGGCCGGTGTGGTCAGCGCCCTGATCGTGCGCCGCCGTATCGACCAACTTGACTTGGTCAGCGTACTTAAAACCCGCGAATAGAAAACCATGAGCCCCACATGAACCAAGAACCCAACCAAACACCCAAAACGGCACCTAACGCGGCACCCGTCCAACCCAAGAGCAAACCGGCGGTTGACCAGCCTCAATCGACTCACAAAGGCCTGAAATTCAAACTGGTGGTGGGCGCTTTTGTTCTGGCAGGGGTGGCCGGGCTGGTCTGGGCGTTCTGGCCCAAGCCGATGGAGGTGGAGGTGGCAAAAGTGACCCAAGGCCGCTTTGAGCGCGCCGTGCAAGAAGATGGAAAAACCCGCGTGCGAGAGCGCTACGTGGTGTCCACCACGGTGGCTGGTCGCCTGCAGCGCATTGGGCTGGTGCAGGGCGACAGCGTGGTGCTGGGCGGTGTGGTGGCCGTGGTCTCGCCAATGGCCCCGGCCTTGCTGGATGCCAGAAGCCAAGCTGAGCAAACTGCCCGCGTGGGCACCGCACAAGCGACTCTGGCACAGGCCCAGGCCAACGTGGCGGCGGCCACCGCTGCCTTGGCGCAAAGCCGCCAAGATGTACAGCGCAACAGCGCACTGGTGCGCCAGGGCTTTATCTCAAGCGCCCAAAGTGAGACAACGCGCTTGGCCGAGCGACTGCGTGTAACCGAGCTAGAAGCCACCCGGCAAGCCGAAACCGCCGCCCGCTTTGTGTTGGAGCAAACCCGCGCGCCGCTGCGCGCATACGCTGCTGCGGGCGGGAGCGCAAGCCAAGACAGCAAGGGCAGCAAAGGCGACGTGGTGGTGCGCTCGCCGGTGGCGGGCAAGGTGCTGAAGGTGATGCTGCAGAGCGCGGGCGTCGTGCAAGCCGGTACGGGCTTGGTGGAGATCGGTGACCCTGCCAGTTTGGAGGTAGTGGTGGACATCTTGACCGAGGAAGCCGCGCAAGTGGTGCCCGGAACGCCGGTGCAGTTCCTCAACTGGGGCGGCCCCGGCGTTTTGCAGGGCACCGTGCGCTATGTGGAACCTGCGGCATTTACCAAAGTGTCGGCGCTGGGCGTGGAGGAGCAGCGCGTCAACGTGAGTGCCGACATCACCACGCCGCAAGACACCTGGAAGGGCTTGGGGGACGGGTTCAAGGTGGATGTGCGCTTGCTGGTGCAGGTACAGGAAAACGCCGTCATGGTGCCGGTCAGTGCGCTGTTTCCCATCGGATCACGTTCGGGTGTGTTTGTGGTTGATGGCGGGCATGTGCGTTTGCGGGAGGTACTTGTGAAGGCCCGCAATGGCACACAAGCCTGGGTGCCTGAGGGATTGGTGCTGAACACGCAGGTCGTGGTTTATCCGGACATCAAGCTTAAGGACGGCGCCAAGGTGAAAGCGCGGCAGCAAAAATAAGCAGTGCCGTGTGACTCGGCCTGCTATGCCTCCAACGAAAACTACGACCGGCTTTGAAGGGGTATTCGAAACCAATAAGATCAGTCCTCTGGGCGGCCAGTTCTCGGCGAACTGAATTCCCTCACACCAGCCACACACCAAAAACAGATATGACTAAGACGATCAAGTCCAAGGCCGCCATTGCGTGGGGGCCCAATCAGCCCCTGTCCATCGAGGAAGTTGACGTGATGCCACCGCAAGCCGGCGAAGTACGCGTTCGCATCATTGCCTCGGGCGTGTGCCATACCGATGCCTTTACGCTGTTTGGTGAAGACCCTGAGGGCATATTCCCCGTCATCCTCGGTCACGAGGGGGGCGGCATTGTGGAGTCGGTGGGCGAAGGGGTCACCAGCGTGCAGGTGGGCGACCATGTGATTCCGCTGTACACGCCAGAGTGTGGCGAGTGCAAATTCTGCAAGTCTGGCAAAACCAACCTGTGCCAGAAAATCCGTGGCACACAAGGCAAGGGCCTGATGCCGGACGGCACCACGCGTTTCCATAAGGACGGCAAGCCGATCTTCCATTACATGGGTTGCTCGACTTTCTCTGAATACACGGTTCTGCCGGAGATCTCGCTGGCGAAGGTTAACAAAGATGCGCCGTTGAAAGAGGTCTGCTTGCTCGGTTGTGGCGTCACCACCGGCATGGGCGCGGTGCTGAACACGGCCAAGGTCGAAGCAGGCGCGACGGTCGCCATTTTCGGCATTGGCGGTATCGGCCTGTCGGCCATCATCGGCGCGACCATGGCCAAGGCCAGCCGTATCATCGCGATCGACATCAACGAGAGCAAGTTCGAACTGGCGCGCAAACTGGGCGCCACCGATTGCATCAACCCGAAGAACTACGACAAGCCGATTCAAGATGTGATCGTTGCGTTGACCGATGGCGGCGTGGATTACTCGTTCGAATGTATTGGCAACGTCAACGTGATGCGCTCGGCGCTGGAGTGTTGCCACAAGGGCTGGGGCGAGTCGATCATCATCGGCGTGGCCGGTGCCGGCCAGGAGATCTCGACCCGTCCGTTTCAATTGGTGACTGGTCGCGTCTGGCGGGGTTCGGCGTTCGGTGGTGTTAAGGGACGCTCAGAGCTGCCAGGCATTGTCGATCAGTACATGCGGGGCGAGTTCAAGCTCGACGATTTCATCTCGTTCACTATGGGATTGGACCGAATCAATGAGGCGTTTGACCTGATGCATGCAGGCAAGAGCATTCGCACCGTGATCCACTTCGACAAGTAAGCAGTCTTGGCCATCCATGAACAGGTGGCTGCGCTAATGGGCAGGACGATCTGATGACGATAAAAAATCTAAGCTGCAATCGCAGTTTTGGCGGCTGGAACAAGCAATACCGGCACGCATCCAGCAGCTTGCATTGCGACATGCGTTTTGCTATCTACCTGCCACCCCAGGCATCCAACGGGCACAAGGTGCCGGTGTTGTACTGGTTGTCAGGCTTGACGTGCACTGACGAAAACTTCATGCACAAGGCGGGTGCCCAGCGCATCGCGGCGGAGCTGGGGATCGCCATCGTGGCCCCGGACACCAGCCCCAGAGGCGACGCAGTGGCGGATGCCGATGGTTATGACATTGGCAAAGGCGCCGGCTTCTATGTGAATGCCACACAAAGCCCCTGGAGCGCGCACTACCAGATGTACGACTATGTGCTGCAGGAGCTGCCGGATTTGATCGAGGCCACGTTCCCCGTCAGCAATTTACGTGCAATCGCCGGGCACTCGATGGGCGGCCATGGCGCGCTGGTATTGGCGCTGCGTAATCCGGAACGCTTTAAGTCAGTTTCGGCCTTCAGCCCGATTAGCAACCCGGTCAATTGCCCGTGGGGCCAGAAGGTGCTGAGCGCGTATCTGGGCGATGACACCGACAACTGGGCCGACTACGACGCCAGCATGTTGATGCGCCATGCCACCAACTTCTTGCCAGCCCTTGTTGACCAGGTCTACGCCGACGAGTTTTTGTTAGACCAACTCAAGCCAGACGCGTTGGTGGCCGCGGCCAATATCAGTGCTTACCCTTTGGTGCTCAACCGCCGCGAAGGTTATGACCATAGTTACTTTTTCATAGCCAGCTTCATCGAGCAGCATTTGCGTTTTCATGCACGACATCTGGGTCTGTAGCGCGCACAGGTGTGGGCACGGTTGATAGAGACAATGCCGCTCTGTTCGCAAGCGCACCGACGCAACGTGTCCACTGTGGGATAAAGAGGGCTTGAAACCTCGACGTAAAAAAATTCTTTTGGCCCTGTTGCTGGCACCGTTGGCACTGGCTTTGCTGGTGGCGATAGGGATCGCAGTATTCGGCTGGAACTGGGTCCGTGGCCCGGTACAACAGATGGTGCAGGCACGCACCGGTCGCGCGCTGGTGATCGACGGCGATCTGCACATTGACTTGGGGTGGCCAGCGCTGCGTGTGCAGGCCCAAAGCGTACGTTTTGCCAACCCACCTTGGGCGAAAGAGACGCAACTGCTGACGACGGACGACGTTGAATTCTCCGTCGACCTGCCTGCACTGTTGCAATGGCGTTTGGTGTTTCCTGAAGTGCGTTTAAGCAAGCCGGTTGTGATGCTGGAAGCCGCCGCCGATGGCCGCAAGTCCTGGCTCCTAGACACGCAGCAAAGTGATGAGAATGCCCACGTTTTTATCGAGCAACTGACGCTGGACCACGGTCAACTCGGGTTCGACGACAGTCGCGTCACGACGCATATTCGTATGGATCTAGATACCCCCGATGCCAGAACCGGTACGGTAATATTCCGCGCCAGTGGCAGCTACAAAGGTATGCCACTGATGGCAAAGGGCCAGGGCGCGTCGGTGCTGACCTTGCGCGAGGAGCGCACGCCCTATGCGTTTGCGGTAGACGCCACAGTGGGCGGTACGGGCATCAAGGCGCAAGGCAGTGTGACGGGGTTGCTTAGCCTGTCAGCGGTCGACCTTCTGCTAACACTGCGTGGCGACAGCCTAGCGCAGCTGTTTCCACTGTTAGGCATAGGTTTGCCGCAGACACATGCGTATGTCACATCGGGGCGCTTGGTGCGCAGCGGTAGCACCTGGCGCTATGACAAGTTCAAAGGCCTGGTAGGCCATAGCGACGTGGCTGGTAGCTTGCAGGTTGAGCAATCGGGTGTGCGCCCCTTTTTGCGCGGCGACGTAGTGTCGCAAGTGCTGGACCTAGACGACTTGGGACCGGTCATCGGCGCGCGCAGCCTTCCAGAAAAGGCGGAGTTGGTTGAGCCCAACAAAGAAAACACGCGCCGGGTGCTGCCCAATTTGCCGTTTGAACCCGCACGTTGGCGCGCCTTTGACGCCGATGTAACGCTGCATGCCGCCAGTATTCAACGGGCCAAGGCGCTACCGTTGGACCGGTTGGTTGCGCGAATGCAATTGCACGATGCGGTACTGGAGCTAAACCCACTGGAGTTTGCGGCAGCGGGCGGGCGCTTAGTTGGGGCAATCACTTTGGATGCTCGGCAAGAGGAAATTAAAGCCACGGCACAGGTGCACGTGCGCCAAATTGCCCTTGGCAAGCTGTTTCCTACGGTGGTGCTGACAAAGTCCGGCGTAGGCCAGATCAATGGGGAGTTCGATTTATCAGGCCATGGCAATTCGGTGAATCGCATGCTGGCCACGGCCAACGGCGGCTTGCGCCTGGTCATGGAACAAGGCGAAATCAGCCGCCTGCTGATGGAGAAAATGGGCTTGCATGTGCTGGAGATCGTAGGGCTGAGCCTCGCCGGTGACAAGACCACTGCGCTGCGATGTGCCGTGGCGGATTTCACCGTGCACAGCGGGGTGATGAACGCCAATGCCTTGTTGCTAGACACGGCAGTGAATACTGTGGTGGGCACTGGCACGATTGACCTGGCACAAGAGGCTTTGGATTTAACTTTTGTACCGCACACGCATAACACCAGCTTGGTGGCCCTGCGTAGCCCTATTCATGTGGGTGGCACGCTGGGCACACCGGTGGTCCGCTTAGATATGGGACGGGTTCTGGCACGCGGTGCGGGGGCGTTGGCACTGGGGGTTTTGAATCCACTCTTGGCGCTCATACCGTTGGTGGAAACGGGGCCGGGCGTGCAAAACGAATGCGGGCGTCTTTTGCCGCCCGGCGGCAAATAAAATTGACGACGGGCCGGGCATAAACAGGGTCACCTTAGACGGTAGTCGCTTCGTCGAGTTTGCGCTTCCACGACTGCTGGCCCATTTGTGCCTTAACCAGTTCCAGAATATCTTGAATCATCGCGACCGCCTCGTGGTTTAAGGAACCCCAGGACTTGCCGTCGTCATCAAGAATCGATCGCAGCATTTTCGGCTTTAAGAGGGTGTGACTTTGTTCGACGAAGGTTGCTATAGTGTCCACCACAATATCGGCAACGAGGTCTTCCAGATGGCGATTGACGACGCCGCCAAACAGGGGCAGCGTGCTCAGGCGCTTTAGATCCTCATTGCCCTGCATCGCTGCCAAAACACTGGTTCTAATGCTCTGCGCGACCGGATTATCCGCGTCGTTCTTCATATCCAGGGACACTTTCAGAGACAGCGATTTCGTTGCTTTTTCAAGCTTCGTTAACCTGGGCGTAATCAATTTCTTCACCACCTGCTGACCAAAATTCGACCCTGCCTTGAGGTCGTCCTGAACGCCTGAAATGACTTTAACAACGTAAGTGCTCCACAAACCCCAGTAAGTCAATCGGCCGTTTCCCCCGATAAATCTGCTATGCGCACATTCCAAGGCAGCAACGCCTCAACATCCTCGACCGTCTTGGCCGCAGGCAAATCGCGCAGCACCCGGCGCAGCCA
>JBBRNS010000051.1:0-20255 GCA_038230175.1 Burkholderiales bacterium
AGGTGTGCAAGACAATGTGCCCAAGGAGCAGCTCTCGCGGATGGTTCCCGGTTTGATCCGCATGGGTGAAATTTTTGCGGCCAACAAGTCGCTCAATGCCGGTGAAACCATCACCAATGATTGGATCCCCGGAACCGGCCATGTGATCACCGTCAAGGGCAAGGTCCAAGGCGAACCCTTCAACCAAGAGTTCTTCAACGGCCTGATGTCCGTTTGGATGGGCCCCAATCCAGGTGACTGGAAGCTCAAAGACGCCATGCTAGACGTCAAGTAATTAGGTATCCCCTCTGCAAGAACCTGCCCGCACCCCGCTGGCAGGTTTTTTTTGGCCTCATCGGACTGGCTGCACGGGGGAATTGGCTGCTCAGCAGTGCCGATGATGCCACTCATTTATTCAATGAAAAGCGCCCCGACCACCGCCCCCACCCAAGCCTCACTTGACGGCGCGCCAGACCCTGGCCCGCTGCTGGGCAGGAACGGCACCACCATCCTGCGCCGCACCACTGCCCTGGGTGTCATAGGCTCGCTGGTCACGGTGGTCAACGTGGTTGATTTCAATGCCTTACGGCTCCAAGATGCCATCGGCGTAGCTATCCCCCTATCGTGCGCAGTCAGCTATTACCTACTCACGCGGGAGCACTTGCGGGCCGCCATTTTGACGCTCATCTGGGGTATTGGCCTCTCGATCTTGGCGATCACTTACTTCGCGGTCGGCGTGCGCACGCCGGGCTTGGTTTTTTTGCCCGTTTTGTGCATTACGGCCGCTTGGCTCTTGGGCTTGCGCAGCGCAATTGTCCTGGGCGCAATCTCCCTTGTGGTCATTTTTTACTATGTCATTGCCGAGGCCTTGGGCACACCGCCCCCCAATGACCCGCGCAACGCGCTGGCCTACGCCCTGGTTTATCTGTGTGCGTTTGTGGGCATGCTAATCGTGCTCGGCAGGTCAATGGCCAGCTTTCGAAGTGAACTGGCGCGGTCCAGCTCCCTAGCAAACGACCTGCGAACCCAAATAGAAGAGTTGCGCCAGTCCGAAGCACGGTTTTCCGCCCTTTTCAAAGCCAACCCAGTGCCGTCGTCCACCAACGACCGCTATGGACGCGTTTTTGACGTCAACGACGCTTGGGTGGCGCTGACGGGCATCAGCGCCGAAGAAGCGTCGGGCAAAACACCACAAGAAATAGGCATCTGGACCAACCCAGACGAGCGCAAAGCACTCGACCAAGAAATGCGCGAAACCGGACGGGTTGCGGGCAAGCCCATCACACTCACCACCGCCGGCGGCATACAAAAGCCATTTTTGGTCTACATCGCGCCGGTTGCCAGCCACGGCGCGCAGCGCCTGGTGACCTCGGTCTTAGACCAAACCGACCGCTTTGCCGCCCAGGCCGCACAGGAAGCCATCAACCACGCGCTCGAAGCCCGCGTGTCTGAGCGCACCGCTGAACTCACCCTGACCCTAGCGCGCTTGCAAGACACGCAGGCCGAGCTGGTGCAATCTGAAAATCTAGCCTCGCTGGGCGCCATGGTTGCTGGCATTGCCCACGAGCTCAATACCCCGATCGGAACCGCGGTTACGGTGGCCAGCACCTTGCAGGGTCGGGTGACCGATCTGCGCCACTTGGTGGCCCAAGATGGACTGAGGCGCTCTACATTGACGGAATTTTTGGCCGACAGTGAAGAAATGGCCGACTTAATCCTGCGCTCCATCGACCGCGCCGCTGCACAAATCCACAGCTTTAAGCAGATGTCGGTAGACCGAACCTCCGAGCGCCGTCGGCGTTTTTTTTTGAAGGATCTGGTGCACGATGTTGTCATGTCTATACGCCCGTCGCTGCCCCAGGCACGCGTCACCATCGTGCAAACCGTGGACGCCGACACCGTCTGCGATTCGCTGCCGGGCCCTGTCGGGCAGGTATTAACCAACCTGATACAAAATGCGGCGCTACATGGCTTTGCCGGGCGCGCCGAAGGCACTATCACCATCGCTGCCAGCGTGCACAGCGAGGACGGTTCCACGCAGGTGGTCGTAACGGTACAAGACGATGGGGTGGGCATGACTGAGCACACGCGCCACCACGCGTTTGACCCGTTCTACACGACACGGCTGGGTCAGGGTGGCTCGGGCTTGGGTTTGTCGATATCACACCGACTGGCCAGCGCGGTGCTGGGCGGCAGTCTGGCGGTTGTGTCCACGCCTGGGTCTGGCAGTTGCTTTACCTTTTGCTTTGCTCAAACGCTGCCGCCACGGCCTGCCTAGCGGCCACCCAGGCCACTAGGTCGGGGCCTTCCATGGGTTTGCCGTACAAATAGCCCTGCCCTTTGTCGCAACCCAGCTGCGCCATCAGGTCGGCTTGGCCCTGGGTCTCGATACCCTCAGCCACCGTTCCTAAACCCAGTGTTTGCGCCATGCGAATGGTGGCCTCAATCAACACCCGGTGGTAGGCGCTGTCCTGGGCGCGGCTCACAAAAGAGCGGTCTACCTTAACGAAATTGACCGGCAGCTCGTGCAGGCACGACAACGACGAATACCCGGTGCCAAAATCGTCCAGCGACAAGTCCACACCCAAGGCGCGAATACCGTGCAAGGTGGACAACACCACCGCGTCCTGGGCGGCAAGACTTTCAGTCACTTCCAAGATCAATTGCGTGGGCAAGAGGCCGTTGGCCCATAAGGCATCTTGCACATCGGTGACCATGGTCGCTTGCAACAACTGGGCGCGTGACAGGTTGACCGCCAGCGTCGGGGTGTGCCCACCCTCGGCTGTGAACGCCATTGCGGCAAACGCCCGGCAGGCAGTTTGCAAAACAAACTGCCCCAAGGCGCCAATCAGACCACAGGCCTCGGCCACCGGAATAAATTCCACCGGCGACACCATACCCCGCACTGGGTGGCGCCAGCGCAGCAAGGCCTCTGCGCCGGTGAATGCGCCGCCCTCCATACTCACCAAAGGCTGGTAAACCACAAACAACTCGTTGCGCTCCAGCGCTTGGCGCAAATCGCTCTCCAAAGCGGCCGACGCGGTGACCTCCTGGCGCATGGATGGGTCAAACACCACGTAGCGGGCACGCCCGCCGCGCTTGGCTTCGTACATGGCAATGTCGGCGTCTCGCATGACGCCCTCGGCATCGTCCGTGACGTGACTACTGGTAACGATGCCGATGCTGACGGTGGAGATCACCTTGTGGGTGCCGATCAAATAGGGAATAGCCAGCAAGTCGATCAGGCGGTCGGCCACCACCTCGGCATCGAGGTCGCCCCGTAAATCGTCCAGCAACACCACAAATTCATCACCCCCGATACGCGCCGCGATGTGCGCAAAATCACTGGCATGCATCAGGCTGTCGCCGGGGCGCAGCCCCTCTTGCAAGCGCTGGGCAATTTGGCGCAGCAGGTTGTCGCCCGCCGTGTGGCCCAGGGTGTCGTTGACCTGTTTGAAACGGTCAAAGTCGAGAAACAGCACCGCAAAGTGGTAACCCGGCTGCTCACGCCGCCGAGCAATCGCGCCGCCAATGGCATCGAGCATGACAGCGCGGTTGGGCAACTGGGTCAGGCCATCGGTGCGGGCGGCAGAGCGCAACTGCTGCTCCATGATCTTTTGCGCCTGCACATCCATCACCACGCCCGCCATATGAACGGCCCGGCCCGCTTCTGAGCGGTCCACCACCTTGCCCGCCACCATCAACCACACCCAGCGCCCGTTGCTATGGCGCATCCGCATGGACATGCGGTGTGCCAAGGCGGGGTTGGCTAGGTGGGCACGGGACGACGCAAACCACGCATCACGGTCGTCAGGGTGGATACGATCCACCCAGAAGTCCGACGTTACATCGACTTCAAACGCTTGTACGCCAATCATTTCCAGCATGCGCGTGTTGCACTGGATGCGCCCGGTTTCAATGTTCCATTGCCAGGTTCCAAGGCCAGCCCCCTCCACCGCCAAGGCCAGCATTTGCTGCTGAACCCGGACTTCGGTCAAATCGCTGGCAATCAGCACCCATCCGGACAATGCACCCGTGTCGTCCAAAATAGGCTGCGTGTCCACCAACGCCCAGCTGGTCGTGCCGCTGGCGGTCAGTATTTTGATTTCGCGCTTCAGGCCAAGGCCGCTTTTGACCGCCTTGTCAAACTCGGCAAAAGCCTGGGGGTCTACGCTGCGGGACTGCAGCAGGCGCGACAAACGCTGACCCACCGCCTGCTCCGAGCCATACCCCATCAACTGCACATAGGCCTCGTTGACCCAAACCACCATCAGGCTGGCATCGGCCAGCAACACCGCGTTGGAACTGCGCTCGGCCACCAAGGCAAGCCGTTTGAGACGCAGGGCCTGTCGCGTCAATGCGTGGTGTTGGCGGCGCACGCGCCGTGCGGTGGGCTCGACCACAGCCACCCCCAACCCCAGCAACAAGGCGAGGGTAATGGCCATTTGCAATTGGATGTTGCGCTCGGCAGCCTCACCACGCTGCTGGGCGGCGCGCTGCACCTCCTGCACCAGGGTTTGGTTGACCAATAAGGTGGCATCCAAGCTCACCAATAAGTCCCGCACGCTGTCCTTCAAGTCCCGCGCAGTGGATTTGCCCTCATGGACCAAAACCGTCTGCACGCTGGTCCATAAACGCGCGCGGCTGGCGGTGCGTACATCCGCCACCCGCATCAGGGCCTGTGCGGCCTGGTTTTTCAAGCCCGCTTGCACCCGGATGAGCTCCTCCAAGCGCTCTGCTTGCGTTTGGGCCTGTGACAGCGTGTCGGCCAACGCGCTGCGCGGCTCTTGCACATCCAGCCCCCGTGCAACCAACATGAGGGCTTGGGTGCCGATGCGCTGGCTCAGGGTGTTTTGTTCGGCCGCAATTTGAATGATTTCTGCATCAATACGCCGCACCGCCTCGGCCCGGTCTCCGCGCCAAGCCTGGGCCAAAGCCAGCAGCCCGATCACCAGTAGCACACCATACATCGCCAAGCGAACGCCCCGGTGGGGCGAACGGGCGCCCTGCACCCGCGAGGTCAGCGGCTGCAGTACGGTTTTGCGGCTTTTTTGGGGGCCCGGATTTTTCCGGCGCGACAAGGGGTCGCTGGCAGTCGCACCATCAGCCAGTACGTCGTAGACCGAAGGGGCTTCGTCGGCAGGCTTAATGGGCATGGACGCGGTACGTGAATAGGTAGGCGTGCGGGGCGCGGTGTTAGCCCAGCGCCGTGCGCATGGCGTCGATCACCGCTTTGTAGTCGGGCTTTCCAAAAATGGCGCTACCCGCCACAAAGGTGTCAGCGCCGGCGTCGGCCACGCGGCGGATGTTGTCGACCTTGATACCGCCATCTACCTCAAGACGAATGTCTTTGCCACTGGCGGTGATGCGTTTGCGCACCGCCTCAATCTTGCGCAGGGCCGAGTCAATAAAACTTTGGCCGCCAAAACCGGGGTTGACACTCATGATGAGCACCAGGTCGATGTCATCAATTACCCAGTCCAATACATCCAGCGGTTCGGCCGGGTTGAACACCAAACCGGCCTTGCAACCCTTGGCCTTGATGGCCTGGATGCTGCGGTGCACATGGCCAGAGGCGTCGGGGTGAAAACTGATCAGGTCAGCACCCGCGTCGGCAAACTGGGCCGCCAGTGCATCGACCGGCGCAATCATCAGGTGCACATCAATGGGCACAGCCACGCCGGCGGCGGTTTTGGCATGGGGCTTGAGGGCCTGGCAAATCATGGGGCCAAACGTGAGGTTGGGCACGTAATGGTTGTCCATGACGTCAAAGTGGATCCAGTCGGAACCAGCGGCGATGACGTTTTTGAGCTCTTCACCCAAACGGGCAAAATCGGCAGAGAGTATGGAGGGGGCAATTCGGAAAGTCATGCGTGAGTTTAAACTTGAAAACCACATTGGCGCGCGCCCGGGACGGGCACGGTTTCAGGATAGCATTGCGCCATGCCGAAGTATCAAATATTAGTCGAGGTAGTACCCCAATACCTCCGAGAACAGTCCACACCCGAGGACGACATGTATGTATTTGCATACACCATCACCATGACCAACACGGGCGAGGTACCGGCCCAGCTGATATCGCGCACCTGGAACGTGAATGACGCCAATGGCGTGACCGAGCGGGTCAAGGGCCTGGGGGTGGTCGGACAGCAGCCCCTGATTAAGCCCGGGCAGTCGTTTGAATACACCAGCGGCACCCGCTTGCGCACCCCCACCGGCACCATGCACGGAAGTTTTTTTTGCGTAGCCGAAGACGGCGAAAAGTTTGACGCCGAGGTCCCCATGTTTGTGCTTGACGCCCTCAGCGGCGAATCGGGCACCGGCGGCGCACGCACCTTGCACTAAGTAGCGCGCCTCACCCATGCCCAAACCGATCTTTCATGGGCGAATTTGACCTGATTGCGCGTTACTTCACCCGCCCCACGCCCGCGGTGGTGCTGGGTGTGGGCGACGACTGTGCGCTCTTGCAACCCGCCCCCGGCATGCAATTGGCCATCTCCACCGACATGCTGGTGGCCGGGCGCCATTTTTTTACCGATGTAGACCCGCGCACGCTGGGTCACAAGGCCTTGGCTGTCAACCTGAGCGATCTGGCCGCCTGCGGGGCGCGGCCCCTGGCCTTTACCCTGGCCCTGTCTTTACCCACTGTCGACGAGGCCTGGCTGGCACCCTTTTCAGAAGGCCTTTGGGCGCTGGCCGATCTGCACGGCTGTGCCTTGGTGGGCGGCGACACCACCAGCGGGCCGCTGAACATTTGCATTACCGTGTTTGGCGAAGTGCCCGCTGCAAACCCGCTGCCACCATCGGGCATCGCCACCCAAGCCCTGCTGCGCAGCGGCGCGCGGCCTGGGGACGATGTGTATGCCAGCGGCTCCCTGGGCGACGCACGGTTGGCGTTGGACGCACTGCTGGGCCGCGTGCAGCTGCCGCCCGCCACACTGGCTGCGGCGCGCCAGCGCCTGGAGATGCCCACCCCCCGCGTTGCGCTGGGCATGGCCCTGCGCGGCGTTGCCAGCGCGGCGGCCGATATCAGTGACGGCCTGCTAGGCGACCTGGGGCACATCCTGCAGCGCTCCGGCGTGGGCGCCACGGTCAACACCGACAGTGCTATTAAAATGCTAGCTGTTTGCGCACATTCCACGAGGGCTAACGGCTTATTTGAGCAAGAAATTGGCCGCCAGCTCGCTTTGCAATGTGTGCTAGCCGGTGGCGACGACTACGAACTGGTCTTCACCGCCCCCGCCCAAGCCCGTGCGGCGGTGCTGGCCGCCAGCACCGCCAGCGGCACACTGGTGACGCGCATCGGCCAGATTGATGCCTCACCCGGCTTGCGCCTGGTCGATGCACAGGGGCAAGCGGTGGCGGGTGCATTTGGCGGTTTTGACCACTTTGCGATGCATCCGCCAGCGGCTTAAGGCCGGGCGTACACCACCGCAAACCAGCCCTGCGCATCGGTCCAAGCCTGGGTATGGGCAAAGCCCGCCTGGGCCAACAAACGATTAAAAGCAGCCAGCGTGTATTTGTAGCTGTTTTCGGTGTGGATCCGCTCACCCGCCGCAAACTGGCGCTCACCACCGGGCCATTGCACCAAAACTTCGGTGGGGGTTTCCAGGTGCATTTCAATACGCGACTCAGCCGCATTGAAAAACGCCCGGTGTCGCCACTGCGCGCTGGCAAAGTTGCTGCCAATCAAGTGGTTCACATGGTCAAGCACATTGCGGTTAAAGGCGGCGGTCACACCGGCTGCGTCGTCGTAGGCTGGCTCCAAAATCGACAGCGCCTTGGGCAGGTCAATGCCGATCATGACTGCACCGTCGTCGTCCACCATGGCGCGCATGCGCGCAAGCAGCGCCAGCGCCTGCTCGGGGTCAAAGTTGCCGATGGACGAGCCGGGGTAAAACACCAGCCGCCGCGCGCGCGGCACGCTGTCTGGCAACACCACCACCTGCCCCATGTCGGCCACCACCGCGTGCACATCGAGTTGTGGAAATTCACTTTGCAGGCCCGCCACGGCGGCCTGCAAATGCGCGCCCGATATGTCCACCCCCACGTAGCACGCTGGCCGAACGCTGCGGCACAGTGCGCGGGCCTTGGTGCAATTGCCCGCGCCCAGCTCGACCAAGGCCACGCCGCGCCCCACACAGGCCGCAATGGCGTCGGCGTGGTGTGCCATCAAGGCCGTCTCGGTGCGGGTGGGGTAATACTCGGGCAGCGCAGTGATGGCCTCGAACAATTCGGAGCCCCGCTGGTCGTAAAAATACTTGGGCGCAATCGACGCGTGGGGCGCGATCAGGCCATCGATGATGGTTTGGTGGGGGTGGGCGGGCATGGCGGTCCTTGGCGGGTGGTGTGCGCAGTCTATTCGCAAGCAGCACCGCGGCTTGCCGCCTGCCCGATAATTTCGCCATGACCGACCTGACTGAATCACCCGTCACCGTTTTCCCGGCCGACCCCGGACAACCCGCCCCCATCGCGCGGCCCAGTGTGCGCTTCATGCTCTCGCACCCGGCGCACTGGATGGCGTTAGGCTTTGGCTCAGGCCTGTCACGCATTGCGCCGGGCACCTCGGGCACGCTGTGGGCATGGTTGGCGTTTATTGCCCTATCCCCGTGGATGAACGACGTGCGCTGGGCGCTGCTCATAGGCCTGTCTCTGCCGGTGGGCTGGTGGGCTTGCACCATCACCGCCCGCAACATGGGCGTGCTCGACCCCGGCAGCATTGTCTGGGACGAGGTGGTGGCCTTTTGGATGGTGCTGTGGATCGTGATGCCCGTGGGCCTGGTGGGCCAGGTTCTGGCATTTGGCCTGTTTCGCTTTTTCGACGCGGTCAAGCCCGGCCCGGTGGGCTGGGCCGACGCGCTCTACCACCTCCTGGACCCCAACACCGACCCGCACGCGTGGCGCAAAGCGGGCTTTGGCATCATGCTGGACGACGTGGTTGCGGCGGGCTGCACGGTACTTGTGTTTGCGGCATGGCGGTTTGCTCAATAGCGGTATTTCAACCATGCCGATGAACCGATACAGAGCACGCTGGAAGCAACCAAACCGCATGTCCCGCTAAACCCAGTCACCCACACCACTAGGAGCACCCCCATGGTCAAAAAAATATTGCTCGCCGCCGTGGCACTGATCATCCTGCTACTGGTCTATGCCGCCATGCAACCCGATGCTTTTCTAGTAAAGCGCAGCACCACGATTCAGGCGCCGCCCGCCAAGGTGTTTGCGATCCTCAACGACTTCCATCAGTTTGGTAGCTGGTCGCCTTGGCAAAGGCTAGACCCTGCCATGCAAACCACCTACAGCGGTGCCACCAGCGGCGCTGGTGCTGTCTACACCTGGAGCGGCAATAGCCAAGTGGGTGCCGGGCGCATGGAAATTTTGAAAACCGTGCCCGATGCCAAGCTCACACTGAAGCTGGACTTTTTTAAACCCTTTGAAGCCCACAACACGGCCGAATACACCCTGCAAAGCAGCGGCACCACCACCACGGTGACGTGGGCCATGTTGGGCCCCAGCCCCTATATCTCCAAACTCATGGGCGTGTTTGTCAGCATGGACCGCATGATTGGCAAGGACTTTGAAATGGGCTTGGCCAATCTGAAAGCCACGGCTGAAAAACAATGAACGACCTCCTGCATCCCTCCGACAGCTTGCTATTAAATTCAGAGCTGCCTACGCATATTCTATGTGGGCTAGTGGCCAATTTAATGCTTAGAAACCAATGGAAGCTGGCCACTGCCGAGAGTTGCACGGGGGGACTTATCGCTGCAGCCTGCACCGATTTAGCAGGCTCCAGCAACTGGTTTGAACGCGGCTTTGTGACCTACTCCAACGAAGCCAAGACCGAATTGCTGGGGGTTGATGCGGCGGTCATTGCCCAACTGGGCGCCGTCAGCCAAGCCGTGGCGCAGGCGATGGCACAGGGCGCGTTGGCGCACTCGCGGGCCCAGGTCGCGGTGGCGGTAACCGGTGTGGCGGGCCCTGGTGGCGGCAGTGCTGAAAAACCCGTAGGAACGGTCTGGTTTGGTTGGGCCACGCCAACAGGCGTTACCACCCAAGTCATTCACTTTGCGGGCGACCGCGCCCAGATCCGCGCAGCCACCGTGCGCCATGCCCTGCAAGGCTTGCTAGAGCGGCTGTAGTGACGTGACAGGCCCCCGTATCTAAACGATCAAGGGCCAATACAGCGCGATTATTTTCTGAAATCAGGCGCCGTGGCACTTCTTGTATTTCTTACCACTGCCGCAGTGGCAGGGGTCATTGCGGCCGGGCACATCGGCGCGGCGCAGGGTTTCGACACGGGGCCCAATGCCGCGCCAGATTTCGCGCAGGTCATAGACCGACCACACCGCGTCGGCAAAGGCATTGAGGCGCTCTTTGCTCATGGTGGGGGGGCCGTCTTCGCTAAACGGGGAGAGTTCGGGCTCGCCCTCGTCGTCTTCAGTGAGCGCGACGATGGACTGCAGCGCCATGTCGTGCCACTTGGCAGCCTTTTTGTCGCTGGGCTCGGCCCACTCATCGGGCCAGGCCTCGACCACAAACATAAATCCCAAGGCCCATACTTGGGCGAATGAGGGAATGGCCTCGTCGCCCATCTCGGCGCGCTCCGCATCCGACAGTTCGGCAATGGCGCCGCGCACGTCCATCACCTCGGGGTGGTAGGCGGTCTCGCTCTCCAGCGACTCGGTGGGTATGTCCAGCGCAGTTTGCACCTCGGCCCAGCGCTGGTTCCATATTTCTAAAAAGCGTGCTTTTTGCGCGGCGCTGGCAAATGAGCCGCCCGACTCAGGCTCGGCAGCATCGCCCTGCACCACCGCAGGCGCGTCGCTGCCGTCGCCAATGGCGAGCAGCACGTCGAGGTATTCGGCCTGGTCAATCGGGCGGCGGCAGCAAATGAGGGCGGCCATCAAGCCTTCGCAAAACTCCCACTGGGGGGTTTCGTCATAACGGGTGCGCAGGTCGTCCAAGATGGCGTCGATTTCGTCAAACCGTGCGGCGCTGTAGGCGTCCACATCAGTGGCGGATTCGAGCGTGTCGAGGGGCGTGGTGGGGGTGGCAGTCATGGCGGGGCAAACACGCAAGTGCTTGCAGTCAATGGGTGGTGATCAAAACAACGGCCTCCATTTTGCCCTGTTGCAAATCCCCGTTGGCTGGTATCGTGCCACCCAAAGGATTCTTCGACCATGCTGCACTACCTCAATACGCTGTTCCCGGTTCGCTACACGGTCATGGGCTTGTGCGCCTTTGGGCTGCTACTGAGCCTGTTTAGCCTGATTGTGTTTGGCGAAGGCGCACTCGTATTTTTGGTCTTTGCAGGCCTTTTGGCCGTGGGCGCCTATGACCTGCACCAGACCAAGCGCTCGATTTTGCGCAACTACCCCATCATTGGGCACATTCGCTACATGCTGGAGTTTGTGCGGCCGGAGATTCGCCAGTACTTTATTGAAAGCGAGAGCGAGGCCGCGCCCTTCTCGCGTGCACAACGCTCGCTGGTGTACCAGCGCGCCAAGGGCGAGGCCGACAAACGCCCCTTTGGAACCCAGCGCGATGTCCATGCCGAAGGCTATGAGTGGATCAACCATTCACTGGCCCCCACCAAAGTGCCGTCGCACGACTTTCGCATCACCGTGGGGGCAGATACCAAGCAGCCCTACTCCATGAGTGTGTTCAACATCTCGGCCATGAGCTTTGGTGCTCTGAGCGCCAATGCGATATTGGCCCTGAACAAAGGCGCCAAGTTGGGCGGTTTTGCCCATGACACGGGCGAGGGCTCTATCTCTATTCACCACCGCGTGCATGGCGGTGATCTGGTGTGGGAAGTGGCCTCGGGCTACTTTGGTTGTCGCAATGACGATGGCACGTTCAATGCCGACAAGTTTGTGGCCAACGCGTGCGATCCGCAGGTCAAGCTAATCGAAATCAAACTGAGCCAAGGCGCAAAACCCGGACAGGGTGGCTTGCTGCCCGGCTCCAAGGTGACCCCCGAAATTGCCCAAGCACGGGGCATACCCGAGGGGCGTGATTGCGTATCGCCCGCCGCCCACAGCGCGTTCTCGACCCCGATTGAACTGATGCAATTTATTGCCCGGCTGCGCGAGCTCTCAGGCGGCAAGCCCACCGGCTTCAAACTGTGTATTGGCCACCCGTGGGAGTGGTTTGCCATCGTCAAAGCCATGCTGGTCACCGGTATCACGCCGGACTTTATTGTGGTCGACGGCGCCGAAGGCGGCACTGGCGCCGCGCCGGTAGAGTTCTGCGACCACGTGGGCTCACCCCTGCAAGAAGGCCTGCTGCTGGTGCACACCACCTTGCGCGGCGCGGGGCTGCGCGACAAAATCAAGATCGGTTGTGCGGGCAAAGTGATCAGCGCCTTTGACATTGCCCGCATGATGGCGCTGGGCGCCGACTGGTGCAACAGCGCGCGCGGTTTCATGTTTGCACTGGGTTGTATTCAGGCCCAGCATTGCCACACCGGCCACTGCCCCACCGGCGTCACCACACAAGACCCGCTGCGCCAGCAATCGCTGGTGGTGCCCGACAAGGCCGAGCGGGTGTACCACTTTCACCAGCAAACCATGTACGCTCTCAAAGAGCTGATCCAAGCCGCCGGCGTAATACACCCCCAGCAGATTGACGCGCACCACATCGTGCGCCGGGGCACCGACCACAAGGTCAAATCACTGGCGCAGTTGATCTTGACGCAGCTGCCCAATGGCGCCCTGCTGCAAGGCGACCTGGGCCACTTGCCCCTCATTTTCCAAAACAACTGGCCACGCGCGCAGGCCGAGAGTTTTATGCCGATCGTTGAGTCGGCCAGTAGTTGACATCCGACTTGGTCACTTCTGACCTGTTTCCGACGCCGAGCACGCAAACCAGCGCCCCTTGGCATTGATGGCAACGGTGGACTCACCAAGGTCCCCTGTATCGCCAAGGTCGCAGCCCTGTGCGGCAAAAAATGCACCTGTCAATGAATCCCTGATGGATAAGCATCAGCTACGCCCAATTTAGATTTTAGAAATTTGCCAAAAAATTGATAAATCGCAAAGGCGGCCATGGGGCTGGAATGACACTGGGCGCAGATATGGAATAGGCCCCAAAAAATTATTCGATGCTTTGCAGAAGATGCCACCGTAGAAGTGGCGCCAAGCGTTGGGGCCACATAAGTAACGCCGTTCGGTCGTTTTGCGCGACACACAACTTATAGATCCGGCATTGCCGGGCACCAGGAGCTAAAAATGTCTGGAGAATCCGCCATCGCCGCCGACTTTGACACCGATATGCAAACGATTCGCGACTATGTGCGCGCGACGGTGGAGGTCAAATCAAAGCTCGCAACCGCCTATCTGAGCGCCATCGATAACTTCCAAACCACGGTCCAGGCCGCATCTCCAAAGGAAGCAAAACCAGACTACCTCGGGGCCGCGTTCAAGTCGGGCATGAAGGCCGTCGAAAAGGCTGCTGTTAGTGCGGCAAAAAGCGCCACTGGCGCCGATCTCGGGCCGCTGGTTGACATGGCGCATGCGATCTACGACGAAGTGGATCGCGCTGGCAAAGCCGCGCAGACGCTGTCGGTATCCAACTGGATCAAGAGCACTCGCAGCGCCGTGACCAACGCATTCACCCAAGATCAATCCGGCGAGGATCTGCGTATCGAGATCGAGAATGAATACAAGCAAAACGACGAAGGTGGTCGCGGCGGCTACATTGCAGGTATTCAAATTGAGCTCGACGCGATGCGCTCAATTGTCAGCCGCGAAGCACCGCTGATACCACGGGTAGAGCGAGTCGAACTCGCCATGTACGAAGGCTGGATCAACCAAAACTTCGACAACGATTGCATTGACGGCACTGGTGTCATCGTCGTGCAGTACGACGATGGCGCGCTTAGCTCGGCAACTGTCAACGCACCCCTTGGCGAAAAGATCGCAGGCGCCCTCAATCGGGTGATGAGTACGGCGGGCGTCGATCAACTTATGCAACTCGACGTCGTTAAAAAGATGTGTGATGGCGATTCATGTATGTGCTTCGAGGGCAACAATGAAATTCGCAAGCAAACGTTGAATGAAGACGCTGAGGCGTTTTTAACGTCACCGCAAACCTGGGATCTCGCAACCCGGTTTGATGGCTAGCGCCTCCACGCAATCGTGGATCAACCCAAAGAGGAAAAACGACACCATGCCTAAGCTCATTTTCAAAGATCACCCGTCCACCAACTGGCGCACCGGTCATGATTTTCCGCAGGTAACATTGACCGCAGTAAGCTGGGACAGCGAGCCTGAAAAACCCGTTGCCTACGTATTTTTTGGCCACGTCAACATTGATTTTGACGGCTCACCAACGGCTTATGGCCCACCCGGGATCACACCCATGCCGGACGACGACTTGGGCAACGCATGGGGCGAAGAAAATGGGTGGTTCGGGTTGGTTGCACTGCCTGAAACGCACCCGTTAGTGACCAGCGGCGAAGCAATCATCGACAAGCGCCCTAACCTCTTGCACAAGGGCAAGTATCCGGTGATACAGCAAGCTAAAAACGGAGATCCAAAGCCCGGATACTATGTCTCGGCAACGCCGCACGCCACCGGCCCAGCGCATTTGCAGACGAGCTATGTTGACGCGTCGGAAATTGCCTACGGAGCGCTCTCCGGTCAACTCGCATTGCTTGGTTTCAAGCTCGGGGACTACGGGTTGGCTATTCGCCATAACAAAAATCTGCAAAGTGGCTTCTATTTTGTGGACCGCGGCGGCGCCAACAGTTTCGCGCTTGGCGAGTGTTCACACAAGGTTGGGAAAAACCTTGGCGGTAGCGGTCGGGGAAACGCATTTAACAACAATTTCCCGGTCAGCTTCATCGTGTTTCCAGACTCATTCACGATGGATGGAAGCGAAGGGACGCCATCGATGTCGGACGCGGACATTAAGGTCGAAGTGGACCTGCTGATGACCGAACTTGGCAAAGCGGACAACGCCGAAGAGCTGGCGCTTTTGATGGGATTCAACGAAGTAGCGCCGCCGGGCAAGCCCCGTGGAAACGCACGGCTCGACAGCTATCGCAGCGCTCCAACGACCACCGCAAAACCTGCCAACTACGCGACGATCGTGGCGGCACTGGGCAACTACGGTTACGTCATTGCATAAGGGCAAGAGTGATACATCACAGCCAATCGACTCCGATAAAACGCCGATTGCGATGCTTTAGTCGCTGACCACGCATTGCGGGCCAAGACAAAGATTGGTACGAATCGGATTGGCGGGATGCATCCTTTGGTCGTCAAAGCATGCCGCGTAGTGACAAGGGAGCATTCACCGGCATCTGCAAAGAGCCAAAAGATATTTTTTAGTCCGCAGTCTGTCTTTTATAAGGATTTTCATTATGGCCCTCGTAGAACCCAGCGTCATGCTTAACTCGATCATGGGTAAGCTTTACAACATTCTGACAAATGGCGACGATACCGTGCCGAAGTCAGAAGACAATTTTTTTAGCTGGGCGACGCCCGGTATTCCAATCATGCCGAGCGACTTTGAATTTCTGTCGCAGGGGTTGAGTGGCGTGGTGAAGAAAGCCGCGCTTCAGGAGATCACCGGCGCGGGTGGCGCGACCACGCCAGCCCCTGAAATCACTCCGGCTATGCTCGAAGGCCTGCGCGCGCAGGACACAGCAAAGCTCTACATGCAGGCAGAAAATTTCTCACGCCTGGTTGATTTCGTACCCGACGTTGCGGCTACAACCAACAGCCAATTTGCGGCCATGAGCATTATGAACAACGAGGGCACGCTGTCGGATCGGTATGAGTACATCCTGCGTATGAGTCAGGTGATACAGACGGAATTACCTGAAGAAACAAAAAAAAAGATAGAGAAGTTTCGCAACCTCCTTCAAGTCACTAAGACAAAGAAGAACCTCATCGACGATAGCGAGGTTCAGGTATCCGAACCGAGCCCGCTCTTAATCGCCTACAACAGCAAACTCAAGGCCTACGAAGACAATGCACTTGAGTACAACAGTCGCCGCATCGACGCACTCACCGCAGACAACGTCAAGGCAATTCATTTCTTTTCAATGAACGCGAGCATCCTACGCAACCGTGTAAAGGCCGCTATGGACGACTGGGTAAGTAGCGGCTTCAAAGATGACGTCGAAGCCATATCTGCCTTTATAGACCAAGTGATGCGACGTGACATGGCGTTGCTAAAGCGGCAGTATCTTGACGACCTAGAAAAAGCACGACTCACCGGAATGGCTTCAGGTAGCGATTTTTTCTATAGCTCAGTAGTGCCCGGAAATTTTATGGAGGCAACCGGGTGGACGGAGTTTGGCTTCAGCTCTTCCGACTTCGGAAGCAGCAGCAATTCGAGCTACAGCATGAGCCGCTCAAAGTCCTCCGCAGCGGGTGGATTCTTGGGGATCTTTGGTGGTGGCGGCTCGCACAGTTCGGCCAGTGGAAACTTTGATTCGTCCGTGAAATTCGATTCATCGAGTTTCAGCATGGGCTTTAAGGTCACGCAAGTTCCCATCGTGCGCCCTTGGTTTAAATCCGCTTTTCTCAACAGCAAGTGCTGGCGCTTTGATGCCAACAACCCAGAGGCAAAAAGCCAAATGGTCAGCGATGGTGGCAAGCCGCCAAAAGGATTAATCCCAGCGTTTCCGACCTCGTTGATCGCGGTGAAAGATCTCTGGATAAGTTTTGCCAAAAGTAGCGGCTTTGAACAGATGCACTCTGAATGGCAGCAGTCGTCCACCAGCGGTGGCGGCTATCTTGCGTTCGGTCCGTGGCACCTGGGCGGTAGTCATTCGCAGAGCTCGGCCAGCGGATCGCGCAGCTCCCAGTATCACTACGATTCAGAAAATCAGATGATGCGGGTCGACGGCGCGCAGGTGATCGGGTTCAAGTGTCACATGCCACCGAAGAGCCCCGATCCGCTCGCCAGCATCACGCAGTGGATTTAGGGCTGACGCCATCATGGACGCAACCACGCTCTGTGCCCTGATGTTGAAGGCAAAAAAAGTTTTTTCTAAAGAGCAAACTTTTTTGAGCTTTCCGATATCTCCCTTGCCGTTTACACCACGCCAACTCGATTTTTTTGACCAAAGTAACGCGGCTGCACTGCTTGAAAGCAATCACCATCGCAAGGAATTTTCGACAATCGTGGATTTAATTCCGACCGGCGAGGCGTGGCAGCCGAGCGGGGATGTGCGCCTGTCGGACAGCTACGACTCAGTGCTGAATTCAGCCATGCTTGCCGTGTCGTCCCGCACACCCGATGAAGATGCTGTATTTCAGACAGCACGCGCGGTGCTGCGCACCGACGATCACGACTCTGAAAAATACATTGCTTATCGTCAAATGCGCGACGCCTACTTGTTCGCCGAGCAGCGCTACACCGCTGCGGATCTGACGGCGACAAGCGCCGAGCCCGATGAAAAGCTGGACTGGCTGCACGCGACTGGCCCACGATTGCGCCGTGAGCTGGCGGAGCTCTTGCAAGCGTGGATGTTCGACGGATTCAAAGACGAAATTGAAACCGCGCAAATGCAAGTGGCTACACTCGGCGCGCGATCACCGTCGCTGACTTGGGCGGAGTGGCGCGCGAATTTCAACCCCGATCTTGATTCGCTGCACGACGCAAGCGACGGTGTACGCGTGATGCCATGCGGCTTTTCACCAGCGAACGCAGTGGCCGATGATGCCTGGCGTGGTTTTACCTTGAGTGCGAGCGAGGTGTCCGCACTCATCCGAGAGGCCCCCCCCGCATGGTTAACGACCATGCTCGGGAGCGCAACGCCACCGAGCGGAAACCAGGCGATGGGGTTCGAGTTCAGCTCCGCCGCGATCGTTCGACCGTGGTTTGATCCAAGTCTGTTTAAAGCTCGCTTTTGGAAATTTTCAGAGTCGGAACGCTTGCTCTCCGATGGCAGAACGCCGCCCACGGGCGAGTGTCCAGCCTACGTCGCAGCAGTAGTTTTCGCACGGAATGTGAGCGTGACCTCGGTCAACGCTGCGCCTGCAACCAGTGGGCCGTTCGATGGCTTTCGATTCAGTCAGGCGGCCTTACTGAGTAGCGCCATACTGCAGAAAAGACACAATGCAGCTATTGAAGCTTCCACCTTTGAGCAAGGAGAACGACCGGTTCACTCGCTGGCGAAAGCACGGTTCAGCGGGCGCCCTTCCGCATTCGCAGTGCACGCGGGTATTAGCGAAGCTGCGGTCGAATTAATGCCAATGCGTTTTCACACCCAACCGACAGCAACGGCGACGCTGACCACGGCGGCGTCGGACATATCGCGTACGGCCATGAGCGTACGTACGATGCAACGCTTTAATGCGTTAAAGGTTGATCGCTTAACTGATCGACAAATGCTGATCACGCCTGAAATCGTGAGCACAAACCCTCCACCAGCGTCTCCTGCGCCTGCCGCAGACACCATCTACGTCTTGGCCTTTATTTGCAAACCGCTGCCGCAATGCCCCAATGCCGACCTGAGCTTGCAGTGGTAGCGACCAATCCGGCTTCATCCTTGGATCACCGCCTATTTGGAACGCCATGTGCAGCGCTGCGCATCACGGCGATGATCAGCGATGGCATACCGGCAAAGACGCTTAAAGCCCTGGTGCCACGCTAGAGCCAACCTCTTCATGTCGGGCCACCACACGCTACTGTTTTGATAGCTTCCCACGCTAGAGGGACGAGGGCTAGAGGGCAATTTGGCAAGAAAAACAGCATATCCATAGCGGCCGTACAGCGGTCATGCTGTGAGATTGCTATTTGCGGCTAAAAACGCCCGGCGGCGCGGCGGTTGCGATACGTTTGCAAATGCACGTACGCTGCCGAGAGCATGGCGTCGTCGATGCCGTGCTTGCGTGCACGGTCACGCATAAATCCAACGATATGTTCGGCTTCGATGTCGTTGCCGGCTTCGAGGTCTCGCAACATCGAGGCCGTCATCGGCGAGCCAACCGCGTTGAGTACGCTGACAAAACGTTCGATCATCTTTGCACGCGGTGGGTAGCCTTCTGCCCCTGCAATCGCGACCGTGCTGTCCAAAAAGCGCTGCATTAACGCCTTGCCGTCTTCGGTGGCGAGAATCTCACCAATGTTGCCGCGCATCAAACACGTCATGCCAGCAAAGGTCGACAGAAACACGATCTTTTCCCACATGTCGTGGACGATCGTATCGGACGCCGTCCACGCGACGGTCGTCTTGGCGTACCAATGCGCGAGCGCAGCAGAGGCCGCGCGCTGTACCGCGTTGTCTTCGCGCTGCCCCCACAGGATGGTTTGCACGTCGCCCAATGACTTCACCACGCCATCTGGCGCCAAGGTCGCAAAAATCTGGCAACTGCCGCCCATCACGCGGTCCCGCCCGAACGCTGCGTCGAGGGTGTCGAGGTGCGACATGCCGTTCAACAAGGGCACCACGCACGTTGTCGCGTGCATCGCACCTGTGATGGCAGTGACGCTCGAATCAAGGTCGTAGGCTTTGCACGAAAGCAAAATAAGATCGTATTCGGGCTTCACCGATTCGGCGCTCACCGTGGCGACACGCAGTACCACACGGTCTTTCGGGCTTTCGATGACGAGCCCGTCGGCCGCAAGTTGGGCCGCGCGCTTGGGGCGCACCAAAAAAGTGACGTCCGCCCCTGCTTGCGCGAGGTAACCTCCGAAGTAGCCACCGATGCCGCCAGCGCCAAGAACAAGTATTTTCATCGGCGCATTATGCCGACCTATTGCCCATTTTTGCGCGCTGACCGGCGTCGCGGTTTGCGGGCACATGCGCCTTTGGCGCGTGCCCCAACGAGCGCAAAGCGGAAGGTCGCACTTCATTTTCGCCCGCTTTGGTTCAGCATGGATCGACAAAGAGTTCAATGCGGCCTCAATGCACATTTGTGGTAACGGCCGACCGTGGTGCAACGCGTGGCAGCACTATGGTGAACGTGCGATCTTCCCCTTGGGTACTGGCCACCTCGCAACGGGTGCAAGACGCACTGCTGTCCTTGAGCGACCACCGCCGCCAACAGGTGAGGGACGCCGCAGCACACCAGGCCGCGTTGGGTCTTACTTTACGCCCCCACCCCTTGCTGCTATTGCGCAAGCAGCTATCAAAAAAGAAGCTAATCACGGCCCTAAAAATGCGACCCTACTCCAGTGGCCGCCTGGTACGCGCCTGCGGTTTTGTCACCATACGCCAGGCCCCCAAACCGCCGAGGGCGTGGTGCTTGTCACACGAGAAGACGAAACCGGCAACGTGAACGTGAACGTGAACGTGAACGTGAACG